>NZ_JBEXDX010000016.1:0-181615 GCF_040605995.1 Streptomyces sp. NPDC005492
CCTCCTCGAAGGGGGTGCGGGGAACTCGGCTTCGCGGGGACGGACAGGGTGTCACTTGCGGTCGATCAGCTCGATCAGGTTGCCGTACGGGTCGGCCACGAATGCCATCCGGGCGCCGGGGCGGGGCGCGGCCTGCGGGGGCATGCGGACCGTCGCCCCGGCCTCGGTCAGCCGGGCGAACTCGCCGTCCACGTCGTCGACGCACAGGCACATGTGGCCGAAGCCCAGGGTGCCCGCCGCGTCCAGGGCGCTGGCCGGCGCGAGGCCCGGCCGGGCCGAGGGCCGGTGCAGCAGCTCGATGCGGTAACCGCTCTCGTGCAGCAGCATCACGCCGCGCAGGTCGGTGCCCGGGATGGCGAAAACCGGGGCGGCGGTCAGGTCGAGCGCGCCGCAGTACCAGGAGATCGCGGCCTCCAGGTCGGGCACCGAGATCCCCACATGGTCGAAGCGTGCCATCGGTCAGATCACCGCCCGCGCGGGCTTCTCCGGCGCCTCACCGGTCGTCCCGTCGGCGGTCTTCGCGGGTGGCGTCTGCCCGCCGCGGATCCTCGTGAGGACGCGGGTGCGCAGGTCCGTGAAGCGGGCGTCGGCCCGGGTGGTGATCTGGTCGCGGTCGGCACCCAGGTCGATGGTGAGGTTGTCGACGACCGTGGTGGGTTTGCCGCCCAGGACGACGACGCGGTCGCCGAGGTAGACGGCCTCGTCGATGTCGTGGGTGACGACGATGACGGTGATGCCGAGCGTCCTGCGCAGCGACAGCGTCAGGTCCTCCAGGTCGAAGCGGGACTGTGCGTCCACCGACCCGAAGGGCTCGTCCATCAGCAGCACCGGCGCCTCGTACGCGAGCCCCCGCGCGATGGCGACGCGCTGCTGCATACCGCCGGACAGCTGCCAGGGGTACTTGTCGCCGACGTCCGCGAGCCCTACGGCGGCCAGGCTCTCGTCGGCACGCTGCCTGCGCTCGGCCCGCTTGACGCCCATGCCCTCCAACGGGAAGGCCACGTTGTCCCGGACCCGCATCCAGGGCATCAGCGAGCCGCGGTAGTCCTGGAAGACCACGGCGATGTCGCCGAGCGGCTTGGTGAGCGGCTTGTCCCCGTACCGGATCGTGCCCGAGGTGGGCCGGGTCAGTCCGGACAGGCAGCGCAGCAGTGTGGTCTTGCCGGCGCCGGACGGGCCGACGACGCACACGAACTCGCCTGGGTCGACCCGGAGCGACAGGCCCTCGATCACCCGGTGCTCGTCCGCGCCGTGGCCGAACGTCTTGCAGACGTCCTCCACGATCAGGCTGGATCCGCCGGGCTTCACATGTCGCTGCATGACGTCTTGACCTCGTTCCGGGACTTGTCGGTCCGCCGGGTGCGGGGCGGACGCTGGTGGTACCAGCCGAGCAGCGCGTACTCGGCCGCCAGGAGGAGCACGCTCAGGCCGTAGCCGAGGATGCCGATCAGAACGGTGCCGGCCCAGGTCTCGGGGACGGCGAAGCTGGAACCGCTCTGCAGGATGAAGTTGCCGAGGCCCACCGGGGATCCGTAGATCTCGCTGACGACCATGAGGACCACCGCGATGGAGAGGGCGACGCGGATGCCGGCGAAGATCTGCGGCAGGGCTCCGGGCAGGACGACCTTGAGCAGCCGCAGCCGCCAGGGGATGCGGTAGCTGTGGGCGGTCTCGTGCACGGCGGGGTTGATGCCGTGCACGCCGCTGATGGTGTTGAGGAGGATCGGCCACATCGAGCCGAGGGCGATCAGGAAGATCTTGGGCCCCGAGCCGATGCCGAGGGTCAGGATGATGACGGGGACGAACGCCACTGTCGGGGTCGCGCGGGCGAAGTCCAGCAGCGGGGCGGTCGCCTGCCGCAGCAGCCCGACCTCTCCGATGACCAGTCCGGCGCCCACTCCGACCACGGTGGCGATGGCGAGGCCCAGGGCGATGTTGCGCAGGGAGAAGAACAGGTCGTCCAGCAGCCCGTCGTGGGCGAGCTCCCGCCACAGGGTGGCGAGCACGTCGGTGGCCGGCGGGAAGTAGAAGCTGGTGCTGCCCGCGGTGGCCAGCAGGAGGACGGCCACGACCAGGACCGGCAGCCACAGCTGGACGAGCAGCGACTTCCAGAAGGCGCTTGAAGGTTTCGAGAACATGATGCTCCTCCCCGCCTCAGTCGGTGTGCGCCGGCGGACGCCAGCGCAGCAGACGTCGCTCGGCGAACTGGGACAGCAGGTTGATCGAGTAGCCGATCGTGCCCGCGGTGAGGATGTACGCGTACGCCTGCGCCGACGCGCCGCCCTGCTGGGCCTGGACGACCTCGTGGCCGATGCCGGGCAGCGTGGTGAGCACCTCGACGCCGATCGCCACGAGCACGGAGGTCGTCGCCGCCAGCCGGAGCCCGGTCATGATCGAGGGGGTGGCGCTGGGCAGGACCACCTTGCGGAAGCGCAGGTGCCGGGGGATCCGGTAGCTGTCCACGGTCTCCGCGATCATCGATGTCACGGCCTGGGCCCCGTACTGCGCCTGCAGGAAGACCGGGAAGACACAGGCGATGAAGACGACCATGGCCTTCATCGACGGCGTCGACCCCAGGACCAGCAGGAACACCGGCAGCAGCGCGATGACCGGGAACGACCGCAGGATGTCCACCAGCAGCCGGGACGACCGCTCGGCGGCCGCGTACGTGCCCGTGACCAGCCCCAGCGGGATGCCGATCACGGCGGCCGCGACGAAGCCCGTCACGGCTCCGCGCAGAGTGTCGCTCACCGCCTGCCAGTACACGTCGCTGCCGAACAGCTCGGGGAACTTCGCGAATACCGCCCCGGGGCCGGGCAGCGCCGTGGCGCTGACGGAGCCCGCGGCGGCGAGTGCCCCCCAGATTCCGAGGACGGCGAGTACGGCGGCCAGTTGGAGCAGGAGGATCCCGCGGCGCCCCGGGCCGCCGGGCCCGCGGGCCCGCCCGGTCCCGGCGCGCCGAGCGGGCGGCTGGGGCTCCTTCGGGGTCCGGGGCGGGGCCGGGTCCCGGCCCGTTGTCGGAGTGGTCATGGTTTCGTTCGCCGCCTCAGCTGCCGGACGTGACGGTCGGGGCCTTGTCCCAGTAGATGGCACTGTCCTTCGGCTCGCTCGTGAGCAGGCCGTAGTCGTGCATCTTCGTGATGACGGTCCGCATGACCGTGGTGTTGACGTCCTTGTCGTAGTACGTGGCCGGCGCCTTCTCGATGTAGTCGGCGGACAGCTGTGTGTACTTCTTGTCGACCGCTCTTACCGCGTCCGGGTGGGCGTCGGCGTACGTGAGCGCCTTGGCGACGGCGTCGATGAACTTCTTCGCCGTCCCCGGGTTGGCGGACAGGTACTTCTCGCTGGCGAAGAGCACGCCCTGGGTGATGCCGGGCAGGTCGTTCATCCCGCTGCCGATGGACGTGAGCCCGGCCTGCTTGCCGGCCGCGTAGAAGGCGCCGAAGGAGTAGACGGCGTCGGTCTTGCCGCTGCCGGCGGCGTCGTTGAGGGAGGTCGTCGGCAGGGAGACGAACTTGACCTTGCTCGGATCGCCGCCGTCCTTCTCGACCAGGTACTCCACGATGAACTGGATGGTGCCGCCCAGCGCCGACAGTCCGACGGTCTTGCCCTCCAGGTCGGAGAAGGACGTGATGGAGCTGCCTTTCTTCACCAGCAGGCCGTCGGTGGGTTCGGTCTTCGTGGTGGCGGACACCAGGCCGGTGGCGATCCGGATCGGCATGTTCTTCGCGGCGCCCTTGAGGAAGCCGGAGCTGTCCGTCATGGCGAACTGGGCCTCGCCGTTGAGGACGGACGGCGCGTTCTGCGAGGTGTCCTGGGCGCCCGTCTTGATGGTGACGTCGAGACCCGCGTCCTTGAAGTAGCCCTGCTGCTGGGCGATGTACAGCGGCTCGAAGAGTGCGCCGTTGGAGCGCAGGACAGTGATCTTCGGGGTGCCGTCGCTGGTGGTGGTCTCGGCGGCTCCCGAGCCGCAGGCGGCCAGCGGGGCGGCGACGACGAGCGTCACGACGGCGACGGAGAGGCGGCCCCATGGGCTTCTCGTGCTCTTCGACATCAGGGTGTGCTCCTTTGCACGGATGCGGCTCTGCGAGTCGGGGTGGCCTTGCTTACGAGACGTGCGAGCGGAGGGCGGTGGCGTAGGCGGTGGTGGACTCGGCCGGGGTCATATAGGTCCGGAAGAGCCCGTCGGGGTCGTGGACGCGGCGGATCTTCTCCAGCCGCCGCGCGTGCTCGGCACTGAGGCCGAGGTCGAAGCGGTCGGCCACGTTGTTGTCGGAGAACTGCAGCCCCTTGGAGAGGTGCTGTACGGCGGCCAGGGAGCCGTGCACCCAGTTCTCGTGGGGCAGGTCCTCGGCCGGGTCGCTCCAGCCCGCGTTGGGCGAGAGATAGGCCTTGGCCTGGGCCGACCAGCAGGCGTCGGGGCGCGGCGGGTAGTGGCCCCACAGCATCCACAGCACGAAGCCGGCACCGCCCGGGATGGTGTCCAGGACGGGCGCGGCGGCGGTGAGGATCTCCTCGGCGGGCCCCTCGGCCCACACGCCGTCCACGGCCCAGCGCAGGCCCTCCGGGTTGAGGCGGTCCGCGATGTCGTACAGCTCCTCGATGCTGGTCTCCTGCCCGACCACCGCCCGCAGGGCCTTGTCGCGGAAGGGCGCGGCCTCCAGCGGAGCCAGCGCTTCGGGCCCGTGCTCGTGGGTGCAGAAGGCGGTGGCGGTCATGGAGACGGTCCGGGTGCCGAGACCCGGCGTGAAGCCGACCTTGGCGGAGAACTCCACGTTGGTGGGCAGCGTCTCCAGAATGTCGTACGTCCAGGCCAGCACCTCGTCACGCAGTTCGAGGGGGTAGCTGTGCACCGTGCGCACGATCGAGGTGGGGCGCTCGTGCACGTCCAGGTGGAAGCGGGTGACGATGCCGAAGAAGCCGGGGCCGCTGCCCCGCGCCGCCCACAGCAGGTCGGGGTGCGTCTCGTCGGTGGCGTGCACCAGCGTGCCGTCCGCGAGGACCACGTCGATCGCCCGGATGCTCAGACAGGCAGGCCCCAGGTGGCGCGAGTTCCAGCCGTAGCCGCCGCCGAGGATGAAACCGCCGATGCCGACGGTCGGCGCGTGGCCGGTGGGGAAGAACAGCCCGTGCGGGGCCAGCGCCCGCTGGATCGCCGGGCCCTTGGCGGACGGCTGCACGGCGGCGGTGCGGGCGGCCGGGTCGACGGTGATCTCCCGCAGGTGCGAGAGGTCGATCAGCAGGCCGCCGTCCCGTACCCCGTTGCCGACCCAGCTGTGTCCCC
Organism: Streptomyces sp. NPDC005492; assembly: GCF_040605995.1. Taxonomy (NCBI): domain Bacteria; kingdom Bacillati; phylum Actinomycetota; class Actinomycetes; order Kitasatosporales; family Streptomycetaceae; genus Streptomyces; species Streptomyces sp. NPDC005492. The sequence continues at coordinate 5,285 of NZ_JBEXDX010000016.1, forward strand.
CGGAGCGGACGGAGACGCGCAGTCCCTCGGCGCGGGCGAGCCGTACGGCCGAGGCCACGTCCTGCTCGTCCTCGGCGATGACGATGACGTCGGGGAACCGGGCCGGCTTGCGCTCGTTCCACACCGCGTCGAGGCGGGCGGCCTCATAGGGGTCCTCGCCTCGGCGGATGACGGCTCCCCGCATAACCTGGGCAGGGTTCGGATCGGTCGGCCTGGACACGGTGTCTCCTCCGGTGGTGCAGATATCGCGACGGTACTGTCGACACTCTTGAGGGGTCAAGAGGTTACGAAGCACCATTTAGGCATCTCTGTCGACACTAACGGCCGGTCATGCGACGCCGGTGCAGCGCGAGGGCCGTCGTGGACTCGGCGGGCGACAGGTACGTACGGAACAGCCCCTGCGGGTCGTAGCTGTGCCGCAGCTGTTCCAGCCGCGCCGCCTGCTCCGGCTGGAGCCCGTGGTCGGGCCGGTCGGCCGGATTGGCGTCGGCGAACTGGGTGCCGTGGGCGACCGGGGCCATGGCTCGCAGCGAGTCGTGGGCCCACGACTCGGCCCGCAGGTCGTCGGCGGGGTCGTGCCACACGGCGTTCGGCGAGAAGTACAGCCGCGACTGCGTGGACCAGCAGGCGTCCTCGCGGGTCGGCTGCCCGCCCCAGAGCATCCACAGCAGGAAGCTCTCCCGGTTGGGCAGCCCGTCCAGCACCTCCCGGCCGGCGTCCAGCACCTGCGCCACCGGGGCGTCGGTCCACACCCCGTCCACGGCGTACCGGTTGCCCTTCGGGGTCAGCCCGTCGGAGAGGGCGTACAGGTCGTCCAGGGTCGACGGCACCCGCTCGACCCTGCGCAGGGCGTGGTGCAGGAAGGGGGCCTTCTCCAGCGGATCCAGCATCCCGGGGCCCTCGTCGGGGGTGCAGAAGGCGGCGGCGGTGATCATCGTGGTCTGCCGCTCCACGCCCGGCGTGAAGGCGACTTTCGCCGACATCTCCAGCGAGGTCGAGATGTCCGGCACGGTGTCGTACGTCCAGGCCAGCACCTCGTCGCGCATCTCGCGGGGGAAGGTGTACGCGCTGCGCAGGATCTGGTCGTAGGCCGGATACACCCTCAGGTGGAAGCGGGTCACCACGGCGAAGAACCCGGGCCCCGAGCCGCGCAGGGCCCACATCAGGCCGGGGTGGGTCTCGTCGGTGGCGTGCACCAGAGTGCCGTCGGCCAGGACGGCGTCGACCGCCTCCACGCTGAAACAGGCCGGGCCGAGGGCGCGGGAGTTCCAGCCGTAGCCGCCGCCGATCAGGAAGCCGCCCACGCCCACGGAGGGGCAGTGGCCGCTGGGGAAGACCAGGCCCTCGGCGGCGAGCAGTGCGTTCAGGCGGGTGCCCTGGACGGCCGGGCGGACGGTGGCGCGGCGGTCTGGGGCGTCGACGGTGACCTCGTCCAGGGCGGAGAGGTCGATCAGCAGACCGCCGTCGCGCACCCCGTTGCCGATCCAGCTGTGCCCGCCGGAGCGGATGGAGACCGGCATGTCCCGGGCGGCGGCATGGCGCACGCCCTCCTGGACGTCCCGGTCGCTCGCGGCGATCAGGATGGCGTCGGGGTGGCGGTCGGGCTTGCGCTCGTTCCAGACCGCGCCGAGCCGGGCCTCCTCGTAGTCGTGGGCGCCCCTGGGGAGGAAGGCGCCGTCGAAGTCGGTCATGTCTGCTCCACTCGCAGGTCGTGCGGGAACTCGTCGTGCGGGAAGTCGAAGAGGTCCGCCGGGTTGTCGACCATCAGCAGGCGCAGCCGGCCGGGATCGGGGGCGATGCCGGCCAGCAGGTCCACCAGCAGGCCGTCGTCCGGGGCGGCGCCCTCGATGTTCACATGCGGATAGTCGGTGCCCCACACCACCCGCTCCGGCGCGTACGCCACCAGCGACGCGGCCAGCGCCACGGCGTCGGCGTACGGCGGGCCCTGCCGGGACACCCGGTCCACACCGCTCACCTTGAGCCAGACGTCGCCCGTGTCGAGCAGGGCGCGCAGACTGCGCAGGGCGGGGTTGCGGGGCCCTTCCGTGATGTCCACCCGGCCGAGATGGTCGATCACCACCCGGCCCGGGAGCGCGCGGATGAGGGGCTCGTAGTGGGCCACCTCCCGGCCGGCGACGTGGATCTCGGCGGCCCAGCCGAGACCGTCCACGCGCTCCAGCACGGAGTCGATCTCCTCGCGGGTCGGCGCGGTGCGCAGGTGCGGCAGGAAGTTGAGCCGGAAGCCCCGGACTCCGGCGCGGTGCAGCTCCTCGATCTCGGCCCGGGTGGTCGACTCGCCGACCAGCGCGACCCCGCGCAGCCGGCCGCCGCCCGCCGCCAGGGCGTCGAGCAGCACCCGGTGGTCGAAGCCGTGGCAGGAGGACTGGACGAGCACGGCCCGGGACAGGCCGAGGTGGGCGCGCACCTGAGCGAGCTGTTCCTTGGGCGCGTCGAGCGGGGTGAACGTGCGCCGCGCCGCGTACGGGAAGATCTCGGCCGGGCCAAAGACATGACAGTGCGCGTCGCAGCTGCCGGGCGGCAGCGCCAGGGCCGGTTTTCTCGGCGCCGGATGGGGCGGCGGGCAGCCGGGGGACGGCGCCGACGCGGTGTCGCGAATGGCGGGCTCAGTCACAGCGGGCCGTCATTCCGCCGTCGACGACGATCTCCGTACCGGTGACGAAGCGGGCCTCGTCGGAGGCGAGGAAGAGCGCCGCGTACGCCGTGTCGCGGCCGTCGCCCATGAAGCCGAGCGGGATCCGGGCCTGCCGCTGCGCCAGCAGCTTCTGTACGTCCCCGCCCGCGCGCTGGCCCGCGAGGCGAGCCTCGACCATCGGGGTGTGCAGTTGACCGGGGACGACGGTGTTCACGCGGATGCCGTACGGCGCGTACTGCACGGCGCTCACCCGGGACAGCTGGATGACCGCCGCCTTGGCCGCCGCGTATCCCACCTGGGCGGCACCGGTCCAGCGCAGCCCGGACGCCGACGCGGTGTTGACGATCGAGCCGCCGCCGCCCCGCCGCATGACCGGGATGACGTGCTTGCAGGCGAGGAAGGCGGTGGTGAGGTTGGTCCGCAGCTGGCTGTCCCAGTCCTCCAGGGAGAGTTCGGCCGCCCCGCCCGCGCGTGAGCCGCCGACGTTGTTGACCAGGATGTCGATCCGGCCCGTCTGCCGCTCCGCCTCCTCGAAGTACGCCTGGACGGCGGCCGGTTCGGTCACGTCGAGCAGCTGCGTGTGGGCGGTTCCGCCCTCCTCGCGGATCTGCTGGGCGGTGACCTCCAGCGCGTCCTTGTCGCGGTCGGTCAGCAACACGGTGGCGCCCTCGCGGGCGAAGATCACCGCGGTGGCCCGGCCGTTGCCCCAGCCGGGACCGACGCTTCCGGCGCCGCTGATGACGGCGGTCCGCCCGGCCAGGCGGCCGGGCCGCACAGCGGGCACATCGTGGGTCACGGTGGTCTCCCTCGGTCGAATCCGATGTCCATACTGCCGACAGTTTCGATTAGTGTCGACAGAAAGTAAACAGGAGGCAGGGAATTTGCAGATCAGGCGCGATTTTATTGCATGAGTGTCGACAGAATGCTTGGATGCACACTCATAGGGATCGGCCCGATACCTGCACCCGGAGGGACCCATGGACAAGCCGGCAGTGTTCACCGACGAAGAGATCGCCCGTTTCCGGGCCGAACTGGCCGCCAAGCGCGCGCCGGGCGCCTACGAACCGGGCCACTGGTCGGTGAGCCCGCTCACCCGCGACCCGGACGTGCGCGGGCCGATGCCGGAAACCGTACGGCTGCGTGACGCCACCCTGCGGTCGGTCGAGACCCTGCCCGGCGTCGTCGCGTCCACCGAGGCGAAGGAGGCGTATCTGCGCCGCCTCGTCGGCGCGGGCGTCCGCGAGGTCGTCACGGCGGGCCTCGCCGGACGGGACGACAAGGCGCTGCGCGCCGAGGTCGAGGTCATCAAGGGCGAGAACGCCGACTGCCGGGCGGTGCTGCCGCTGCTGCGCACCACGCAGGACATCGACCGCGCCGCCGACGCGGGCTACGACGCCGTACAGATCTGGGTGCAGGGCCTGGACGAGGCGTCCCAGATCTACAACCCGGCCGTCTACCAGCAGGCCTGGCGGGGCGCGGACTGGCGCACACCCCAGACGCCGCGCAGCCGTGCCGACGTGCTCGCCCGCGCCGTCCCGCTGATCCGGCACGCCCGCTCCCGGGACCTGGACGCCGTCGTACCGATGCTGATGGTGTCGTACCTCACCGACGAGGTCCTTGAGGAGTCGGTGGCCGACCTCACCGGTGCGGGCGCCACCGAGCTCACCCTCTTCGACGGCCCCGGCGCCATGAGCCCCGAGGCGTACGGGCATCTGGTCGCCCGCACGAAGGAACTCGCCCCCGGGGTCGAGGTCGGCCTGCACCCGCACAACACCTTCGGGCTGGCCGTCGGCTGCGCGGTCGGCGCCGTCCGGGCCGGCGCCGACGTCGTCGAGCTGTCCGTCAACGGGTACTGCGGCGGCCCCGGCAACGCCGACCTGGCGGCGACGGCACTGGCCTTCGAGGCGCTGTACGGCGTACGCACCGGGATCAGTACCGAGCGGCTGACCGAACTGGCGCGCGCGGGCGAGGAACTGACGGGCTATCACCTGGCCTGGAACCACCCCGTGACCGGCACCAGCGCCTTCTCCTGGGGAGGTATGGACCTCATCACCCAGGAGACGGCGGTCGACCCACTGCTCCACAACTGCCTGGAACCCACGCTCGTCGGCAACGAACGCAAGGTCCCCTTCACACCCGACAGCGGCCCCTACACACTCGCCGACAAGCTGGCCGCACTGGGTGTCGACACCACCACCGCCCAGATCGACGAGGTGCTGCGGCGGGCCCGCGAGATCATGACCCGCGAGGGCCGCCTGCTCACCGACCCGGACCTGGCGGCGCTGGCGGGCGAGGTGACGGGGGAGGCGGCCGGAAGGCGGCCCACGGGGTGACGGGCGGGGGGCCGGGGAGGGCCCGGGTCCGGTGCGTGCTCCCGGCGTGCCGGGCGTCGCGCGGCAGACGGGACTTTGCGGACAGGCCCTGGGCCCCTGCCCCCGGTCCGTGCGGGCCTACGCCACCGCGACGTCCGGCTTCGCCTCGTCCTCGTGTGCCGGTGCGCCGCGCAGGGCCGCGACGGCCTCCGGTCCGGGGTCGGCGAGCACCGACGTGGCGCGCGTGAGATCGAAGACACCCTCCCACCTGCTGACGACGATGCTGCCGAGCATCTGGCCGCACAGGCTCACCAGGCCCCGGCCCGTGGAGAGGAACCTGTCGACGCCGAAGATCAGCATGATGCCGGCCACCGGAACCGCGTCGGTGCTCGACAGGGAGGCGGCGAGGATGACGAAGCCCGCGCCGGCGATTCCCGCACCGCCCTTGGAGGTGAGCAGAAAGACCGCGAGCAGCCCGAGCTGCTGCGCGATCGAGAGACTGATGTCGTACGCCTGCGCGATGTAGAGACCGGCGAAGCCCAGATAGAGGCAGATTCCGTCGGAGTTGAACGCGTATCCGGAGGGAACGACCAGGCCGACGACGCGCTTGGGACAGCCCAGGTGCTCCAGCTTCCTCATCAACTGGGGCATGACCGCCTCGTAGTTGGCGGTGCCGAGGGTGATCAGGAGTTCGTCCTTGAAATAGCGGTACAGCCGCAGGACCCGGATGCCGCACAGCCGCGCCACGACGCCGAGCACCAGGAGCACGAAGAGCAGCCCGGTCAGCCAGAACTCCACGACGAAGACGCCGAGGCTGCGCAGGGCGTCCAGCCCGAACTTGCCGGTCGTGTACGCCATCGCCCCGAAGGCGCCGACCGGAGCGAGGTACATGATCAGGCGGATGATGACGAACACCGCCTCGCCCACCAGTTCCACACCGCGGACGAGGGGGGCGCCCCGCCGGCCGAGGATGCTCACGGCGATCGCGAAGAGGACCGAGACGAGCAGGATCTGCAGGACGTTGCCGTCCACGAAGGCGCCGACGAAGCTCTCCGGGATGATGTTGACGATGAAGTCGTACCAGTGCTGGTGCTCCCCCTGCTGGACGTAGTCGGCCGCCGGACCGGTGACGACGGCGTCGCCGACCGAGGCGTGCACGCCGGCGCCGGGCCTGAACAGGTTCATCACGACGATCCCCATGATCAGGGCGATGGTCGTGACGACCTCGAAGTAGACGAGCGCCTTCCCGCCGATCCGTCCGACGCTGCTCAGTTTCCCGGCCGAGGCCACGCCCGTGACGATCGTGCAGAAGATCACGGGCCCGACGATCATCTTGATGAGGGCTATGAAGCCGTCGCCCAGGGGCTGCAGCGAGGCGCCGGCGCCGGGAAACAGCAGCCCCAGCGCCCCGCCGAGCACGATCGCCCCCAGCACGCTGAGGTAGAGCTTCGTGGTGAACGCCGCCTTGAGGCAGTCAGCCGCCTTGGACACCGGAACCCCTTTGTTCGTCGGTCGCACACTTGTGCGCGATTGGCGGGGTTCAGGATGCCGACGAGGTCAGGGGATGACAAGCCCCCGAACACGATCCGTTCGTGGTGGGTCCTGGAGAGGGTGGGGTCCTACCGGGAGATGAAGAACCCCATGTCCCGGGTGATCACCTCCGCGGTCCGGACCACCTCCGGAACGTACGCGCCCCGCAACTCCGCCAGCGGGACCCGGGCCGCGTTGGCCGAGACGTTGAGCGCGGCGATCACCCTCCCGGTGCGGTCGCGCAGCGGTGCGGCCGCCGAGCGGACACCCTCCTCGCGCTCCTCGTCGACGACCGCGAAACCCTGCTCGCGTACCCGGTCCAACTCCTGCCTCAGCTCGGCCCGATCGGTGATCGTGCGCCCGGTCAGCGCGACCAGCTCGGTGCCGGCGAGGTACGCGTCGAGCCACTCCCGTGACTGGGCGGCGAGCAGCACGCGTCCCATCGACGTCGGATAGGCGGGAAGCCGTGAGCCGACGGTCAGCGTGAGCGCCATGGTGCGCTTGGCCGGCACCCGCGCCACGTAGACGATCTCGCCCCCGTCCAGTGCCGAGACCGAGCAGGACTCCTTCAGCAGGTCCGCCAGGTCGCGCATGTGCCGGTGCGCGTGGTCCCACAACGGCAGCGACGAGAGATAGCCGTAGCCGAGGCTCAGCACTCGCGGCGTCAGCCGGAAGCGTCCGTCGTCGCCCTCCGCGAAGCCGAGCTTCTGGCAGGTCAGAAGGACGCGCCGGGCCGTGGCCCGGGACAGGCCGGTCAGCTCGGCGGCCTCGCTGACGGTGAGCGCGGGATGGTCCGCGGAGAACGCCTGCAGCACGAGGAACGCCTTCTCCACCGAGTCGAGGACGTCGGGGTCCTGCCTTGACATCTGTAACTCCCTGATTGCATCGTGTGTTACTGGCGAACGATTGTTCGTCAGTCGACTTTACCGTCTCTATCGTCCCGGAGCTCGGAACCCTCCCTCAGCCGTCCGGCCCGGCAACGCCGTCGCACAGCCCATCAGATGGAGAAGCCACCCATGACACAGGGACTGCTCTTCGTGCTCTCCGAGCCCGAGCCCGGTGACGAGGCCACCTTCCACGACTGGTACGACAACGAACACGCGCCCGCCCGGACAGCCATGGCCGGATTCCACGCCGGCCGCCGCTACCGTGCCGCCGACGGCGCGACCCCGTCCTGGCTGGCGGTCTACGACCTGGAGCTGGAGGTCCTGCGGTCCGAGGACTACCAGCGGCTGCGCACGCGCCGCAGTGCCCGCGAGCGACAGGTCATAGCGGGCCTGCGCACCCTGGACCGGCGCGTCTACGAACTGACCGGCACTCACGGCGCCGCACCAGAGCGGCTGGCTCCGGCGCTGGTCGCCACCCTGCTGTCGGTCGCTCCCGAGCACGAGAGCGAACTGCACCGGTGGTACGAGGAAGAGCACATCCCGATGCTGCTGAAGACCCCCGGCTGGAACCGGATCCGCCGCTACCGCAAGACCGACGGACCGGGTCCCGTCTTCCTGGCCCTGCACGAGATCGACGGCGTGGAGGCCTTCGGGACGGACCAGTACCGCACGGCGACCACCACCCCGTGGCGCCGACGGATCCACCGTTACGCGACCGCCCGGGAACGGCGGGTCTTCACCTTCCACAACAGCGTCGCCGAGCCCCCCGCCGCAGGCTCCGGCGACGAGAAGCCGGGTGCCCGATGACAACGTTCGCCGTGACCGGAACTCCGATCGACCTCACCCACCCGCTGACGCCCGGCACTCCGCATGTGCCCAGCCAGCCCGGATTCGAGGCACACCGCATCCGGGAGGTGCCCGCCGCCCTCTCCACGGTCACGGCGTTCAGCCTGTGCACGCACACCGGCACCCATATCGACGCGCCGTTCCATGCCCTCGCCGACGGCAAGCGCATCACGGACTACCCGCCGGACTTCTTCGCGGCCCCCGCCGTCGGAATCGGCGTGGCCAAGGAGCGGGGCGAGGAGATCACGGCCGCGGACCTGGACGCCGCGGCCCTCGGCCCCGGCCCCGGGGACGTCCTCTGCCTGGCGACGGGCTGGCAGGCCCATCACGGTTCGCCCGTCTACCACGACCACCCCCACCTCGCTCCCTCCGCGGCCGACTGGATCGTGGAGCACCGCGTCCGCATCCTCGTCCTGGACACCCTCACCCCCGAGCCTCCGGTGCAACGGCGCGGCGCCGACTTCGCGTTGGACATCCACCGGCGGATTCTCGGCGCCGACATCCCCATCGTGGAGAACGCCGCCAACCTCGACCAATTGGCGGGCCTGCGCGGGCACGTCCTGATCGCCCCGATGCCGATCACGGGAGCCGATGGCGCACCGTGCCGCGTCTTCGGGTGGTTCGACGGCACGAGTGACGCCGATGCCGAGAGCACCGACAGCAAGACCTGAGTGACAGCCCCCACCCCACCACCACGACAGGCCCAGGAGACACATGCGCCCGCGCATCGTCCAGCCGACGCCGGACGAGATGAGCCCCGACCAGCACGAGCTGTACAAGAAGCTCCTCTCCAGCCCCCGGTCGTCCGGCCCGCGCCCCTTCCCCCTGGTCGACGACGACGGCAGACTGCGCGGCCCCTTCGGCGCCATGCTGCTCGAACCCGAGCTCGGCAACGCCCTGCAGGATCTGGGCGGCGCGGTGCGGTACCGCACACCCCTGTCCCCGCGCGCCCGGGAGATCGCCATCCTGATCGTCGCGGCCCACACGGACTGCGCCTACGAGTGGCAGGTCCACGAGCACGCCGCCCGTCTGGCCGGGCTGACCGACGAGGAGTTGTCCGCCATCCCCGAGCGCCGAGGGGAGGCCTTCGCGGACCGGGCCGAACGGACTTTGTTCGACACCACCTGGGAACTCGTCGCCACCAGGGACCTCACCGACGACGCCTACGCGAGAGCCGTCGCCTCGCTGGGCGCCGAGCAGCTCTTCACGCTCACCACCCTGGTCGGCTACTACCAGCTCCTCGCCCTGCAACTGGGCGTCTTCCGCGTCGGCGCATGAGAGCCCGTAGTGTCGACAGAATGCGCGCTCTTGGTGCTATGCTCCCGAAGAGATGAGCAATCTGTCGACAGATTGTTCATCGACCCTCCCGTAAAGCACAAAGACACAACCGTGTGTACGGAGCCGCGATGCCCCCGACCTCCACCGGCCGTCTGCCTCTCCTCCACCCCGACCGGCTCGATGCCGGGCAGCGGGCTCTGTACGAGGAGATCACCGGCGGTCCCCGCGCCGACGGGCCCCAGCTCTTCGCCCTCACCGACGCGGCGGGACGCCTCAACGGCCCCTTCAACGCCATGCTATTCAGCCCCCGGCTGGGCGGCGCCCTGCAGGCGCTCGGCTCGGCGATCCGCTACCGCACCGACCTGCCGCCGCGTGTGCGCGAGACCGCGATCCTCGTCGTCGCAGCCGTGTGGGACAGCGACTTCGAGCGCTACGCCCACGAACCTGTCGGCAGGGCTGCGGGCCTCACCGACGCCGAGATCCTCGCGCTGCGCGAGGGCGCCGATCCCGGTCTGACCGACCCGTTCGAACGCGCAGCGTGGTCGGCGGCCCGTGCCCTCGCCGCCCGGCCGGAAGGCCTCGACGACGCCTGGTACACGCGGGCTCGCGCCGTCCTCGGCGAGACCGCGCTCTTCGAACTGTCCACACTCGTCGGCTACTACGCCACCCTCGCCCTGCAACTGCGCCTCTTCGCCGTCCCCGCACCGGACGCGCCCGACACCCAGGACACCCAGGACGCTCAGGACCCCCGAGCCCCCAGAGACAAGGAGCCCGCTCCGTGAACAAGGTCCGCGCGACCGCCGCCGAGGCGGTCCACGACATCGCCGACGGCTCGTCACTGGCCGTCGGCGGATTCGGCCTCAGCGGCGTGCCGAAGGTCGTGATCGACGCGCTGTACCGGCAGGGCGCCACCGCGCTGTCGGTCGTGTCCAACAACTGCGGAGTGGACGGGGCCGGCCTCGGCGTCCTGCTTGCCGCCCACCGCATCGACCGGGTGACCGGCTCGTACGTGGGCGAGAACAAGGAGTTCGCCCGGCAGTACCTGGCCGGCGAGCTGGAGGTCGAGCTGGTCCCCCAGGGCACGCTGGCCGAACGGCTGCGTGCCGGGGGCTCGGGCATCCCGGCCTTCTTCACCCCCGCGGGCGTCGGCACCCAGGTCGCCGACGGCGGGCTGCCCTGGCGGTACGCGCCCGACGGCACTGTCGCTGTCGCCTCCCCGGCCAAGGAGACCCGTACCTTCGCCGATCGGACGTACGTCCTGGAACACGGCATCACCACCGACTTCGCGCTCGTACGCGCCTGGCGCGGTGACCACCACGGGAACCTGGTCTTCCGCAAGGCCGCCGCCAACTTCAACCCGCTGGCCGCGATGGCCGGCCGGATCACCGTCGCCGAGGTCGAGGAACTCGTCGATCCCGGGGCCCTCGACCCCGACCAGATCCATGTACCCGGTGTGTTCGTGCAGCGGGTCGTCCCTCTCACCCGCGAGCAGGCGACCGCCAAGAAGATCGAACGGCGCTTGATTTCCGCGCCTCCGGCACGAGGGACGGTACGACACTGATGGCCTGGACCCGCGACCAGATGGCGGCCCGCGCCGCCATGGAGCTGACCGACGGCTCGTACGTCAACCTCGGCATCGGCCTGCCCACGGCGATCTCGGGCCACCTCCCGCCGGGCGTGCACGTGACCCTGCACTCCGAGAACGGCATCCTCGGCACCGGCCCGCACCCGTACGAACACGAGGTCGACCCAGACCTGATCAACGCCGGGAAGGAGACGGTGACCGTCCTGCCCGGCGCCTCGTTCTTCGACTCCGCACTGTCCTTCGGCATGATCCGCGGCGGCCACATCGACACCGCCGTCCTCGGCGCCATGCAGGTCTCCGCCACTGGCGACCTGGCCAACTGGGCCATCCCCGGCAAGATGATCAAGGGCATGGGCGGGGCGATGGACCTGGTCCACGGCGCCCGCCGCGTGATCGTCCTCATGGAGCACACCGCCAAGGACGGCAGCCCCAAGCTCGTGGAGCACTGCACCCTGCCCCTCACCGGCCAGGCCTGCGTGCACCGCGTCATCACCGATCTCGGCGTCATCGACGTCACCCCCGACGGACTCACCCTCGTCGAGACCGCCCCCGGCGTCACCGCGGACGACATCGCCACCCGCACAGCCGCACGGCTCCATGTCTAGGGCCGCACCGGACGGACCGCGAAGTTGCGTGACAACGTCGCCGCAGGCGAGCTGGGCCGCAAGAGCGACCAGGGTTTCCCCCTGACCCCCGGTGACCGGCGGGCAGACAGCTGCCCCGGGCGCGGGCCCGCCCCGCCGCACCTACCTCCGGCTCCCGCGAGGGGCCGGGAAGGAGTCTCCTCATGACCGACGTCTACATCGTCGACGCCGTCCGCACTCCCTTCGGGAAGTACGGCGGCGCCCTGTCGGCCATCCGCCCCGACGACCTCGCCGCCCATGTCGTACGCGCCCTGGCCGACCGCAGCCCGGACCTCGACCCGGCCCGCGTCGACGACGTCTTCTTCGGCAACGCCAACGGCGCGGGCGAGGAGAACCGCGACGTGGCCCGCATGGCCGTCCTGCTCGCCGGACTGCCGGTCACCGTGCCCGCCACCACCGTCAACCGGCTGTGCGCCTCCGGTCTGGAGGCCGTCGTCCAGGCCGCCCGCGCCATCCGCGCCGGTGACGCCTCCATCGCCATCGCCGGCGGCGTCGAGTCGATGAGCCGCGCCCCCTGGGTCCTGCCCAAACCCGACCGCGCCTTCCCCGCCGGCCACCAGGAGCTGTACTCCACCACGCTCGGCTGGCGCATGGTCAACCCGCGCCTGCCCGCCGCGTGGACGGTGTCACTGGGCGAGGGCGCCGAGCTGATCGCCGACCGTCACGGCATCACCCGCGAGGAACAGGACGCCTTCGCCCTCGCCAGCCACGAGAAGGCCGCCCGCGCCTGGAAGGACGGCCTGTACGACGCCGAGGTCGTCCCGTACGAGGGGGTGGCCCTGGCCCGCGACGAGGCCATCCGCGACGGCGGCACCATCGCCTCCCTGGCCCGCCTCAAGCCCTCCTTCCGCCCCTCCGACACCGGCACGGTCACCGCGGGCAATGCCTCACCGCTCAGCGACGGTGCCGCGGCCCTGCTGCTCTGCGACGAGGCGGGGCTGAAGGCGATCGGCCGCGAGCCGCTCGCCCGTGTGAGCGCGAGTGCCGTCACCGGCATCGAGCCGCAGTACTTCGGCCTCGGTCCCGTCGAAGCCGCCCGCAAGGCGCTGGACCGGGCCGGGCGCGGTTTCGCCGACCTCACCTCCTTCGAACTGAACGAGGCCTTCGCCGCCCAGTCGCTCGGCTGCCTCGCCGCCTGGCCCGACCTGGACCCCGCCGTCGTCAACCCACGCGGCGGCGCCATCGCCCTCGGCCACCCCCTCGGCGCCTCCGGCGCCCGCCTCACCGGAGCCGTCGCCCACCAGCTGGCCGCCACGGGCACCGGCACCGGCCTTGCCTCACTCTGCATCGGAGTCGGCCAGGGCATCGCCCTCGTCCTCGAACGCTGAGGCGTGGTGACCCCTGCCCGCCTCGCCGACCAGCCGAGCTGGCCTTCGGCCGAGCATGCACTCCGCCCTGGGCATGCCCTGTCCCGTGGAGTACGAACTGCACACAACGACTGTGGAGTAAAACCAGGTGACTCGGCTCCACCCAACTCGGGGCAGTTCAGTGGGTTGTCCCTCCCACTTACCGGTGTACACCGGAGTCCGCCAGCTTTCGTGGTCGCCGCCGCGTCTGGGGACCTGTCGATCACCCGTCCCGCTGTGTCCAGTTAGACAGCCGTCTTGTCGGAGTCCGGCGGAGCAATACCCGGCTCCGCCTGTGCAGTGAGCAGTGTGCATCGTGGAGTCGCAGGTCACGGGTGTGGTGTGAATGGTGAATTGGGTACTCATGCCGGTCGGCGGCCGATGACCGACGATCTTCACCCAAGTCACCTGCCAGCGACCAGCACGAGCATCCCGATACCCACGCACACCAGCCCCGTGACCAGCAACTTCAGCTTGCACACCTCTCATCAGAGCGCCGACAGATCAGCGCGGCTCCTTCGGGGACAGCCCGGCGCGGGGCCCGCGGTCACGGCATGCTTTCGCCGGAGGGCGGAGCGGTGGAGTTGCGCACCACGAGATCGGTGCCCACCTCCATGTGCTCCATAAGCAACTTCTGCCCCTCGATGAGGGACAGAAGTGCGCGGGCAGCCTTCTGACCCAAGTCATGCAGCGGCTGCCGCACGGTGGTCAGGCCGGGGAAGCTCTGCGCGGCCTGCGGGAGGTCATCGAAGCCGACGACCGAGAAGTCGGTGGGAACGTTCAGGCCGTGCGCTCGTGCGGCATCTATGGCGCCCAGCGCCAACAGGTCCGCGCCGGCCATGATCGCCGTAGGCCGGTGTTCCGTAATCAGACGCTTGGCAGTGCGGAAGCCGCTGGCGTAGGAGAAGTCACACGAGGCGACCAGACGGCCGTCGACCTCCAGGCCCGCAAGACGCATCGCATCCTCGAAGCCCTGGAAGCGGATGGACGTGCTTTCGAGGTCCTCTTCGCCGCGGAGGTAGGCGATGCGGGTGTGGCCCAGGTCGATCAGGTGCTGGGTGCCCTGGCGCATGCCGTGGTAGTTGTCGACGGTCAGCCGGGGCAGCGGTACGTCCAACCGGCGGGGGTCGATGATGACGCACGGTAGTTTCTGCCGGCGCAGCAGCTTGACCGTGTCGTCCTCTAGCACGGGGGCGATCAGGAGTACGCCGTCGACCAGGCCACGGGTCAGGAACTCGATGCGGTCCTTCTCCCGCACCGCGTCGTGGTACGAGGCGTTGACGAGCAACTCCTGCTCCGCGCTGGCGAGTTCGTCGGCGACTCCGCGGAGGATCTCCAGGCCGTACTGGCTGGTCAGATCCAGAGCGATGAGCCCTACGAGTCCACTGCGGCCGGCCTTGAGGTTGCGGGCCGCGACGTTGGCCCGGTAGCCGAGCTTCCCTGCCACCTCCATGACGCGGCGCCGGGTCTCCTCGGAGGCCCCCGGCTTGCCGTTCACGACGTTGGACACGGTCATCGCGGAGACGCCAGCCTCCTCGGCCACCTGCGCGATGGTCACCCGCCCTGCCACCCGAACTCCTTTTGCCCGACGTTGCGGCCATCTCGTAACTGCCACATGCGTGTCGAAACTTTAACGATAAGTCAGACGTCAGTCAATGAAGACTCCCGAGAAGTGTCGGTTCGACCCTCCGAACAGACTGGCACATGCGCCGCTTGTGCAGAAAGCGCCCGGGGGATCGGCAACTCCACCCCGCCCGATCGGCCACAGAAAGTTACATATAGATGTCGGATAAGTTTTGCGTTACAGTTCCCGGCCATCGGCACGTAACGTTCGCCGCAACTCGGGTCGACCGGCCCTTTTCCGTACGTATCGGCGCTGCGCCCACCCGGCGCGGGCCGGTCGGATCACAAGCCCCTTCAGACATGACAAGTCGGTGTCCACCGACGGGTGAGGTGTGCAATGAAGCGTTCTGGGAGACGACTCGCGGTCGTCATCACGGTCGCCGCCATGGCGGCGCCGTTGGCCGCGTGCGGAGGCGGGTCGTCCGGCGCCTCCAGCGACGGCACGGTGACCATCCACGTGCAGGCATGGAAGGGCGGCGGCGCCGAGCCGGCCAACGTCGCGGAGATCAACAAGGCCTTCGAGAAGGCCCACCCCAAGATCAAGGTCGACTTCGAGTACATCACCGCGAACGACACCTACGTACAAAAGCTCCAGCCGGAGCTGCTCGGCGGCAAGGCCGGCGACGTCATCATGGTCGACACGGACAAGATGAAGAAGTGGGGCGCCTCCGGCTACCTCGCCGACCTGTCCAAGGAGACGTGGGCGAGCAAGATAGCCCCGGACGCCAAGCCCTTCGCGCAGGCCGACGGCAAGACCCTCGCCATGCCGATGGAGCTGATCGGCATCGGCCTGTACGCCAACATGGACCTGCTGAAGAAGGCGGGCATCACCGAGGTCCCCGCCGACTGGCCGACGTTCCTCGACGACCTCGCCAAGGTCAAGAAGGCCGGCATCAACCCCATCGCGCTGCCCGACAAGTCCGGCTGGACCGGCAGTTCGGTCTTCCAGGCCGCCGGTTCGACCACCGTCTACCAGAAGAGCAGGACGTGGGACGCCGACTTCCTGGTCGGCAAGAACTCCTTCGACCCCGACTGGTCCGGCCCGCTCGCCCAGTTGAAGACCCTGGAGGACAAGGGGTACGTCAACTGGAAGAACGAGCTGGGCATCGACGAGTGGTCCCAGGGTCCGCAGGACTTCAGCGCCGGCAAGAGCGCCTTCTGGTACCAGGGCGCCTGGCAGGTCTCCAACGTCAAGAAGGCCGGTTTCCCCGTCTCGTTCGCGCCCTGGCCGGGCGGCGACAAGGGCACCGAGCCCAACGGAATGCTCTTCTCCGGCACAATGTGGGCCGTCAACTCCCAGTCGCAGAAGGCTGACGCGGCCCGCGAATACGTCGACTTCTGGTCGCAGAGCGAGAACCTCGCCAAGTACCTCGACGCCGAGCACGCGGAGTCGCCGTTCACCGGCGGGACCACGCCGGAGAGCACCGAGACGACGGCCTTCACCACCGCATTCAAGGACGGCCGCTACCGGATCCTGCCGTCCGACTCCTGGTACGGCGCCGCCGCCGAGACCGCGATCGGCTCGAAGATCCAGGCCTATCTGCTGGGCAAGGCGTCCGCCGCCCAGACTCTGAAGGACATCCAGACCGCGGCCTCCGCGAAGTAACCCGGCCACCCTGGTCTGCCGTGGTGGGGACGGGAGGACGACTCCTGGCCGCCCCCACCACGGCCATCCGGGCAAGAGGAGGACTCCGTGTTCCACCGACGGCGCGCCACCATGGCCGCCTTCCTGCTTCCGGCGATCGTCGTCTACGGCCTGTTCATGCTGTATCCGCTGGCCCGCGGCGTCTACCTGAGCATGACCGACAGCCTCGGCGGCCCGATCGCCAACTTCGTCGGCACCCAGCAGTACCAGGCCATGGCCGACGACTCGGCCGTGACCGCCGCCCTGTGGCACACCGTGCTCTACGCGGTCGTCGTGGTCGTCGTCCAGAACGGCCTCGGGCTGCTATTCGCGAGCATGCTGTTCCGCCGCCCCAAGGTGCGCAAGGTGCTCAACGTCGTCCTGCTGACCCCGACGTTGATCTCCCCGGTGATGGCCGCCTTCATCTGGTCGTACCTGTTCGCCCCCGACGGCGGTATCAACGCCCTGCTGGACATGGTCGGCCTGCATGGACTCAACCACGTCTGGCTGGGCGACACTTCGACCGCCCTGTACTCGGTCGCCGCGGTCAACATCTGGATGTTCACCGGCTACTCCTGTGCGATCTTCCTGGCCGGCTACATGAACCTGCCGACCGAACTCCTGGAGGCCGCCGCACTGGACGGCGCGAGCGGCTGGCGGCGCTTCGTCAGCATCGAGTGGCCGATGCT
This sequence comes from Streptomyces sp. NPDC005492, assembly GCF_040605995.1. Classification (NCBI taxonomy): domain Bacteria; kingdom Bacillati; phylum Actinomycetota; class Actinomycetes; order Kitasatosporales; family Streptomycetaceae; genus Streptomyces; species Streptomyces sp. NPDC005492. The sequence goes on from NZ_JBEXDX010000016.1 coordinate 22,302, forward strand.
CGCGCCCGCGCTCACCGTCAACGTGACCCTGAGTCTGATCGGTTCGCTGAAGGTCTTCGAGTTCCCGCTCGTGCTGACCAACGGCGGCCCGGCCGGCGCCACCGACACCCTGACCCTGCTGGTGTACCGGAACGTCTTTGGTGGCGGGAAGTTCGCCTACGGCGTCGCCCTGTCGGTCGTCCTCCTGGTGACCGTGGTCGTCCTGTCCAGCGCCACCTCGTCCCTGCTCCGGCTCCGCGAGCGACGGATCTGATGGAACCCGACGGAAACGGAAGCTGACGGATCGTCATCATGACTTCATTCACCGCGACTCGTACGGCGCCCAAGGCGTCCGCGACAGCCAAGGCGCCCCGCGACCGGCTGCGCCGGCTCACCGGCGGCCTGGGCACCGTGCTGCTCTGCCTCGGCACGCTCCTCTTCGTGCTGCCGTTCCTCTTCACGGTCGTCACCTCGCTGCGCACCGCCGCCGACGTGGCCCGCTCCCCGCTGGGCGTCCCGCACTCGCTGACGCTGAAGAACTTCTCGCAGGCCTTCAGTCAGATCCACTACGGGCCCAGCACCCTCAACACCCTGCTCATCACGGGCCTTTCGTGCGTGACCATCACGGCGATCGGCTCGCTCGCCGCCTATCCGCTGGCCCGGATCACCCAGCACTGGTCCACCGCGGTGTACCGGCTGTTCATCCTCGGCACCTCCGTGCCGGTGTTCGTGGTCGTGGCGCCGCTGTACCTGCTGATGCGCGATCTGAATCTGCTGGACAGCTACTTGGGCGTCGTCCTCATCTACACCGCGCTGAACCTGCCGGTCGCCGTGTTCTTCTACACCAGTTTCATCCGCACGATCCCGGCCGACCTGGAGGAGGCGGCGGCGATCGACGGCTGCGGCGCCTTCCGGACCTTCTTCACGATCATCCTGCCGTTGCTGCGCCCGGTCACCAGCACGCTGCTGACCTTCGTCGCCCTTCAGATCTGGAACGACCTGCTGGTCCCACTGGTGTTCCTCCAGGACCCGTCCAAGCGGACCGTCATGGTCAACGCGTACTCCTTCATCGACCCGCACACCGTGCAGCCGACCACCCTGTTCCCGGCCGCCCTGCTCGGTGTTCTGCCGCTGCTGGTGATCTTCGCCTTCTTCCAGCGCCAGGTCGTCGCCGGCATGTCCGCCGGAGCGGTCAAGTCCTGACCCGCCCGGCCCCGCACTGACCCCACCCCGACCGCGGCCCCCCTCCCGCACTCGACGACTTCGGCGTCCGAGGGCGATGTGCCCCCTGCCCGACGCGCTCGCCCGCGCCCCGACGTCCGATGCTCTGAAAGGACCCCAACCGATGTACGTGGTCTCCTACTTCACCGACGCCGACGAGGCCCTGCACCTGGCCTACAGCCACGACGGCGAGGAATTCGCGGCGGTGAACGGCGGCCGGCCCGTCCTGCGCGGCATGGTCGGCACCGGCAGACTGCGGGATCCGTTCATCGGCCTGGGCCCGGACGGTCTGTTCCATCTGCTGGCCACCGACGGCTGGACGAGCCCCCACATCGTCCACGCCATTTCGGGGGACCTGCTCACCTGGTCGGACCAGGAACTCATACCGGTGATGGCCGCCGTGGAGGGCGCCCACAACGCCTGGGCGCCGGAGTTCTTCCTGGACCGCCGGACCGGGCTGTACCACCTCATCTGGTCGTCGGTCGTCGAGCCGGGCAGCACGGCCGAAGGGCGGGACTACGAGCACATCGGCCAAGACCACCGCATCTGGCACTGCACCACCGAGGACTTCCGTACGTTCTCGGCCCCCGATGTCTTCTTCGACCCCGGGCACTCGGTCATCGACGCCACCGTGCGCGCACTCGACGGCGGCGGCTTCCTCATGGCGTACAAGGACGAACGCGGCACCAACGACCTCGCCACCGCGCACAAGGACATCCACCTGACGACCTTCGAGATCCCCGGAGGGCCGTACACGGACTCCACGGGCCCGATCACGCCCTCGGTCGTCGAAGGCCCCTCGCTCCTGCGCCGCGACGACGAACTGGTGATGATCTTCGATCACTACCTCGAAGGACGGTACGGAGCAGTCCGCAGCAAGGACGGCGTGGACTGGAAGCCCGTCGCCTTGGCCCTGCCACAGGGGATGCGGCACGCCTCCGTCCTGGAGACCTCCCTCCCGGCCACGCTCCCCGCACGATGAGGTGATCGCGGCCAGCCACAGACTCCGGGCGCGTCCGTTCAGGTCGGTCGCCCGGTGTAGGAAGCCCCGCGTCGCGTCCCGCGTCGCGGCGGACACCTCCACTCAGCAAGGAGCGCCGCGATGAAGCGTCGCAGAACGGACCGCCCGGGCGTCCGGGCATCCCGCATCCTCACCCTGCTCGCCACCCTGGCGGGCGCCCTCCTTCTCCCGGCCCATACCGCGTTGGCCGCGGGCAGCACCTACTACGTCAACTGCTCGGCCGCCACCAACGGCAGCGGCACCCAGGCCAGTCCCTGGAACTCGGTGAGCAGCGTCAACGCCACCACCTTCGCGGCCGGCGACAGCGTCCTCTTCGCCGCGGGCACCACCTGCACCGGCCAGCTCACCCCCGGCGGCTCGGGCGCCTCCGGCAGCCCGATCACCATGGGTGCGTACGGCAGCGGCGCGAAGCCCGTCATCGATGCGAACGGCGCCACCGGCCCGGTCATCCATCTCCTCAACCAGCAGTACTGGGAGATCGGCGGCCTGGACCTCACCAACGCGGCGTCCTCGCCCGCCTACCGCTCCGGTGTCCTCGCCGAGAACAGCTCCGGCGGGATCCTGCACCACATCCGGGTGCACGACATGAGCATCCACAACATCAGTGGCTGGGCGGGCGGTTGGTACGCCACCAACGCGGGCGTCGGTGTCCAGACCGACCACACCACCCCGGTCTCCACGTGGGACGACGTGGTGATCGAGAACAACACCTTCGACCACGTCGACCGGATAGCCGTCGCCGTCACCCCGGACGGTGACGGCCAGGGCACCGGCCAGACCACCGGCACGGTCATCCGCAACAACACGATGACCTACGACGGCGCCGACGACATCCTCGTCGTGAAGAACGACGGCGCCCTCATCGACGGCAACAAGGCGGGCTACGGCGGCGCCAAGAACACTTGCCCGCCCTCGGGCCAGTACTGCAATGGCGCCTCGGCCGGCATCTGGATGTCCGGCAGCAACGACACCGTCGTGCAGAACAACGAGGTGTACTGCCACGTCAACGGCGCCGACGGCACCGGCTACGACGTCGACTGGGGCAACCACAACACCACGTTCCAGTACAACTACAGCCACCAGAACCTCGGTGGCTTCATGCTGGTGATGCCCCCGTTCACCATCGCCAACGAGCCCACCTCGACCGTCCCCAGCGACGGCACGGTGATCCGCTACAACATCAGCGAGAACGACGGCACGAACGACGGCTGCCCCGCCTCCGGCACCCCGACCCACGGCAAGGGCGTCTTCCACTTCGTCGGCGGCGTCCCGAACCGGAGCGGGTCCTCGGCCGCGGTCCCGCTGATCTACAACAACAGCATCTACGTCAACCGGAGCGGCCTCAATACCCCGATCCTGTATTCGCGTTCGGGCTCCAGCATCTCCGGCGCGCTGTCCTTCAAGAACAACGCGGTCTTCAACTACGGCACCGGCGGCTACTTCACGACCACTGGCTCGTCCGTCTACTCCAACAACCTCTTCTACGGCAACCATCCCTCGTCCGAGCCCACGGACGCGGCGAAGGTGGTGACCGACCCCCAGTTCCGCAACCCGGGCAACACGGTCACGTCCTCGTCGTACATGGGCAAGAACGCCTACCAGGTGCACCCCTCCTCCCCGGCGATCCGGGCGGGCGCGGTCATCAGTGACAACGGCGGCAAGGACGCCTACGGCAACACGGTCTCCGCGACAGCGGCCCCCAACATCGGCGCCTACAACGGCACCGGCGGCAACCTGCTCTCCAACGCGGGCTTCGAGACGGGTGCGTTGAGCCCCTGGACCCAGGCGAGCGGAACCTCCTCGTCGGTGGCGAGCGGCAACGCCCGTACCGGCGGCTACGCACTGGCCACCGCAGCGAGCGGCAGCGGAGCCAACCAGGCGCTGACCGGCCTCAGCCCCAACACCAGCTATCTGCTGACCGGTTGGGCCAAGGTCGCGTACGCCGGTGAGACCCTCGCGATCGGCGTCAAGGGCTTCGGCGGCACGGAGACGTTCACCAACATCGCCACGACGTCGTACTCCCAGGCCGCGGTCGTCTTCACCACGGGCTCCTCCAGCACCACGGCCACCGTCTACTGCTGGAAGAACGCGGGCGGCACGGGCACCGGTTACTGCGACGACCTCGCGGTGGAACCCCTGACCTCCGCCACCAACGCGATCACCAACCCGGGCTTCGAGACGGCCGCCCTGACCCCCTGGGTCCAGAGCACCGGTACGGCGTCCAGTGTGGTCGCGTCCAACGCCCGCACCGGCACGTACGCCCTCCAGACGGCGGCCAGTGCGAGCGGCGCAATCCAGACGGTCGGCGGTCTCACCTCCAGCGGCACCTACCTGCTGGCGGGTTGGGCCAAGGCCGCGACCGCCGGCGAGGAAGTGGCGGTGGGCGTGAAGAGCTTCGGCGGCACGGAAACGTATCTGCGCACCTCGACGACGTCCTACGCCCAGCAACCGATCTTCTTCACCACGGGCGCCACCGCCTCCTCGGCCGACGTGTACTGCTACAAGAACAGCGGCTCGGCGTCCGGATACTGCGACGACTACACCCTGATCAAACTGCCCTGACGGTCACTGATCCCGCGGGAAGGCTCCCTCGCACAGGCGGCGGGCCGGAATCACCCGGCCCGCCGCGGCCTCAGGGCCGGCGGACCCGCTCAACGCGAGGTTCGGCCGTACAGGAACGCGCCTCTGGCGGACGAGAACAGGTACGGGGCACGATCGTCATGCACCGCATCACCCGAGCCCGGTCCAGGGCGATTGCCGCTTGAGTTTCAGGCGGGTGTTGTTGATGTTGTTGGGCGCGATCTCCATGTCCAGCGCCTCGCACACCTGCCGCGCCCGCAGCGGCGCGTCGGCGGTGGCGAACACCGCCATGATCTGCTGGTAGGCCGGGCGGTCGGGCAGTTGCGGGGCTGGCGGCGCGGGCGGCTGCGGATCGGGGATCTCCAGCCCGACCTGCGGCCGCTCGCTCTCGAAGCCGGACTCGCGCAGCATCTGCGCCAGGACGTCGAGGCAGGTGTGCATCTTGTCCCGGTACCGTCGGCGGTCCTCCCGCGTGAACACCAGGGCCGGCACGTCACGTCCCATCGGGCCCTCCCGAGTCCCCCCGGGGGATACCTCTCCCGTCCCGGAGCCCCACCTCCGAAGCGCCCTGGACAGTCGGCGCACAGCCCCGGGCCGGCGTGCGACGCCCCGCTCACAGAACGTGCGCCCCGGCCCGCAGCCAGAGCGGGGCCGTGGACGTCATGGACGGGGCTGCGTTCCAGCGGTTCGCGGAGCGCGCTCAGCGCGGAGACGTCGCCTACGATCAGCAGCCCTTGACGCGACCATGGATCGGCGGTTGAACGGCCGCGTGTTGGCCGATGGGGCTCGGGCCGATTCGCAGCTGCCTGTGGTTCCCTCCGGAGAGTGAACTGCGGCTACAGGCCGAGACGTCGACGGTCGTGGCGCAGTTGCGGGGGCTTGCGCAGTGGGCGGGGCACGAGGGCCGGGTGGTCACGGCCGCGGGGCGGTTGCGGATGGCCGACGTCCGCGAACTGGTGGACGTGCTCGGCACCGGCGACAGGACCGAGGGGGTGCGCTCTTCGAACGACCTGCCGCGGCTGGGCCTGCTGGTGGAGTGGGCGAAGAAGGCACGGCTGGTCCGGGTGGCCAAGCCGGCTGTACGCGGTGGCAAAGGCCCGGCCGGTACTCGCCGACCCGCTTCAGTTGTGGCTGCGCGCCTTCGACACGTGTTTCGAGCTGCGGCAGGCCCTGATCGGTGCGCGCAGCGGCTGGCACGTTGAGTCGATGCTCTTCGACATCTACGACGAGATGCTGGAGGAGGTGCTCTGCAGTGTGCTGATCCCGCGTCCGATGTGGTCAAGCGTCTCGGGCGAGGCGCAGCCCGATGTGCGTGGTGGCCGAATCCTCGCTCTGGGCGGATCGGGCAGCGGGGCGGTAACGCAGGCAGTACTCGGGCGAGCAGAGGTGGGATCCGCCCTTGAGTACGCGATCGGCGTTCGGTACCAGAACCTCGGGGGCAGGGAACTGCGCGGGCGGGTCCCACCGCGGAGCGCAGCAGTGCCCACCCGCTGTGCCGCTCTGAGGGGAACGGGACCGGACTGGCGCCTGATGCTCGTCGACCCGGTGCGGGCTGCTCCATGGCGTCGATGTCCACTCCCACGTGTTGCCTGTCATCTCGTGGAGGCCGTAACCGTTCGGTGGGAAGGATCCGACGGGGGCCGTGCGGACCACCCGGTCGTGCGCTCCTCTGTCCAGGTAGGGGAAACGCCCCCGCCACGTGTTCGCGCGACTTCCGTCGTCCGGCTCCTCCCCCCACGCGTAGGTCGCGCCGTCGAGGCCCCCGCGCCCCGCGCGCTCCCACTCCACCTCGGTCGGCAGGCGCGCATCCGACCACTCGGCGAATGCGAGCGCGTCCGCGTAGGCGATCTGTACGACGGGGTGGTCCTCGTATCCTTCGAGATCGCTGTCGGGGCCGTACGGGTGCCGCCAGGACGCGCCGGGAACCCAGCGCCACCATTGGCGCCAGTCGCGCAGATCGACCGGTCCCCTCGTCGGTGTGAAGACGAGCGAGCCGGGTTCGACCTCCCCGGCACCGGGGAACGCAGCGGGGTCGATCGGACGCTCCGCGACGGTGACGTACCCCGTCGCCTCGGCGAACGTCGCGTACTCCCGGTTGGTGACGGCGTGGCGAGCGATCTCGAACGGCCCTGTCCAGGCGCTGTGTTGGGGCCTTTCCTCCGGATAGAAGCGGTCGGACCCCATGCGGAAGAAGCCCCCCTCGATCCGGACGAACCCGCTCACCGCCCAGCCTCGGGATCCGGGCCGGTGACGCCTGCGGGGGCGGACGGGAGGCGGGTGTTGAGTGAAGTCATACGAACTTCCCGATCACGATGACGATCATTTCGATCAAGACGAGGACGATGTCGGCGATGCCCCGACGGCAGGTCCCGGCGGCGGACAGTCGCAGGGCCGGACGCGCCCGCCCCGTGCGCGCCGTCCCTGCCCGGGACCCCTGCTCAGGCACTTCCCAGTTTCAGGCGGTGGTCGCCGGCCGGCAGGCGGAGTTCCGTACCGTCCAGTGCGACGAAGGCCATCGGCACCGGGCTCGTGACCTCCACCAGGCCGTCCTCGACCGTGACCGCGAGGGTGCCGTGCGGGGTGGGCGTGCGGCCCGTGATGCGGCGCAGGCCGCCGGGGCGGGGGGCGACCCTCGCGACCTCGAATCCCGGAACGTCAGGGGTGACGCCGAGTACGTACCGGGTCAGGTCCTTCGTCGGTGTGGCGCTCCACCCGTGACAGGGCGTCCCCCATCCCCACGCCTCGCCGAAGGTGTCGAATCCGTCGTGGAGGAACACCGTCCAGTCTCGTACCGCCGTGAGCAACGCGTCGGTACGTCCGGCGAGCGCGTACGCGTCGTGCACGACGTAGCTGAAGAAGGGCTCGGCGCGCACGATTCGGGTGTGCGCGTCCCAGTCGATCTCCCAGGGGCCCGCCGAGACCCGGCTCCACTTGGCCGTGTCGAGACCGCCGTCCGCGGCGCCGAGCCAGGACCGGATCACGAGTCGTCCGGGGTCGCTGATCCGGTCGACGATCCCGCTCCAGCGCGTCCTCGGTACGACACCGGAGACGATCGCGGCGGCGTTCGTGGCCTGCGACACGGGGGACAGCGGCCGGTCGTCGACGACGCAGTCGACGTACAGGCCACGCTTCGCGTCCCAGAAGTCGGCGAACCCGTTCGCGGCCTTCGCGTGGAGGCCGTTCGCCCAGCGTGCCGAGTCCCTGTCTCCGGCGTACCGGCACACCTCGGCGTACTCACGCAGCGCGCGGCACCACAGTGCGGTGATCGCGGCGCTCCGGCCCTCCGTGATGACGCTGGACCAGTCGATGAGATTCCAGTGCGGAACGTCGTCGAGTGTGCCGCGGTGATCCACGTAGTCCGTGAACCATTCGAGTACGCCCCGTGCCGTCGCCAGGCCGCGTCGCACCTCGGGCACGAGTCCCGCGTAGCGAAACAGCGTGTGCAGTCCGTGGATCCAGTGCAGGGACCACGACGGGATGGTGGTGCCGCCCGCCTGCTCGAAGTCCCCGGCGACGCTCATCGGCAGCAGGCCGTCCGGCCGCGGGGAGCGCGCCAGGTCGAGGTAGGCGCGGGCGGCCCGCCAGTCGTGGTTCGCGACGAGGTGCACGGCCTGGTGCACGACACCGTCACCGACCCACGCCCGCTGTTCCCGGCTCGGGCAGTCGGTGAAGGCATCGCTGGAGTTGGCGTGAACGGTGCGCACGCCCGCCCGCCAGAGTGCGTCGAGTGCGGGGTCGTCCGACTCGAAGGACGCGTCGCCGGCCATCGGCTGGAGGAGTTCGCTCACGTGGGTCCCCGTCACCGAGACCGTGCGCTGTCCCGGGCCGACGGGCCGTACCCGGATCGTTGCCGAGCGCATCCCGTCGGTCTCGGGCGACCGGTACGACTCGGCGCCGCCTCCCCGGGCGATGTAGCGAAGGCCGGAGCGCGGCACGAGCGCGTCGATGGCGTGCGCGGAGCGTTCGTGGAACGCCACGTCCACGACCGTGCCTTCGGGGGCGTCGAGCGTGAAGGCGAACGCGCCCACGACGACGCGGCCGAAGTCCAGGGCGACGACAAGGTCCTTGTCCGCGGCCACTTGGAGGGTCACCGTTCCGCCGGCGCCGGAGGCGACCGGCTTCGGCAGCCGTCCGCTCGCGGGGTCCGTCAGCGCGGAGGTGGCCGAGAGCGTGGAGGCGGCCGTCAGCGCGGAGGCGGCCGAGAGCGCCGGGTGCTCGGCGTCGTCCGTCTCGCCGGTCGCGGCCCGTGAAAGGGTGAACGCCCGGACGGTGACCGGATGTACCGTCTCGCCGCCGAGCGGTGGGATGTTCCTCGGCAGCGGCCGGAGGTACGGCGCCACCGGCGGCACCCACCTGCCCGTCGCGCCGCGGTGGGCCGCCGTGAGGGGCACCGCGGGTGGCCAGGCCGCGTCGGGGAAGTCCCTCGTCGTCCAGTCGGCGGGGAGCCGGCGCGCGTCGAGGCACGTCGCCGCGACGCCTTCGATGCCCTGCCGGGCGAAGGGCACCCACGCGTCGCTCCTGACCGCCCGCCAGGCGGGACCGGAGGAGACCGGGACACCGCCGATGGTTCCGGCGACGAGAAGCGCGGGCGCCGCGCCGAGACGTCCACTCGCCACGGGACGGTGCCAGATCGCGTTCGACTCACCGAAGTACGTGACGAGCACGGCGAGCGTGTTGCGTCCCGCCGTCAGGTGTCCGGCGACGTCCCATTCGTCGTAGCGCATACGGTGCGGCTGGGATCGCTGCGGTCCCCGGGCCGTCTCCGTACCGTTGACGAACAGGATGTAGCGCGAGTCACCGGTGATCCGGACGAGCGCGTCCCGCGGTACCTCGGCGAGGTCGAACGTCCGGCGGAACAGCACCCGGCCGAATCCTCCGTCCGCCTCCTGCGCGGCCGGCCCGATCCAGCCGCCGGGCCATTCCCCCTTCTCTGACGGCTGTGCCGGTGCCCCGTCCGGGGCGCGCCCCTTCGCCGGGATCGACCAGCGGGCGCCGTCACGGTGCTGTGGATTCACGGCGTCGGCACCAACGTCGACCGCCATGCCCCGTCCGGTCCCTCGCTGCTGCCCACCGGGGTGTTCACCTCGGAGTAGTGCTCCAGACCGTCGCGTCGCAGGTACTCCTCGGCGGGGAGGAACTCGTCGCCGAGTTCGGCCAGCCGGCGGTCGAGTTCGCCGTCCAGTTCCGCCACCAGCGGTGCGTACGCCGGATCCGCGCACAGGTTGGTCAGCTGCAGCGGGTCGGCGATGTTGTCGTAGAGCAGCCAGGGGCCCTGGAGGGAGCGGATGTAGGTGTGGCGGACGGTGCGCAGCCCGCGGTACGCGCCGATGCCGTAGGTCCGTGCCCACAGGATGGGCACCGGCATCCCGATGAACGCCGATTCCGGCGGGCTCGCGCCGAGGACGTCCGTGCCCCGCACCGTCTCGGGGACGGGGACACCGCAGAGGCCGAGGAGGGTCGGCATCAGGTCGGGGGTGTTGACGGGAACGGCGTTCCTGGTGCCCTCGGCCCCGAACCGCGCCGGGTAGCGCAGCAGGAGCGGAATCCGCACCGACTCGTCCCACGGAGCGACCTTGACGTCGTGCCGGATGCCCTGCGATCCCATCATGTCGCCGTGGTCGGAGGTGAGGACCACGATGGTGTCCTCGGCGGACCCGCTGCGCCGCACCGCCTCCAGCAACCGCTCGACGCACTGGTCCAGCGCGGCGATGTGCGCGTAGTAGCCGCGCAGAGCCTCGGTGGAGGCGTCGGCGAGTTCGTCCGGGACGTTGCCCCGCAGCTCGATCGGGGCGTCCTCATACAGGGTGCGGAAGCGCTCGGGTGCCGTGTGGAGGGGGAAGTGGGGTGGTCCGTAGGAAAGCACGAGCAGGTACGGCCGCTCGTCGTCGCCGTCCGCGATGAACGCGCAGGCGTCCTCCGTCTGGTCCTCCGCGTCGTATCCCTCCCAGTACTTCCGCTCGGTGCTCGCGCCCTCGAAGTAGAACGACTCGTTGTAGTCGTGCGTGCACTCCGCGGCCTTCCAGTACTCGAAGCCGAACTGCTTCTCGACCGGTACCGGATCGGTGCGCCGCCCGTAGCGCCCGTCGGGGCTGCCGTAGAGGTGCCACTTGCCGATGTAGCCGGTGCGGTATCCGGCGTCGCGGAACGCCTCGCCGAACGTGGTGCCGTTCGGCCGCAGTTCCACGTCGTTGATGTAGACGCCGTGCTCCAGCGGGTACTGGCCGGTGAGGAGACTCGCGCGGGCCGGGCAGCACACGGGGGCGCCCGAGACCGCGTTCTCGAAGTCGACGGATTCCGCCGCGAGTTCGTCGATCCGCGGCGTCCTCGCGTTCGGGTCGCCCGCGTACCCGACGGACTGGGCGCGCCACTGGTCGGTGAGGATGAACAGTACGTTCGGCTTCCGCTCGCTCATGCGGGTGTCCCTCGTCGTAGGTGGTGGCTCCGTCGGCGCGGGGCCACACTCGTGTTGTCGCGGAGTGGTGGTGGGTGGCGGTCAGCGCGGGGACGGGATGGCCGGGGCCCCGTCGGTCAGGGCGGCCGGCTCGGCGGCGTCGGCGTCGGGCGTACGGAGCCGGGGCATCCAGAACACCAGGACCAGGGTCGAGACGACGGCGCACACGAAGATGCCGGTGAACACCGTCCGGGGGCTGGAAGCCAGCAGGGACGGCACGACGAACGCGAGCAGCGCCGCGATGACACGGGCGAACGCCATGGTGACGCCCTGGGCGGTGCCGCGCAGCAGGGTGGGGATGAGTTCCTGCGACCACACCTTGTAGAGGGGTTCGCCGGCGAAGCTGCTGGCGACGCCGAAGAGGAAGACGACGCACAGGATCGAGCCCTTGGACGGCCCGAAGAAGGTCAGCGGGGCCCAGCTCACGAGGACGAGCACGGTCCCGAGCAGGGTCAGCGGGCGGCGCCACCGGGTGTCGACGAGGGTCATGAACAGGACGGTCCCGAGGAACGACAGGCCGAGGGCGTAGAGGGCCAGGCGCGAGATCGTCTCGACGTCGCCGCCCGCCAGGTTCGTCCAGATGTACGTCTTGTACGCGCCGTTGACGCTCGCTCCGACGTTCCACGTCGCGTAGAAGACGCCGGTCGCGAGCACCGTGAAGACCACGGGACGGCGGAAGATCTGGCTGATGTCGCGGAGCCGGACGGAGGGTGCCGATGCCCGGCCGCCGCCGGCGGCCGCGTTCCTCGCGGCGAGCCACTCCGCGGACTCGGGGAGCGTGATGCGGAGCAACAGGACGAGGACCGCGACACCCGCCAGGCCCCAGAAGATGATGCGACCTCCGGTGATCCCGAGGTGCCCGGCGAAGCTGACCACGAGCTGGACGGTGGCGATACCGACCGTCCAGAGCACCGCCGAGAGGCTGACCATCCGGCCCTTGCGCCTGGGCGGGGCGGCCTCGTTGGCGAGTGCCAGCGCCACGGGCAGGTCGGCACCGATGCCGAGACCGGTCAGGACAGCGCCGCAGACCAGCGTCGACGGCCCGTTCGCGACCGCCAGCAGCACGGCACCCACCGCGAACACGATCAGGGCCAGGGTCAGCACCCGGCGTCGCCCGAACCGGTCGCCGAGCCGCCCGCCGAAGAGCGCGCCGACGGCGAAGGAGAACTGCTGGCACGCGAGCACCGTGCCGATCATCCCCGTGGACAGACCCAGCGGACCGGCGTAGAGCACGCCGATCCCGATCCCGGACCCGACAAGGGCGGCGGAATCGAGGTAGGACGCCATACCGGCGAGGACGGCCGTACGCCACGGGCGTTGTGCCGGGACAGGGTGCGTCATGCGAACTCCTCATTGAGTCGGAACCTGGTCTGGCAGTTCGTTCCCCGCGTTCGTAGATCGATCTACAAGTGGCGGGAAAGCGCCGCTGTAGATCGGTCTACGATGGTCGGGCGGAGTCGGTCCCGTGTCAATACACCCGACCGAAGAGGCTGTGGGACGTCCGCCGCCCGCTCGATAGGGTGGCGGCACGCCGCGGAGTCGCGGTGCAGGTGCGGAGGGGGTGCTGTGAGGCCAGGCAGGGCCGTGACGATGATGGACGTCGCACGCGAGGCAGGGGTGTCGCGCGCGGCGGTCTCCAAGGTCATCCGCGACGCGTACGGCGTGAGTCCCGATATGCGTAACCGGGTCGAATCAGCCATCGAACGGCTCGGCTACCGGCCGAGTGTCGCGGCCCGGGCGATCCGCGGATCGAGCTTCACGATCGGGTTCGAACTCCACGAGATCGAGAATCCGGCACTCAGCCGCATCCTAAGCGGAGCCGCCGAGGGGGTCGAGGGGACCGGATACCGGTTGGTCATCGCTCCCGGCGACCCCCGGGGCCACGACGCGATCGACGCGCTCGTGGACCTGCGGGTCGACGGCCTCGTCGCGATCGCCCCGCGCGCCACCCACGCGTGGCTGGAGGAACTGGCGTCGCGGATTCCCCTGGTGCTGGTGTCGCGGCACGATCCGTCGGTCAACTACGACACCGTCGCGGGCGGCGACGACGCGGGCGCACGCCTGGCGATGGGGCACCTCTTCGACCTGGGGCACCGCAGGATCACGCACCTGACGCGAAATGAGGAAGCGACGGCCCAGGAGAACGGGGCGCTCGCGGTGAGGCTGAACGCCTACCTCGACGAGATGGCCCGAAGCGGGCACGAGTCCGACGCACGGGTGGTGCGGACGCACTCGACGGACGACGCCTACCACGCCGCGATCGCACTGCTGGACTCGGCCGATCCGCCGACCGCGGTCTTCGCCTCGCACGACGACCTCGCGTTCGAGGTGCTTCGCGCCGTCAGGGAGCGCGGCCTGGACGCGAACGACCTGTCCGTCGTCGGATACGACAACGTGCGTTTCGCGGGTCACCCCGAGATGTCGCTCACGACGGTGGACCAGTCGGGCGACGACCTCGGGCGTCGTGCCGTACGCCTGCTTCTCGAACGCATCGCGGGTCGTGCCGGAGCGAAACACGAGGAGACGGATCTGCGGCTGATGGTGCGTGGATCAACGGCGCCGGCGCGAGGCTGACTTGAGGTCCTCTGCCTCCGGCCACGGTCGCGGTCGGCGTACGCGGCAGCCCCTCGCCGGACCGGCATCATTCGGGTTCCGGTGCGGTCGCACACCTCACGCGGCCGAGCCTGTCCGAGCACGTTCGTCCCGGCGGGAAGCCCCCCCTGCCGAGGGGATCCGCCTGATGCGTGGAGGGCACCTGTCGCAGGCGTAGCCGTCCATGGAGACGCCGGCCTGCCTCTCTGGTCCGGCAGCGGCCTCTGTCGCACCTGGTGGGTGTGCCGTTGAGACTGAAGACCTTGCTGCGGATGTCGTGGCCCACAGGGCCTGGACGTCGGCTTCGGCGGTGGCCAGGATGCAGCACTTCGAGCCCGGCGGTTCCGCGGTGCCTGCGGGCCGAACTCGACCAGGCCAAGCGGCAATTGCGGTCGCGGATCCGCTGAGCGGACTGCTTCCCCGCGCCCCGAGCCGTTCCGGCTGTTCGCTCTCGACAAGCTGCGCCGGTATGTCGGCAACGGCGGGTTGCCTGCGCAGATGTGGCGCCCGATCAGATGACGGGGGAGCGCAAGGGGAGCGCGGACGCCTTTGGACGGTGCAACACGGGGCGCGACCAGCGGGACCGCGACATGTGCTCTGATCTGGGAAAACGGGATCTGGTACGACCACGGAGCACAACCCGGCACGACCCCTATCGGGCTCGTAATGCATAGGTCTCGATACCTTCCCGCACCCTGTCGGCGACGGGTGAAATCGTGGCTCTTCCAAGATTTCCGTGAAGCCGGTCATGCTTCCGTGCGCCAGTGACGCTCCGTCATGGAGGGCGGGATGCCCGGTCAGTGTGAGGAGCTACTGAAGACGGTGTTTCCGCACCTCGGCGGGGTTTTGGTGGAGCAAGTGGTGGCAGAGGGCGGTCTGTTACGGATCGTGGCGACTACGGCATCGACAATCTCGGCGTCGTGCCCGGACTGCGAGATTCTGTCGAGACGTCGGCACAGCGGCTACGAGGGCCGGCTCGCCGACGACGCAGTCGGCGGCCGGCGAGTGTCCATCACGCTGACCATCCGGCGCCTGTTCTGCGACAACCCGGACTGCGCGAGAGTGACGTTCGCCGAGCAGGTCGAGGGACTCACCGTGCGTTACGGGCGGCGGACTCCACAGCTCACGGGCCTGTTGGGCGCGATCGCGGTGGCCCTGGCGGGCCGCGCCGGTGAACGCCTGGCAGCCCGGCTGCCGGCTCCGGTCAGCGACACCACTCTGCTGAGCCTGGCCATGGCCCTGGCCGATCCGTACGCACAGACACCCCGGGTGCTCGGGGTCGATGAATTCGCCACCCGCAAGGGACACACGTACGGCACCGTGCTGGTCGACTGCGAGACCCACGCCCCCATCGACCTGCTGCCCGACCGGGAGTCGGCGACGTTCGCCGCCTGGCTCACCGACCATCCCGGCGTAGAGATCATCTGCCGCGACCGCGGCGGCGCCTTCGCGGGCGGCGCCCGTTCCGGAGCCCCCGGCGCCGTCCAGGTCGCCGACTTGTGGCACCTCTGGCACAACCTCGCCGAGGCGGTGAAGTCCCTTGTCAGCAAGCACAGTTCCTGCCTTCGCGAACCGGCCCCCGCTTCGGAGTCACTTCCTGAAGTTCTGCACCCGCCGCTCTCCCGCGCGGGCCGGCTGGCCGAGCGGGTCCAGCAGCACCACACCGCCGTGCACGGTCTCCTCGGCCAGGGCCTCAACATCCAAGCCGTCGCCCGCCGCCTGGAGCTGTCCCGCAACACCGTCCGCCGCTATGCCCGCGCCGTCACCTGGGAGGAACTGGCCACCGGCCGCTGGCAGAACCTCCCCAGCACCCTGGACCCCCACAAGCCCTACCTCCACCGGCGTTGGAACGAGGGCCACACCAGCGCCGTGGAACTCCATGCAGGGCGGAGCGGATCGTGTCAGCGCCTCGTTGTGGCCCATGTCTGTGGACGGCCTGTTGCTTTTGGCGACCGTCGGCCTGTTGAAGCCCGCCGGGGCTCGTACGCGACGTGCGCGAGGTGCGGTCTGGTCTGCGTTTCTCCTGGGGATCGGGGTCTCGCTGGCGGCCAACATCGCGGCGGCACCGGCTTTGGAGTGGCAGCCGGTGCTGGTCGCCGGATGGCCTCCGGTGGCTCTGTTGTTGTCCGTCGAACTCTTGGTGCATCGCCCGGCTGATCGGAAGGTCGAGGAGGCTGAGGTGCAGCAAGAGAGCGGCAGTGATCAGCACGGAGGTGATCCGTTGCTGGCTCAGGCTCGGCTGATCGATGCCAGGCATCGGGATCGGCATCAGCGCCCCGTTTCGGCTGAGACGTTGAGGAAGGAGTTGCGTGTTGGGGCCGTCCGGTCGAGGCGGCTGGCTGCTCAGGTGCGGGGGAGTCGAGTCGAAGGTGTCGGTGATGACGAGCTTCGTTCCCGGGGTGAAGCGCACGGCTGAGAGGCGCGTCTGACACTTGTTTTGATGAGACGTCAGGCTGGCGCGGCGAGTCGACGGTGAGCGCGATGCTGGCGACTTGAGGACGAGGGCGGGTTCTCTGCCGAGGATCGGACAAGGCGCAGGTCATCGTCGACGCGAGCTACCCCCGCTGGTGCGGGGACGACGTCGCCGTGGTGAGCGCCACGGATGCAGTGCCGAACTACCCCCGCTGGCGCGGGGACGACCAGGAAGCCAGCGGCGCTGCGAAGACATCGCAGGAACTACCCACGCTGGCGCGGGGACGACCTATGACGGAAACGGGGGTTTGTCTCAGGCGCCGAACTACCCACGCTGGCGCGGGGAGGGTCTGCTGCAGGTTTGGGTGACAGGTTCGGTCACACGGCCCGGAGGGCCGGTGTGGTCATGACGGTCTCGAATTCGATGGGGGTCAGTCGGCCGAGCGAGGCTTGTCTGCGGCGTCGGTGGTAGGTCCTCTCGATCCAGGTCACGATCGCGATCCTGAGTTCTTCGCGGGTGGCCCACGCCTGGCGGTCGAGGACGTTCTTCTGCAGCAGGCTGAAGAAGGACTCCATGGCCGCGTTGTCGCCCGCCGCCCCGACCCTCCCTATCGAGCCGGCGATCCGGTGCCGATCGAGCGCCCGGACGAATTTCCTGGACCGGAACTGCGATCCGCGATCGCTGTGCACAATGCACCCAGCGACGTGTCCCCGCCGGGCAACAGCGTTGTTCAGGGCTGTGACGGCCAGGCGGGACTTCATCCGCGAGTCGATGGAGTAGCCGACGATCCTCTTACTGAAGACGTCCTTGACCGCGCAGAGATACAACTTGCCTTCGCTGGTGGCGTGTTCGGTGATATCGGTGAGCCACAGCCGGTTCGCGCCGGTCGCGGTGAAGTCACGGCGGACGAGGTCGTCGTGCACCGGCGGGCCGGCCTTCTTGACACTGCCGCGCTTCTTGCCGAACACGCTCCACCAGCGGTTGTCCCGGCAGATCCGCCAGGCGGTCCGGTCGGCCATGCCGGATCCCGCGCTGCGGGCTTCGTCGGCCAGGAACCGGTAGCCGAACTCCGGATCCTCGCAGTGGGCGTCGAACAACGCGTTCGCGCGAGCGGCCTGCTCCAACTCTGTATTGGTCACCGGCCGTCCGAGCCAGCGGTAGTAGGGCTGGCGGGCGAGCTTCAGGACCCGGCACGTGACCGTGACCGGAATTCCACCCGTGGCCAGTTCTTTCACGAGCGGGTAGATCCTTTTCCCGGCAGATGCGCCTGCGACAGGTAGGCCGCGGCCCGCCGCAGGACCTCGTTCTCCTGCTCCAGCAGCTTGATCCGCCGACGTGCTTCCCGTAGTTCCGCGCTCTCCTGACTGGTCGTTCCGGGCTTGGTCCCGTCGTCGATGTCCGCGCGACGCATCCACTTCCACAGCGTCATCGCGTGGACTCCGAAGTCGGCGGCCACCTGCTCCACCGTCACGCCCGGGCCGCGGTTCCTCGCGACCCGCACGACGTCCTCGCGGAACTCTTCCGGATAAGGCTTGGGCACAGCGACATCCTTCCCACCCGCCCCACAGGGCAAGCCAGTTCAGATGTCACCCGATCGTGCGGCAGACCCGGACGACCATCCCTGAGCGCGCCACCACCGTCATTGAGCGGAACTACCCACGCTGGCGCGGGGACGACTGGATCACCGACAACCGCATCAGCCCTCAGGCCGAACTACCCACGCTGGCGCGGGGATGACCCCCTTCGCCACGCTGGCCGACGTACGGAAGTGGAACTACCCACGCTGGCGCGGGGACGACGAAGCGGACGCCTTGGCGGCGCAGGGCGAGGAGGAACTACCCACGCTGGCGCGGGGACGACGCTGAAGGAAGCCGGGCTGCTTCTCGCCGAGCGGCGTGGGACGTGGGGGTACTACCGCGGGGAGCCGTCCGTTCTTGCGGCGATGGGGCACCTTCTTACGCCTTCGCCCGCACGGGCGGCTGTTACCGCGGCCTGACGACGAGGCCGCCGGTGCGGCGTTTTTTGAGCGAGCCTTGGCAAGGGTGCTCGGAGGGTTAGCACGCGGGCAACAGTCGGCACCTCCAAAGGCGTCGGCACGCCCGCGGAGAAAGAAAGCCCCGGGTGGCGATTTCATCCTCCACCCGCTTCTGGCCTTGTTCGCGGAGATGGAACGCACCTTCACCGTCGAACGCGCCGTCCACGCCCCCGCTGTGGTCGAAGTAGCCAGCTGGCAGATCGGACGGTCGATCACCCACCCGGAAGGCAAGATCGAATATGCCTGGCCGTTGAAGGCCAGGGTGACTTGCTGGGGGTCATCGTCGCCAAGACCGGCATCCCCGAGACCTGCCTGCATCGCTACCTCGGCCCAACCCCATAGCCGACGCTCCGACTTCGGCGAAGAGCTGCTGGATGAGATTCTGGCCGGTTTTCCGTCCTCAACCGGGGCCAGCTGGAGATAACGCGGAGCGTCAGTTCGCGAAGCTGGCGGCCGGTGGTAGCGATGTCGTATCGGCGCGCGTTATTGAAAGCCGCCTTGCTCATGGCTATGCGCGGGTGGAAGTCCTGGCCCAGCTCGTCTAGAGCCACGGCCAGGGAGTGCGGGTCGCCAGGAGTATAGGGAACGCCAGCGCTCCCGAGGATGTCCCTCACACCGGGAAGATCAGCGTAGGCAACCGGAAGTCCGTGGGCTTGGGCCTCAATGAGGACGAGCCCGAAAGCCTCCAGACCTCTGGTCGTGAAGACGAAGGCGTCGAAGTCCGGCAGGCGGCGCCACAGTTCGGTGCGGGGCAGGAACGGATCAAAATGGACCCGGTTCCGGAGCCCGAGTTCGATCGCTCGCTGTTCCAGATGCTCCCGTAGGGGTCCTTGGCCGATCACGGTCAGGTGGTGCGGCTGATCGGTTAGAGCGAGGGCTTCGACGGCCGTGATCGTGGATTTGTTGTCGTCCAGGCGACCGGCGTGCACCAGAGAGAGGCGTCCGGTTCTGGTAGGCGGTTGATCGCTTACCCGGGCATCGGGCAAAGGGATACCCCACGGGATGACGGTGAGTCGCTCGGTGAATCGGCGTCCGGTGAGGCGGTCGATGTGGTCGGCGAGGACAGAGGTCGGGGCGACGATCGCGGCGCTGGCGGCAGCAACTTCAGTCATGGCCTCGCGTTCCGATGCGCTGCGCTCGGCCACCATCACGTCGGGGCCGTGGGCGATGGCGATGATCGGGATGTTGCCGGCGGTTCGGGTGAAGGCCAGGCTGAGAGCGAGCCCGAGGTACTGGGCGTGAATGGCGTTCGGATGGATCTTCTCTACGAGCGCACCGACCTCACGCGTCAACTCGGCAACGTAGGGGGCGAAGTCCGGACCGTGGGGGCGTTTCGTCGTGGAGAGGGCGATCAGCTGATCGAACGCAGCCTCCCAAGCCTGATCGACCGGCGCCCTGCCCAGGAACGTCGTGTGGATTTCAGGCATCGCGCCGTAGAGATCGTTGACGAGGATCATGCTCCCGGACGAAGGCGCGGCACTGCGGTTGATGCCGGTCAAGATGTTCAGGGGCTTGTCGGTCACGCGGAAACTCCATTCGTGGATGAAGATTGCAAATCGAACCGTGAATCGTCGGTGGCGTTCTGCATCTCGCGCTGACGGGGTGGCGCCCACCACGACGCCAGATGCGGTGTGAAGACGGCCGTGACCTCATCGGCCGGATGTAAATAGCCATTACCGTCCACTTCTGCCGTCCATGCTCTGACTGTCGATCGGGGGTAGACGGGGTTTATCCCTATCTCTCCCTTGGGGAGGGTTCCGTTGAAGGGCGTCGGTATTCCCTCACTGTTCCAGTAATCCCATGCTTCAAGAGCCTTGGCTTTCTCGAAGCAGTGGTAGAGCTGCTGGTAGCGCGGCATGTATCGGATTTCGCGGAAGAACATCTGGCCGACCAGTCCAGGCGCGACGTTCCGGAGCGCGTTGAGATCAGCGCCCAGGAAGGTGACCGACGCCGCATCCTGGGACGGGTGCAGCGCGGTCCGGGCGAACAGGTGGGACAGTCGCCGCCGGACGTACTCGGCGACTCCCGAGCCGAGAGCTGGTTCCATGCCTTCGACGAGCCGGATGAGCTGGGGATGGCGCGGATTGAAACGGGCCAGGTCGAACAACTGGTCCATGCCGTCCACGGCGGCGAAGGCGAGTCGTTTGTAGAGCCAGTTGTTCAGCTCTCCCGCCTGGGCGAAGGTCTTGGTCTCCGCAGTGGTGGAGTGGAGCATCAGGTACTCGGACAGAACCTCGAAGTACAGGTAGCCGAGGAATGGCACGTGGGCCACGGCGTCCGACAACTGGTTGATGAACGAGGGTGCTGGAGTGGCATGGCCGGTGGCGTTGCGCAGGGCGATGTCGAGGAACACGGCTGCGGCGCGCATCCCGGTCAGCACGGTGTGGTCGAGTTGGTCGTTCTCGGCCAGGGTCAGGAAGCTCTGGTAGCGCTCGTAGGTACGCAGGTGGATGGCACCGAGATGCAGGTAGTCGACGCCCTTGGGCCGGATCGGGGCGTCCGGGGTGACCTCGAAGACCATGGGTGTGGTGGAGGGTTTCGTCCGCATCAGGTAGGCGCCGAGGTTGTGGGGGCGCAGTCCCTCGCGCTGGCTGACGAGAGGCGAGCAGTACAGGGCTCCGACCAGGCATCCGGTGGAGACGTGCAACTGCCGGCTGATGCGGATGGCGTTGATGTCCTTGGTGCTGTGCAGCAGGTACATCGGCTTTCCGCTGACGAGCGCTTCGGTCATCGCGTTGTTCTGTATCAGCCAGCCGTTGGGGGTTGAGCATTCCAGGTAATGGCGCCAGTCGCTCTCGCTTTCGGCCAGCGACGTAGGAAGTTGACGCTGCGCGGGCGTGGTGTAGTCCGTATGGGCGTTTTCCCATTCGTCGCGCAAGAGAACTCCCAGGGATGGAGGATTGGCAGCGGGTCCGGAAGGGGATTTCGAGAAACTAAAGAGTCTCGATGTTTACTCCGGAAAGACGGTTTCGGCAGTCGAGAACATAGGTCGCGCATTTCTCGATCATCGGGAGGTCGAATCGCGGGTGGTCCATGAGAAGAACCACTGCATCAGCGGCGGCCATTTCGTCCGGGGTCGCATCGACCCGGAGCACGTTCAGCCTGGTGTCGTCGCCGTCCGGGATGTTGGGTTCAGCGCCGCGGACCTCGGCACCGAGGTCGATGAGAAGTTCAGCGACACGTGCCGAAGGGGAATTACGAAGGTCAGTGGCGTTGTACTTATAGGTCAGGCCGAGCAGCAGAACCCGAGATCCCCTGACGGGCATGCCGCGCTTGTCGAGTGCCTCCACGAGACGCCGGACGACATATTCGGGCATCTGCCGGTTCACGTCGGCGGCGAGTTCCGCGAACCGGAACGGGACGCCAAGCTCCTGCTGGGCCTTCCACGAGAAGAGGATCGGGTCAACGGGCAGGCAGTGCCCGCCGACCCCCGGCCCCGGCGTGAACCGCGTGAATCCGAAGGGCTTGGTCGCGGCGGCGTCGATCGCCTCCCAGATGTCCACGCCGAGGGAGCCGGCCAGCATCGCCATCTCGTTGACCATGGAGATGTTGACGAACCGGAAGGTGTTCTCCAGCAGCTTGGCCAGTTCGGCGACCTTCGTCCCGGACACCGGCACTGTGGTCTCGAAGATGCCGTCGTAGAAACCCTTGATCACATCGAGTGATGTGGCGTCGATTCCGGACACCAACTTCGGCGTATCGAACGACCAGCGCTTGTTTCCGATCCGCTCGGGACTGAAGCCGGCCAGGAAGTCCACCCCGCCCTTGAGGCCCGACACCTCTTCCAGGATCGGCAGCAGCAGCTCCTCGGTGGTGCCCGGGTAGGTCGTGGACTCCAGGACCACCGTCGCACCGGGGCGAAGGTGCTCGCCCAGCGTCCGGGCACAGGACTCGATGTAGGTCAGATCGGGCACGACGTCCCGCAGCGGGGTCGGCACCGTGATCACCGAGATGTCGAAGCCGGTCAGCGCGGCAGCGTCGGCGGTCGCGGAATAGGCCCCAGAGTCCAGCACTGCGCGCAGCCGCGAGGAGTCCACATCCCTCACGTAGGACAAGCCGGCGGCGAGCTGCTGGACGCGGTGCGTGTCCACGTCGTAGCCGACGACCCGGTGACCCACCTCTGCGGCGCGTACGGCCAGGGGAAGCCCTACATAGCCCTGACCAGCGACAACTATCTGCATGGCAGCTCCTACTCGATTGCGGTGCTTGAATGGACCGTCGTTCCTGGACTGGCAAGGAGAAGCGCTGTGCCCCTGGTGTCCGTCGTGATGCCCGTGTACAACTCGGCAGCCACCCTCGGCACAGCCGTCCGATCGGTGCTCACGCAGACCCACAGCGACCTGGAGCTGCTGGTCACCGACGACCAGTCCTCCGATGGCTCCATGGACCTGCTCCGCGAGTTCGCCGAGCAGGACGAGCGCGTCCTGCCGGAATCGGCACCCGAACAGGGCGGTGCGGGCCGGGCCCGCAACCTTGCGATCAAGCGGGCCCGCGGGGACTACATCGCCTTTCTCGACAGCGACGACATGTGGCTCCCGAAGAAGACCGAGGAGCAACTCGCCTTCGCTGCGGAGGCCGCTGCGCCTTTGACGTTCACCTCGTACTTCAAGATGGACGCCGACTACGACGGCGAGAGCACCGACTGGGTCCCGAACGGGCGGGTGATCCGTGCGCGGGAGCACGTGGACTACCGCGCGATGCTGGTCCAGGACCACATCGGTGCGCTCACCGCCATGTACGACCGCAATGTCCTGGGCACGAGGCTGATGCCGGAGATGCGCAAGCGCCAGGACTACGCGTTGTGGCTGAGCATCATGCGGGAGGGTGCTGACGCCCGGGGCTTGGCTGAGCCGCTTGCGGTGTACAGGGCCCACCAGGCGGGATCGCTGTCCTCCAACAAGCTCTCGCTCGTGCAGTACAACTGGGCGCTGTACCGAGGGCATGAGCATCTGTCGGTCCCGCGGGCGACGCGGGCGCTAGTCGGCGCTGTGTGGCAGTCGTTGCACAACTCCCGCATCTAGATCCCTCCACGGGCCCGGGGAACCGTGTGCGCGACAGCTTCCGGGGGTGCCCGACCAGGCCCCACCCCGTGGGCGTGCCGCGTGCTCAGGGGCTGGACCCGGGTGTGGGACTCGGTAGGTCACCGGTGCCGTCGGCCGGTTATGCGGCCGAGCCGTCGCCTGCCCTCGCGCGCAGGAACAACTGGAGGAGCAGCCGCCGGTCGGCGACCGGGATGGTGTCCTGACCGCTGTGGAGCGCCTCCCGACCGTGCAGGAAGCGGCGCTGGTTCACGATGAGGTAGTCCCCGGGCTGGAGCATCCAGGAGACCTGACCCCGGACGAGTTCCTCGGCGAGTTCCCTGGCGGCGTCGGCGTGCGCCTGGCCGAGCTCGGACCTCTCCAGCATCTTGGCGGTGAACCGGACGAACCCCCCGCCCGGGTTGGAGCCGTCCAGGATCGGGAACGGCTTATACTCCTCGCCCACGCCGTGCAGGTCGAAGAAGGTCCCGTAGTGGTAGGCCGACTCGGCCAGCAGGGCGCGGTTGTCCTCCGACAGCCGCGCCACCGCAGCGTGGGCATCGGAGAGGATGCTGGTGCCGCCGCCGAGCGGGTCGAGGCGAACGCACAGGAGCGTGGTGTAGTCCGGTGGTTGGGTCCCGTTCACCAGGTCCATGTGGAACGCGTTGTACCCGATGCCGCTGGACTTGCCGGGGTCCTTGTCGACCTTGACCCCGATGTCCTTCCACAGGGGCCACCGAGGGAAGGGCGAGAAGGGGACCGCCACCTCGGCCGCGAAGCCCGTCACCAACCGCTGGAACCGGACGCCACTCAGCGCCTTGGCGAGGTTTCCCAGGCGTAGCACGGCGTACCCGTCGCCCTCCCCGGTCAGCGCGTGGCGCAGCGCCGCGGTGATCTCCTCGAACCCCGGGGTGGCCGTCAGCTCGGTCCGGTACTCCTCCATGCTGGACTGCGCCAGGAATGAACCGTCCAGTGCCCAGGGCGGGAGGGGACGGTCGATCAGATCGGCTTCGAGTTCGCTCGGGATGTCGATGAACACGCGGAGTTTCCTTCTCTCTTGGGGCTCTTGGGTGCCTCGCGATGAGGGTTGGGCCCTCTGCCGCCCAGGCTGAGCAGTGCATGTCCGAGCGGCAGAAAGGGTGGGTTCCGTGTCCGCGGGCACTGAGGCGGCAGGCGACAGGGGCACGGAGTTCGCTCGGCGCTGGGGCCTACGGGGGCACAGACCCCAGCGCCGGCTCCGCCCGCGCCAACTGCCGGTTGTCGTACGGGCGGAGTGTGCTACCTGTCGATGGCTAAGGCCGTACGGCACGAGGCCACCCGACAGGGGCTAAGCGGCCACCTCGCGCAGCGGTAGGCCGCGAAGCAGTTCCAGCACTTGGTTGGTGTCGTCGGCAATGAGGCACTGCTCGATACGGCGCAGACTGTGATCGACGGCGAGATCACCCACGGCCGCGCGCTCGACCCACCGCGCTTCACCAAGGCGGCCGGACTCGGTCACGACCGGCTCGGCATCGTCGGGGATCTCAACCCGGTACACGTGGTTGGTGCCCTCGTGAACTTCGCCCGGCTTCGCCGGGACGTGGTCGACGACGAGCAGGTCACCGACGACGGTTGCCTTAAGGGTCAGCCGCTCGGAAAGAAGGCGGCTGAGGGCATCCCACGGAAGTTCGTTGGCGGCTGCTGAACCTCCCGGCAGGCCCCATGTAGGGACGGGCTCCCTGTACGGGCGGCTGACCATGAGGAGCCGCGTGCCCCTCGTGATCAGCCCGTGTACCCCCCTGCGGCGAGGCGGCGGGTCCTCGAACCAGTCTCGTGCTCCCTCGGACGACATGTCGCTCCCTGGTCTCGGTGTTGACGGAGTTGGTGGTGCCGCTCGGTCCGCCTCAAGGGGATGGCCCGAGCGGGGTCTAGGCGGCGACGGCCCGGTGCTTGTCGGCTTCGGCCATGGCGTACAGCTCGTCCCGAGAAACTGGCGTGACGCCATGGAGGCTGACGACGGTGAAGTTGGCCAGCGTCCATCGGATTGCCTTATCGCCGACGTGGACGTGCTGAAGGTCGCCAGGCCGTGCGCCAGGGCTGGGAAGAGGGGCCAGCGTCACCGGGTCGTGAACCACTCCGGCCACTCCCCAGAGCGGGCTGTACTCGACAAGCGCGGCGGCATGTCCCCGACGGAGGGGAGGGCAACTCTCGATCGCCTCAACCGCGCAGCCCGGGTGCATCGGAGGAGCGGCGGTGGTCTCCCCTTCGGCGATCGGGGTCGCGCCTCCCACCAGGTGCGGCGTGCGCTCGTCGTCGGCCCGCCACCCGTAGGCAGTGCCGCCACACACCTGGCACAGGCTGCACTTCATCGCATGCTTCTGCCGGTGCGTATTGATCCGGCTGAAGTCCGGCTCGCCGCGGCCCTGCGCGAGACCGGAGCGTACCCACAGCGCCTCGTGGCGACGGTCGATGACGGGTAGCTCGTCGTCGTAGCCGATGCCCTCACCACCGTGTCCGACGCGCCGGACGACAGACGGCTGGTGAACGGACTCCACGCTCCACGCCGTGATGTAGGGCACGTGCATGCCCCGCCAGTAGTGCTGCTTCGGCATCACAGGTCCACCGGTCCAGGAGAGAGAACAGCGCGCACCGTCTTGCCAGTTCCGGTGCGCGGTAAGAGCTGGGTGACCTGTGCGCCTAGGTGGCTGACCTGCCACAGGCCACGCCCTTTCTCCCCCCGCCGCGCGGCCTCGAAGTCGGGGAATGCGGGTTCGAGGTCGGAGACATCGATGACGAGTCCGCCGGCATCGGTGAGAGCGACTTCCAAGGAGACCAGGCGCTCCTTCCGAGGCACTGCGGCGGGCATACCGTGCCGGACGCCGTTGTCCACGAGCCGGGCAACGGCTTCGGTCGCTCGCAGGACGTTGCCGTTCCAGCCCAGCGCGGTGACCGCCATCCGAATCCAGATGCGTGCTCCGAAGACAGCGGTTTGGTCTCCGGGAAGTTCGGTGGCCAGGCTGCGGACAATGGACACCACGGGCACGGAGTCCTCTGTCCTGTCACCCCCTCCCGCAAGGGGCAGCGGCTCGACGCTCCTCGGGGCTCTCTCCGGGATGGTCACGGGGCCTCGCTCAGGGAGTCCGGTTCCTTCATGCAGCCCAACTCGACCAACAGATCGAGCAGTTCGTTGACGGACCACGCCATCCGGCGGAGATGCCCGACGGCCTGCCGATGGTCGCCCGGCAGCTCTTCCGAGCGCACAGTGCGGGCACAGTCGATCAGCCGTGCTGCCGCTTTGTATTTCTGCTCAGCTTGGGCGGCGACGGCGATGTCGACGAGCCGCATGGAGTGGCCGCGCAGGCGCTGCGCAAGTTCGTCGAGACTCTCCTCCGGCAGCACGAAGTCGTCCAGCACGGCTCCGACATCGTCAAGCACGGCATCGCCGTTGAACGGCTGCCAGTCGCGGACCTTGTCCAAGATCGCCTCAAGCTCCGCGCTGCCCAGGGGAGGGGTCGTTGCCTCAACGGGGAGAGTCCATCGAGAGGCAGGGGTCATGACTGTCACGGCCGCTCCTTCGGCTGAGGCAGTTGATGGATCGGTACTTCACACCAGGCGACTGAACCGTCCGCTGAGTGCCCCCATTTACCCCCGAGTTCCGCGACGCACATCTCTGCGATCCAGAGCCCGCGGCCCCTCACCGAACTGGCAGGGGCGAGGGTCGGCGCAGGAATTGGCGAGGCCGTGCTGTTGTCGATGTCCACACGGACCCAGCCGTTGCCGGGCGACTCTGCGCGAAACAGGACGGATTTGTGGGCCCCGTGTTCGACAGCGTTGGTGAACAACTCCGAGAGCATGAGGACGACGGAGTCGACGCGTTCCACCGGCATGCGGCAGGCGTGGGTGAGCCAGGGGCGCATCAGCCGGCGAACGATGGGTACGGACAACGGGGTGCGGTCGAGGCGCGTGACGAGGGGTGTGAGGCGTGGCGGCGGCATCCGGACGTCGTCCGTAGAAGGCGTAGCCGCGGCAGCGGTTACATCGGCGCTTGACACGCGACACCCCCGTTCGGCGTGTTGTGTGTGCCTGGAACCGCCGCGGAACGGAACGCGCTCATGGCTCTGCGCAGTTCACCCATCGGTTCTCCTCAGCACGGTCCCGGGGACTCTGAGTGACAGCCGTGTGACTGGCCGTCGGGCTATACAGAGTGGCCTCGGGGCCGAGTTGGGTACCACTACCTGGGGGTATCGGTGAGGCCTCATCAGGAAGTGTCAAGCACCACCCAGATACCACTTGGGCACCATCCCTGCCGTTCAGCGTTCAAGCGCGCTATAGGCGGGTGATCATCGGCTAGGAAGGGGAAAACATCATCCGACGCCACCCGGCGCTCCGGGGAAGGGCGGGAGACCAACCCATGGCAGCAACACTGCTTCGGTGCCTCGTGGACGAACGGGGCTGGCCATACGCGGAGTTCAACCAGCGCTACAAAGCCGCCGCAGCGGAGCTGTACGACAGAACTACCGACCCTGACCTGCGCAACCTCCTGCGCGGTGCAGAGGTCGCGGAGATGACCTACCGCCGTTGGACGGCGGGAAACGTGCGGACGCCCGCCCGTCCGGCACCGCAGGTTCTGGAGCACATGTTCGCCGGCTACACCATTCGGCAGCTACTGGGACCTGCGCCGGAGGTAGCGGGGAGTGCAACGCCCCCGCCAGCGAACTATGAAAGTGAACTACTCATGACTGCTCGGGAAGCTGCCGCCCATGCGGGCGGCGCCGCCTCTCAGGCCGTGCCCGACATAACACTCGACCAGCTCGAAGAAGACGTAATCACGCTCGCCCAGACCTACGGTTGCACCCCTCCGTTCGAGGTGTACCGGCGGGCGAAGGAGTTGCTGGTCACAGCTCAGGAGGCGCTGGAACGGACGCAGATGCCACGCCAGCGTTCTCGCGCGTATCTGGCCGCCGGTCAGGCGGCGGCGGTCCTGGCCGCCGGGTGTTTCGATCTTGGCGCGCTCGGTCCTTCCGCTCAACTCGCGCGCACGGCCGCCCTCTACGGGCAGGTCATCGAGCACGGCCCGCTCCAGGCGTTCGCTCATGGTGCTCTCGCGCTGCGGGCCTATTGGGAAGGCCGCCCGAGTGAGGCCGTTCGGCTGGTCCACACGGCGCAGCGCTTCACAGGACTTGGCGACACAGCGGTCACTCGGCTTGCAGTCATCGAAGCGCGCTCGTACGGGCACCTGGGCAACAGTGAAGCGGCCGAAAGGGCCATCCTCGCGTCGCTGGAGACAAATACGGGCCGCCGTGACGAATTGCATGACGATGTGGGTGGCGAATTCGGGTTCCCATCGGACCGGGTCGCCATGAGCAACGCCACCACGTATCTGCTGCTGCAGAACGCAGAGGGCGCCGAACAGGCCGCCGATCAGGCGCTGACGCTGCTGAACGCCAAACCGGAAGATCAGCGGCCCACGCTCATTACCGCCCAGGCCGCCGTGGACTTGGCCCGCGCCAGACTGATGCGCCGCGAGTTGGACGGAGCTACCGAGAGCCTGGAGCAGGTCTTCGGCGTACCGCCGGAGTGGAGAGGAGCGGGCGTCGTGGAGCGGATCGGTTCAGTCCGCGCCGATCTGACTCACCCGGACTTTCAGGGCTCTCCGGAGGCCGCCGCGCTGGGAGAACGGATCGAGCACTTCTGCCGTATCGCCGCTCCCAGCCAGCTCGGGGCTGCCGCTCGATTGGCCATCGAGAGCTAGGAACTGATCAGCGGTCGAGCGCGGCCAGGATCTTCGCCTCCTTGGCGGGATCGATACCGTGCTCGGCCCAGCGGGGATGGTCCACGGGCATCCCACCTCGCTGGAGCCAATGCCACGTGTCGGCGACCGTCTCGGCCAGCGGGCGGCACGTCAATCCGGCGGCGTACGCCCCGCTGGAGTCGATCTGCCACACGCCGGCGTGTGTGCGCCAGAGTGGCAGCTCTGTCCACTGCCGCACCTGGTATTCGACGAGCAACGCGTCAGCGGCCCATTCAAGGTGGCCGGCCCCGCCAGTGGTCTCCAGGCAAGCCGTAAGGAAGCCGCCCATCGTCTCGCGCCCAATCGGCGCGGTGACGTTGAATACGCCTCCCAGTTTGGCGTTGGCGCGATCGAGAGCGAACGCCGCGACATCCCGAACGTCTACGGGCTGAATCGCCTTTTCTGGGCTTCCAGGGGCGACGATCCTTCCGCCTCGTGCAGCGCGGTTGAGCCACCAGGGCAGACGCCCCACGTACTCGCCGGGCCCGAGAATGACGCCTGGCCGCATGATGGTCGTCCGGTTCTCCCCGAACGAGACGAGGACCGCGCGCTCCGTGCCGGCCTTCTGACGGCCATAGTGCAGGTCAGGGCCGTCCCAGCCGTCGGGCATCCTGCCGTACTCAGCGTCGGCGTCTGGGGGCCCGTCCAAAACGGCGGATGCCTCAGTCAGCGGCTCGTCGGGCCAGCCCTGGTACGCCGAGACTGTCGAGACGTATACGTACTGTCCCGTCACGCTCTCCAGCGCCTTGGCGCCGGCCAGGACATCCTTCGGGGCCAGCGCCGAGGCAGACGTATCCACTACTGCGTCCCATGGACCGTGTTCGGCAAGGCGGAGCAGATCGGCAGGGATCGTTCGGTCGCCATGAACGGTGGCGGCCCCCTCCACAGGTGCTCCAGAGCGCCCGCGGTTGAAGGTAGTTACCTGCCACCCACGCCGCAGCGCCTCCTCCACGACCGTCCTACCCAAGAACCAGGTTCCACCGAGCACAAGAATCCGCATGGCCGTGATCCTGCCTGGAAGGCCCTTTCGGACGCCACTCCGTGTCCACTACTCGATCAGTAGGTGTGCTCGACGCCCGAGCGGCCTCGTACCTGGCACAAGTAGCTTGACCACAAACGCCGTTGGGGCGGAGACGAAGGGCTGGGGCATGGCGTTGGAGATCACCCCGATCGGAGAAGTCGTCGAAGGCCGTACCGAGGTCGCCGACGACTACTGGGGCGGGGTCGAATCGGTGATCCAGCTCGACGAGTCCGAGTTCCCTGTCGACTCCGTGCAGGGCTTGGAGGAGTTCTCCCACCTGGTGGTGGTGTGGCACTTCCATCTGGCCTCACCCAGTGACGTCGAGTACCACGCCCGCAGCCCGCGTGGGAACGCCCAGTGGCCGGCGACGGGCACGTTCGCGCATCGCAACCATCGGCGCCCCAACCAACTGGCACAGAGCTTCCCCCGGTTGCTCGGGGTCGATGGACTCAGGCTGCGCGTCACCGATCTGGACGCCGTGGTTGGCACGAAGATCTACGACGTGTCGCCGTACTGCGAGGAGATGGGGCCGCGGGGCGCGGTTCGCGAGCCTGCATGGCCTGGTGAGATGTTGGCCGACTACTGGGCTGGCAAGGCCTGAAGGCGGCGACCGGCAGAGAACGGTGAACACACTCGGCGGATGGTCAGCCTTGCCTGTCCTCCATCTGACCGGGCCCGCGCACGGCAGCCATGCGGATCAGGGTCGGCTCGCCGGCGGTGGCGGACGAACGGTAGATCGCACCGTATTCGCGGCCGAATCTGTTGGCCTCGGATGCCGAACCGCCCAGCCGGTGCAGGTAGAAACCGTAGGCGGCCGATGTGATCTGCTCCTGGGTCAGGTGCAACCGCCACCGCTTGTCCGTGGGGGTGAAGCGTGCGCTGCGGACCTGGTCGGCGAGTCCCTCGGCGGGCGGGGTCGCCAACTCGTCGGCCAGCGCGACGAAAACCCGTAGGGCGGCCATCTGCGCTGGCCGCAGCTCCACCAACTGCTCGCCGGGCGCCGGGGAGTAGACCTCCGGCTCAGCCAGCGCCCGGCTACGCGCGAACACCAGGACGTCGCGGCCCTGTCCCGTGAGTCGCGCCGCCCAGTGCACGGGACGGGCCGCGTAGGCGGAGAGTTCCGCGCGTGTCTCGCGATCGGCCAGCTCGGCCAGCCCTTCTCCGACCACCGCTTCCACACCGCGCCGGAAAGGAACGTGCCCTTACTCGTCCACAACCCAGTGGTGCTCGGCCGCGCGCTGACGCTCGTCGAGTTCCTCCAGTACGGCGATCCGCATCTCCCCGCTCCGCATCCTCACCCTGCCCGGTCGAACTCCATGGCCCACCGCGTCATTGTCCAGCTTGCCCAACGTTCACACACCGGCCTTCACCATGACGGTGTACGGAATGGACCCGCTCTCACCGGTGTCCGAAGTCAACGGCGGTCTCACCATGTACTGCAGAGTGATTTGAGGGGCAAGGCCCTGAAATCGGCGAGAGTCGCCGGAAGTTCGGTGCGGGAGAAGAAATGCTTCCTGCAGCCGGGTCCGCAGTACACTTCCGAGCGAGCTGATTCCCCATCATTTCCGTGTACCAGGACCGACTTTCGAGTATGTACAGGACGGCAATGACGCCTATCAGAAGCGGTATATGCGCAGCTCCGCTGCGATATTCCCTGCCTGACGCATTCCATGGCCGTTCCGCAACTCCGCCATTCCGAATCAGCTGCGAGCCTTGACCAACAGAGCGATGCCTAGTCGCTCGATACGACCCGCCCGGGCGTCACCACCATGAGGCGGCACGTGGGAAGTGCATCGGGCGTTCCGGCCATGAAGTGGACGCTGAATTCCTGGTCTCCCTGACCCGCCAGGTAGAGGCGGCGCGGCTGCTCCGACGCCGGATGGGTGATGGCTGGCAGGTCGGGTGCGTTCCAGAGCTTACGGGCGGTCGGGTCGGCACGAACGGTTTCGATCACGGCCCACAGACGCTCGTCGGTGCGCCACTGATCGGCGTGCACAAGCAATTGGGCCATCATGGGCATCGCCCACTCCTCCTCCCAGTTGACGAGCTGGGTACGCGCCTCAGGCCAGGTGAGGGCCCATTCCATGACGTTGAGGCCATACTTCATCCACGGGAAAAGTTCCAGGGTTTTGGCGTTGTAGGCCAGGACGTCCCACCGGTGGTCGTTGAGGTAGACGGCGAAGGTGTTGCTGTCCTCGATGAAGGCACGGAAGGCGTCGGGGACCAGGGCGCCGAGTTGACTGACGGGGGCGGCTGCGGGGGCGTGGCCGCGGGTGACGCGGTAGACGATGTCCCATTCCTCGTCGCGCAGGGCGAGGATGCGCCGCACAGCGTGGAGAAAAGCGTCGCTGTAGTTGCCGGGCCGCCCTGCCTCCAGACTGCCGTACCAGCGGCGACTGACACCGGCCAGCTGGGCCGTCTGGTCCTGCGTGATGCCGGCGGCCCGACACGTCCCGAAAGTCGCCTCAAAGCCGGGGATGTCTGACGTGCTACGGCGCGCCCGTGCTTGCTTCAGAATGCGGGTGACGATCTGGCCCTGCATTTCGCTCTCATTCATAACGTTTACATAACGGCGGACGGTGAGACCTGGGTCACATTCCCGATGTATTCGCAGCCCTTGTTTCCTGCAGGTCATTCACCGCATCACGTCCTGTATGTAAGGGAGTTGGCGTCGTGTGCCTCGTCCAGCATCCGGAACGTAATACCCCTGCTTCAGGTAGTGGGAACTACCAGTTCCCACCGCCAGGGTAAGCCCAGGTTTTGTGTTCCTTTGAATCGTGCGGCGACGTCTTACTGTCACTGGCACCGCCGCGGCGAGGCGATCTCCGCGACGGTGAACCAAGTCCGCTGACTCGTGTAAAGGATCTTCATGTCGCGCTCTGTTCTGATCACCGGAGGAAACCGTGGAATCGGGCACGCCGCGGTCCGCGCGTTCGTCCACCGCGGCGACTCCGTAGCCTTCACCTATCGCACAGGTGGCATCGATCCCGACCTCGCTTTCCTCGGCGCCCTGCCGGTGCACTGCGACATCACCGACCCCGAACAGGTCGAGAGCGCCTTCAAGGAGGTCGAGGCCGACCAGGGGCCGGTCGAGGTTCTGGTGGTCAACGCCGGTATCACCCGGGACAACCTGTTGTTGCGCATGCCGGAGGAGGACTTCGCCTCGGTCCTGGAGACGAACCTCACGGCCTCCTACCGGCTGGCCAAGCGGGCCGTCCGCGGCATGCTGAAGGCCAAGCGCGGCCGGATCATCTTCGTATCCTCGGCTGTCGCGCTCAAGGGCGAGGCCGGGCAGACCAACTACGCGGCCTCGAAGGCGGGCCTGATCGGCTTCGGTCGTTCGCTGGCCAGGGAGATCGGCTCGCGCGGGATCACCGTGAACATCGTGAGCCCGGGCCTGACCGATACCGCCATGGCGGGGGCACTGCCCAAGAAGCGTGTCGAGAAGATCATCGGTGACGTTCCGTTGGGTCGGATCGGCAAACCGGAGGAGATCGCCTCGGCCATCGCCTTCCTGGCCAGCGAGGAAGCCGCCTACGTCACCGGCGCCGTGGTGCCGGTCGACGGCGGCATCTCCATGGGGCACTGACTTTCCTCGACGCCGACCGCCTGTGCCGTTGTGCGGCGATCACTGTCGACGCGGCGGGGCCAGGGAGATGGAGAGGCCGGATCGCCGCGAGATGGTTCAACACGCCGACGGTGACCTTCGTCGGCTCAGGCGGCCGTGCCACTGGAGCCGGGAAATCGCTGTTCGCATCGCCGCCTTGCAACCGCGTGGAGCGGTCGTCGCTGAGTGACCGTGTGGATGGAAGGCTGTCGAACAGGCAGTGCCTAATCGGGCCAGAGGGCCGGCGCGCGCCGCGATTCGGGCGGAGCGAACTCACGCGTCGTCGAGCAGGCCCAAGTCGTCCGACATTGCCCTCCATCTGACGGGCTTCGTTGATCGCGGTGTTCGGCATGTAGTAGGCCCGGAGCGGTGAGCCCGTCGGCGTACCCGGCGATCCGGCACACCCTGGCTATGTATGGCGGCAACCACCTGGATCTCCGCGTACCACCGCTCGGCCTCCACCTCGTCGAATTCGAAGAAGCAGACCAGGGGCACGCCGAAGAAGTCGGCCAGCGTTCGGGTGGTCGGCTTCTTCGAGTTGGACCCGGTGGGGAGCTGCTGTATGGCGCTCGCGGAGACGGCCGCGTCGGAGAAGTGGCGGAGGCCCTGTGAGGCCGTCCCCCGGACCGTCCTGCGCGGTGTTTCATGCCTGGTCAGGGCGGGTGCGAACAGGCTGGACTTGTGCCACGGGCCGCCATATGGTCCTGGTCCCCGCACAAAAGGATCACCGGTCGGGGACGGGCCAGGAGGGGAGGGGCGATGCACGCACGCGGGCCATGACGCGGACCGGGGAAATGAGACCGGCGCCCGGGAGCTACCAACTCCCAAGCGCCGGGCCGGCACCCCGAAGAGCGCCGATCACATCTCGCGGGCGGCGGGGCCTCTGCACGAGAACCGCCGCACCGCGCTCCTACGAATCACGGAGTATCGCATGCCCGTCATGCCGAGCGGAATTCCGGCCTGCCCGGACCCCGACCGCCCGCACCGTCTCGCCGCCCAGCTCACCGACATGATCCCGGGCGTGGCCACCATCCGGGTCGGCCTCAGTGACCCGAGGCAGACGTGGCCCCACCCGCACGTCGTCGTCAAGGACGAGGCCGGTCGGACCATGGAGTTGAGCCGGATCGCCGCCGGGGTCGCGGCCCGCTGGATCCTGCGGGTCTGGCCGGAGGTGGACTGGACCCGGCCGCACACCTTCGACCTCGCCGACGCGACCCTCACTCGCAGCGACCTGATCGCCGCCGCTCGGGGCCGCTGACATGGCGCGGATTCGAACCGTCAAGCCGGAGGCCTTCGTCTCCGAGTCGCTCGCGGAAGTGAGCGTCGAGGCCGAGCGGACCTTCTTCGGGCTGCTCACCCAGGCCGACGACCACGGTCGTCACCGCGACAACGCCGCGATCATCGCCGGGCTGCTCTGGCCGCTGCGCGCCGAGCACACCTCGGTCCACGTCGAGGACGACCTCCACCAGCTCGCGAACGCCGGTCTGCTCTGCCGGTACACCGGCTGCGACGGCCGCCGCTACCTCCACGTCGTGACCTGGTCCGACCACCAGAAGATCGACAAGCCGAGCCAGTCCCGTCTCCCCTCCTGCCCGCAGCACCAGGGCGGTGACCGGTGCGGCGCCTGCAAGGGCATCTGCACCAAGCGGATCGAGGAGTCGCCCATCCCTCCCCGAGGGCTCGCCGAGGCTTTGCCGCATGCTCCCCGAGCCCTCGATCTGCCCATGCAGCCCGCCGCCACGCCTCCCGGCCACGCAGACGGAGCCCCCGCCGCCCAGCAGGACGCCCTCGACGGCATGGCCGACACCCCTAACCACGCGCATACGAAAACAGCAGGTCAGACGGCATTCTCCGAGGACTCTCCGAGCCTTCCCCGAAGCGTCGGAGAGGGCTCGGCGCCTGGATCTAGGATCTTGGATCCTGGATCTTCTTTCCCTACGGGGCGCACGGCGCCCGCAGCCACCGTCTCGGCCAACCAGCTCGTCGGCGAGTACATCGCCGCCTGCGAGGAGCGGCCGCCCAGCGACGTGATTGGGCACCTCGGGCGGATCACCAAGAAGCTCCTGGGCGAGGGCATCGCCCCCGAGCACATCCGGGCCGGGCTGCTGAACTTCGCCGCCAACCCCAAGCACCCGAGCGTGCTGACCAGCATGGTCAACGAGGCCATGAACACCCGCCCCGGCGGTTTGGCACGGCCGGGAATCCGGCCTACCGTGCCCGCTCACCAGGCGTGGACCAACCCGGCCGACGCTGCCGCCGCCTACGCCGAGGAGCTGTGATGCGCACCCGTAACCGCGAACCGCAGCCCCTCGGTGGCGCAGGCACCGTGGACCGGCTGGCCCGGATCCTGGCCGCCCGCAACATCGACCCGGCCGCCGTCACCGACCTGGTCGACGAGCCCGAGCCGTACTCTCCGCTGGACGCCCTTCTGGCGGGGATGCCGCCGCGCTACCGGACAGCGGTCGCCGACCACCCCCAGGTCCTGGCCTGGGCCCGCGACGTAGCCGAGGCGGCCGTCGCCCCCAGCCGGGGAGCCCGGCGGCAGGTCACCACCGGGCCGAGCCTGCTGATGGCAGGGGTCGTCGGCGCGGGCAAGACACACCAGGCGTACGGCGCGGTCCGGAGGCTGGTGCAGAGCGGAGTCGGCGTGCGCTGGCGTGCGACCACCGCCGCCGACCTGTACGCCTATCTGCGTCCCCGGCCCGGGGGCGACAGCGAGCGGGACCTAGCGGCCGTCAGCCGCTGCCCGCTGCTGATCATCGACGACCTCGGTGCCGCGAAGGCCTCCGAGTGGGTCGAGGAAGTGACGTACCGGCTGATCAACCGCCGCTACAACCACATGCTCCCGACCCTGATCACCACCAACCTGGCGATCAAGGACCTCCGCGTCTACCTCGGCGACCGCGTCACCAGCAGGCTCGCGCAGATGACCACCCGGGTCGAGTTCGAGCCGGTCGACCGCAGACGCCTCCGCGCAACAGCCTGACCCGCCGCAGGCCGCGCCTTCAGCGCGCCGGCCCATGCACCTCCCGACCCAGCGCACCCCTCCGCCAACGTCCCTGCGCGGAGAGCGATCGGAGCAACCCGCATGACCACCACGACGATCAGCCCTGCCCGCCACCGGTCGCTCGGCGACCACACCTGGCAGGACCAGGCCGTCTGCCAGAGCACCGAGTACAACTCGGTGGACCCCGAGATCTTCTTCCCCGAGCCCGACGAGACCGACAAGATCACCGCCGCGAAGTCGCTGTGCGGCCAGTGTCCGGTCCGCCGCACCTGCCTGGACGCGGCCCTGGGCAACGGTGACACCGACGGCATCCGTGGCGGACTGACCGAGGAGGAGCGCAGGTCGCTGCACGCGAAGCTCGCCCATCGCCTCGACTACAGCCGCGTCAACGCCACCATCGCCGGGCGGGACGTCCACCTCACCAAGGACGAGCGCCGCGCGGTCGTCCTCGCCGCTTACCACCACGGAGTGACCGAGCAGCGCCTGGCCTGGCTCCTGAAGATCACCGAGGAGCACGCTCAGAAGCAGTACCGCGAGATTCGCCGCGCCCTGCGCAACCGGGACCTGGACCTGGACCAGACTCCGACGACCACCCCGCCCCACGAGACCGACGACGAGCGCCTGGGCCGCGACGACTTCGGGACGGCGGCGTGACCAACACGAGCGCGCCGAGGACGGCGCACATCACCGGCTGGGACCGCGTGGTCGTCATCGCCCTGGGCAGCGCGGGATGCGCGTTGTCGTACGACGCCCTCCAGCAGATGGCCGTCGCCATCCACGTCCGCGGTCTCCTGACCTACCTCTTCCCGCTGGTGATCGACGGCTTCATCGCCTACGGCATACGGGCGCTCCTGGTCCTGCGCGACGCGCCCCTGCGCGCCCGGCTCTACGTCTGGACGCTCTTCGGCACGGCCACCGCCGCCAGCATCTGGGCCAACGCTCTTCACGCGGTGCGCCTCAACGAGGAAGCGGGCTCGGCCACCGGGCTCCGGCTCGGGGACACGGTGGTCGCGGTGCTGTCCACCATCGCCCCGCTCGCGCTGGCCGGCGCGGTCCACCTCTATATCCTCATCGCCCGGGGCCCGGTCAAGGGCAGTGACCGCGAAGACCTCGGTCAGGCTGACCGGCCCGAGGGCATCGCGGTCACCCGGACTGACCGGGTAGGTCAGCACGAGCCGCAGGCCGGTCAGGTCAGGGCCGGGCAGCCGGTCACTGCGCTGACTGACCGGCCGCGACTGTCCCTGTACAAGCAGACCCCGGTTCCTCGGTCACTGATCGGGGACAGCGCCACGGTGGTCAACGGCAACCAGGTCACCGATGACACCGGTCAGTCGCACGAAGCCGCTGACCAGCCCGGACAGCCGGACACCGCGCCGTCGGTCACCGACAGCCCGATCGGAACCACGCCGGTCACCGGCAACCAGGACACCCTCGTGCCGCTCACCAACCGCCTGGTCACCCCGTCGCCGGTCACTGACCGGGACACCCGGACAACCAGTGACCGGAGGTCCGACCCGGACACCGAGGAGCTGTTGAAGATCGCCCGGTCGGCGGTCAGGGCCGAGGACAAGTTGACCCGCAAGGTGGTCGCCCAGGCGATCCGAGGTCAGCAGATCCCCCTGTCTAGCGACACCTTGACCGCGCTGATGGCCCAGCTCCGCGAGCAGCACGGACAGCCGGTCACTTCCGCCCGGGACTGACCGGACAGCACGAAGCGGGTGACCGAGCCGCACGCCCTCACCGGTCACCCGCCCCCGGACACGCGCCCCACATCCTCCTGAAGCGAACCGGAGCACACCTCATGCGTACCCACCCGGCCGCACCCGCCGAGGTCGACTCCTGGCTGACCGTCCTGCACCAGCACGGTCACCTCCACCGCGCCCAGTCCGGCCCCGACACCACCTGGACTGTGCAACGAACCCGGGACAGCCGACCCTGGACCCTGCACCACCCGGTCCTGGCCATGGACTGGATCGAAGAACTCGTCCGCGAAATCCGGCAGGAGAACCCGGAGACACGTCGGTGACCGCCAACGACCCGGTGGCCACCACGGCCGGACAGCAGCGTGACCCCAACACGGCTCCCGGCGGAGCAAGTTGTCGCCTACGACGGTCCTACGGCCCGTCGTACGCACTTGCCCCCGCCCAGGAGGGTGGGGGAAGCCCGGTGGCTCCCCGAGCGAGGGCGCACGGGGACCAACCGGACGACCGTCACCAGGGGGCGCCGGTCACAGGGGGAGAAGCCGACCAGCGCGACCAGCCGAGCCCGAGCACGCCCGCCTTCCCCGACCGCAAACCGCGCCGCCGCAGCCGCAACCCGAGTGAGCGCACCCGCAAGACGACGACCCGCCTCTCCGACGCCGAGAAGGCCGAGATCGTCGCCGCAGCCGCGCAGCGTGGCGTCACCGTCGCCCGGTTCCTGGCCGCAGCTGCTCTCGCCACCGCCCGCGGTTCCACCACCCTGCACACCAACGAACAACTCGACACCGCCATCGACGAGTTGGCCGCCCTGCGTACCGCCCTCTCCCGCATTGGCAACAACATCAACCAGATCGCCTACACCTACAACGCCGGCGGACAGCCCCGACCCGGCGAACTCGACCACGCCCTCACGACGTTGACCCGCCTCCTGGCCCGCATCGACGACGCGGCCGACGCCCTGGTGAAGAAGCGACTCTGATGGTCCCCAAGATCCGGCGCGGCTCACGCACCCACGGTCTGCTCGTCTACCTGTACAGCCCTGGCAAGCGCGACGAGCACATCGACCCCCACTTGGTGGGGAGTTGGGACGGCTTCGCCCCCGACCCCGGACGCGACACCAGCCCCGACCCGGACCCCAAGGTCACGCTCGCCCGCCTCACCGCAGCACTGGACCTGCGGGTCAACCAGCTCGGCGACAAGGCCCCGGCCCAGCACGTCTGGCACTGCTCGGTCCGTACCGATCCCGGCGACCGGACCCTGACCGACGCCGAGTGGAACTCCGTGGCCCGTCGCTTGGTCCACGCCGTCAACCTCGCCCCCGAGGACGATCCGGACGGCTGCCGCTGGGTCGCCGTACGCCACGCGGACGACCACATCCACATCCTGGCCACCATGGTCCGAGGCGACCTGCGCCGCCCTCGGATGAACTACGACTTCAAGAAGGCCCAGGCCGAATGCCGCCGCATCGAACAGGAGATGGGCCTGCGTCGCCTCAAGCCAGGCGACGGCACCGGAGCCAAGACCCCCACCAGCGCCGAACGCTTCAAGGCCGAGCGCACCGGCCGCACCGAGGCTTCACGCGAGACCCTCCGCGAAGCCGTCCGCCACGCCCTCGCCGGGGCCGCTACCGAAGACGAGTTCTTCACCCGGCTCCGTGAGGCGGGCCTGCGCGTGAAGATGCGACACGCCCCATCCGGTGACGCCCTGGGTTACAACGTCGCACTGCCCGGCGACCGCAACCGCGACCGAGAGCCCATCTGGTTCGCGGGCTCCACCCTCGCCCCCGACCTCTCACTCCCCAAGATCCGCCGCCGCCTGGCCGACGGCACCGCCGCCCAGACGACGGCCTCGGCCGCGAGCGGGGACCGACCGGACTGGTTCCCGCCCGCTCGGGAGCGACGCAACGCCACCGGTATCGCCGAGCGCGCCACAGTTCTCCTCGACAGCGATGACGACGAAGCCGCAGCCCAACTCGTAGGGGTCGGCGAACTCCTGGACGCGGTCGCCCAGACCTCCCCGGCTGCCACCCGCGCCGAACTGGGCGCCGCCGCCCGCGCCTTCGAACGCGCCACCCGCAGCCACATCCGAGCGGAGTACGCCGACACCCGGGCCATCCGCTCGGCAGCCCGGGGCATCATCCACGCCGGCAACGCTCTCGGCCGGGGCGAGGATGGCGGCACCACCGCCATGCTCGTCTC
Source organism: Streptomyces sp. NPDC005492 (assembly GCF_040605995.1). Taxonomy (NCBI): domain Bacteria; kingdom Bacillati; phylum Actinomycetota; class Actinomycetes; order Kitasatosporales; family Streptomycetaceae; genus Streptomyces; species Streptomyces sp. NPDC005492. The sequence continues at coordinate 62,915 of NZ_JBEXDX010000016.1, forward strand.
CACCCTGATCCTGGTCACCCTCGCCGCCGCCCGCTGGCACTCCGCACGTGGCCACGCCCAGCAAGCCCACGCCTCACGACAGACCGCCGAGCACCTACGAGCCGCCTACCGCCAAGCCGCCGCCACCCCCATGCAGACACTGCACGACCAAGGCCGTGCCCTGCCCGAGGCCGAACGCCGAACCCACGAGACCACCATTCGCGCAGCCCTGGCAGAGCAGGGACTGCGAATAGACAGCACGTCGTCGAAGCCCGACGCCTTGACCGCCACCCTCGCCCAGGCCAAGCAAGCGGGCTACAACCCCGAGGCCCTTCTGCAGGAAGCCATCGACCTGCGCGAACTCGACACCGCCGACGACGTGAACGACGTCCTGGTCTGGCGCCTACGCCGCCTTGCCCAACTCCCCGCTCACCCCGTCGAAGCGACTCGCCGCCCGCAGGCCGACACCGGCCAGCCCAAGACCTCGAACAACCGCACCAGCACTAGGAAGACACCCACGCCCGCAGCTTGCCCCACCACTTCCTCCGACCCGCGCGACCGCCCACCGCGCCGCTGACCAGAGTCGGGCAAGCCACTCACCAGGCCGCCCGACGCCACGAAACCCCTGGACAGCCGGTTCCACCAGCTGTTACGGATGAAAAGAAGGCCCTCGACCGGGAGATGACGTTCGTGCCCAGAACTACCGACCGCCCCGCAGAGCCCACCCCCGTGCTGCCCGTCGTCCCCTCTGGCACTGATCCCCTGCTTCAACTCGACTACGAGACGCAGCCGCCGAGCGGCCCCGGCGCGACACGCTGCCTCAGCCACCCGCGCGCGCTCGCCCTGCGCGGGATCCCCGTGATGTGCACCGCCTGCCGTGCCCGGCGCGACTGGCTGCTCATCAACCACGGCCGCAACGTCTGGATCGTCTGTCGGTGCGGCAACCAGTGGCTCGAACCCGAGATCAGTTGCACCGACTTCGACGCGCTGATCGCCGTCCCGGACGGAACGATGTACCCCAGCGTCGAGCAGGGCCTCGCCTCGCTCGGATTCGATGGGGCCTTCGCCGGCACCTATCTGGACTAGGAGCGTTGATGCTCGCCAAAGCTAGGGCCTGTCTTCAAGCGTCGGACGATCCCTTGAGGCACGGCTATGGGAGGAACTGATCCGGCTCCCAGCAGTACAACCGCCAATGGCCCGGCAACAGCGACGAGACCGGGTCTCCCTGATCATCTTCATGGAGCCACCGAAGAGTTGCGGGGATTGCCTGATCGGCCGGTTGATCGGCCAGATAGAGCTCGACCTCGACGAGACAGGAAGCCGGCGCGATGTGGTCGATGCCTACGAACGTGAAGGCTGACAGCCGCCGGTCCTCGTAGAGCATCCTCACTTCTCGGGGCATGGCGGCACCGTGCTTGTCGCGAATCGGTTGTGAGATCCATTGGGCCATCCGTCCGTAGTTACGCTGCGTCCAGGCCGTCAGGAACGCCTCGGTGGCTGAGGCGTTCCTGACCGAAGTCCGTGTCGTCCGCGCTGATGCGGCGCGGCTTCCAGGCGTCATTTGCCTGTTGACGCCTGCTGAGTTCCGACAGTGACTGCCATAGCTGCCTCATAGTCGGGCGGGACGGTGGCGGGATCTTCTCCTTGAGTGTGGCGTTGGCCCAGTCGACGACCGCGAACAGACGGTTCCAGGCTTTGGTTGCCACCACGATGTTGTCGTAGTTGAGGAGGCTGCCGTGGACGATGCCGTTGCGGTACAGCTCGTAGACAGGCTCGCCGTTGGTGGCGCTCTTGCCTTTGGTGAACGTCTTGTGCGCGTTGGCCAGGCCCATGTGATGCCCGACGACGCTGTCCCAGGCATGAAGGTCCTCGGCCTGCCGCGCATGCAGGCCCCTGCGTACGGTCTCGAATTCGTTGACGAAGCCGTCCATGACACTGAGCAGCAGGTGAATGCAGGCGTAGTAGCGGCCGGCCGCGTAGTCCTCGTGGGCTTGGACGATCAGGTGCCGCCGTCTGCGCAAGGCCGGGAGCTTGTTGATCATCCGCAGCCGCAAGGCGAGCGCATCGTAGTCGGCGTATAGGGCGATCAACGCCCGCTCCGAGTCTCGGGCCCGTCGTCGGACGTAAGCAGTTCGGCGATGTCGTCGACGGGGAGGTTCTCGTGGAAGATCCAATTCCTGGGACCCAGCACCTGATAGAACGTATCCACGGTCTCGCAAATGTGTTGCAACTGATGCTCGATGGCCGCAAGATCCGGGCGCTGATCGCGAGGAATCAGAAACCGAAGCGCACGAGCCTGCCGCAACTGCTGGCGTAGTTGGCGAACTGACAGCAGATCCAGTGCAGAGGCGTATCCGCTGGCGACACGCACCGTGCTGGGCGAGGCATTTGAATGCGCCGAACCTTTTCCCATCCCGTCAGGGTATGTACTGATGCGGCATGGGGCCACCAGATTATGGCGTTGGCGCAACGCCCGCCAGCGCACGGGGACTTCAGGGAATGAGGACGCTCTCGGGCAGGAACAGTTGTCGCACCGTCAGATCCAGGTCCTCCGGGGAGGCAGGGTCGACATCGCTGCGACGAGCGGCTGCCAAGCTGGCCCCGCTGACAAGGTCGGCCAGTTGCAGCGACGGGTGACTGGCGGACTGGCCACGCAGTAGTTCACCGGGCAGGGCCTGCCCGTCGCGGGGGTGCCACATGGTGGTCATGGCTGCGATCGCCTTGTCGAGGATGTCGAACTTCTCGTCCGTAAGGAGCCGCTGCTCGTCTGCCAGGATGTCGAGGCGCCCGAGACGCGAGCACGCGGAACTCAGCAATGCGGTAAGGGCAGGGATGATCGGATCCATAGCGTCATCGTCCAGATCTGCAAACTTGCTAGCTACGCCAGCAGCGGCCTTGCTGCGGTCTGCAGCGAACTCCTCGGCATGGCCGCGAGTGCGTTTTGCCAGAAGTTCAAAAACATCTGAGAGATGCCGTACGGACGGGTTCTTCTTGCGGCGCGAGTAGGACGCTGCCTCACGATAGATTCCGTAAAGTTCGTCGGTGCTCACTTTGTCGCCCCGGCGGTTCTTCTTGGAAAAGAACATCGCAGTAGTGGAGAGCAGCACTTCAAAGTGGTCAGCACCTACGGCTTTCGGTCCCCAAGTGGTGAGATCGATCGCGAGCTTCCTGCCGACCCCGTTGCTCACGATATCGATGCCGATGGAGTGGTAACGCTCTTCAATGAGAAGGTCGACCAGTTTCGCCACGATCATGTACCGCTTGTCAATGACGTAGAGCATGGTCCGGCCAGCCAGGGTGCCGGACGGGGACAGGAGGTCTGCGAGTATGTCGCGCCTCCAGGAGTCGCCAGGCTTGCTAAAGGATCGCTGGAACTTGATCTCCGGTGCCTGCACACGCGCTCGCGTGCGGATGTCCTGGAGGGTCTCGGCGGCTTCAGCATCATCGATGGCGATACCGCCGAGGACGAAGTAGCGGTGTTCGCGCCCATAGAGCTGATCCCCGTCAGTGCCGGCCTCATCAATGGCGAACCAGCGGCTGTGGCCGGGCTGGTCGCTGGTGGGGGTCGGATGGTTGCGGCGGCTATACCTCTCCCCCGACAGTCCAGTGCCGGCGTTGGAGATGCGCGTGGTCGGAGCTGACATGAGCGCAATGATCGGCGACGTGGACTGCATGAGCAACGTCTCGTACGGCAAGGCCGCCACCGCCTGATCGGCGCGGGGCGGCCTTCTACGGTTCGGTCAGACCTGGGCGCGGCGGTTCGAGAGGTCGAGGGCGGCGGTCGCGACCGTGAGGGCGGCGCAGAGGCCGATCACCTCGTGGATGGTAGGGCGGACCAGGTGCGGCCAGTCGTCCGGGGCGGCGGGCCAGGAGGCGAGATGGACCTCGGTGGTGGCCAGGCCCAGGTGGGCGATCACGTTCCAGCCTGCGAGGGCGGCTGGTTCCCAGTGCAGGCGAACGCGGCCGAGGGGGAGTCTCGGTGCTTCGGCAGGGAGCCAGGTGACGTCGAGTGGTCCGTCGGGGAGGGAGGACACGCGCTGGACCAACGCGCCGCGTACTCCACTCGGTATGGGTTGTACGGCGAGGCGGTGCAGCGGAAGGAGATGCGAAGGGCGGGATTGCGACGGGATAGAAGCCTCCAGGGTGTGGCGGTGGGCCCGGTCAGGCCCAGGCGAGGGCATCGCTGACCGCCACCGGGAGGTAGTCCTCCTGGCCGTCGTCGGCGATGAACGCCTTGCCGTCCCGGACGACGACCTCGACTCCCACGTAGTGGGTGAAGGGGAAGTCGGGGTTGATGGCGAGGCGGATCGGCAGGTTGGGATCTAGGTTCTGGAGCTGGCGGAGCAGGTGGCCGACGGTCAGGTAGTGGGGCACGGAACCTCCGGGAGCGGTACGGGGTGGCAGGGCGGCGCTGGTGATGGTTTGTCAGGAACCGTCGAGGCGAAGCAGATCGCGAAGGACCTTCGGGCCCTGGGTGTGGCTGGAGAGGTGTCGCCTGCGGCTCTCGTTGACGTAGCCCTTGCCGGGCTGCTTCATCTCCCACTCGCCGCACAAGCAGATGGACTGCGTGTACGCGCGGCCGGGGCAGTCGGGGTGGAGCGGCTTGCCGGAGCTAGTGTGTTTGTCGTCCGCCGGGCAGAGAGAGCCGTCGGCGTGGTGGTTGGTGAGCGGAGCACGGTGTGCCAAGGGAGCCTTCGGAGACTGTGGTTGGTAGCGCGGTCAGTGGCTGGGGGGTGGCGATGAGCGCGGTGAGGAAAGCGGCAATGGCCTCGGAGGGGGTGTGGAGGCCGAACTCCTGGACCCACGGCTCGCCTTCGGCGGGCTGTACCTGGACCTGCCAGACGATGCCGCGCTTCCAGGCGGTGGGGTCTTCGGGGGAGCCAGCCGACGTAGACGCGGTCGTCGGGGCTCGTCGCGTGGACGTTGGCTTGCGGGGTGTCGACGACGGTCCAGCCGAGGCTGTGGAGGAGTTCGAGCACCGGGTCCGCGCAATGGTCGGAGGAGAGCCAGCAGCGTTCTTCCACGGCAGGGCGGACGACAGCGGGCAGGTGGGTGGCGGAGGCGGTCACGGTTGGACGATCCCTTCGCTGATCTGCGGTTTTTCCAGCACCCGTACGTTGACATGCGGTATGGCGAAGCGCGTAGTCGTTTCCCGGGGTGCGACGTCTGCCGTGGGCGAACTGGCAGCCGCCAGCAGTTGGCCGGTGACCCGGGAATGGATCAACGCACGCAGTTGTCGTACGTGGGTTGCGGCGACGGGTCGCGCGGAACGAGGGGGAGCAGGGGTGGCGAGCAGACACTGGGACGGCGCCGAGCTGGAGCGCAAGGTCCGTGCTGCGGGGAGGCCGTGGACGGTGGGCGACATCGTGATGGTCGCCGACGGGCAGTGGGCTGTCGGCGCGCAGTCCGACGGACGGCCGGACGAGGGCGGGGAGTTGGAGGACCGGATCGCGGACGGGCGTCGCGTCGAGTTGACGTTGGAGGAGCTGGCCCGCGTGGTGGGCTCCCGTATGTGGGATGCCCACCGTGACGAGGACGGCGCCTGACCGATCAGCGGTGCGGCCTCAGTCCGGCCACCGACGGGCCGACAACGGCTGAAGGCGCGGGTTGATCGGGCGACTGGCCCAGGGCGCGTAGAGCGTGCGCGGAGCGGGCGACAGCGGCCTGGGCCAGGCGGACTGCTGGAGCCCGGTCTGCGGTCGCGGCGGCTCCACGCGCTTCGATCACGTGGCTGATGGCCTGCAGGGACGTACGGCTCTCCGCTTGGGCGACGCGAAGGTCCGCCGCCGTGCTGGTGATCCGTTCCAGCTCGTAGAAGGCCGGCACGTGGCCGGGCCGGGTAAGGGTGTGCAGACGGTCCTGGTGCACGGCCACGGCGTTGTCGGTGATGACCAGGGCCGAGCGGATGTGCATGGCCGAGCGTAGGAGAGGGTCGTTGTTGGGGCGGCGGACCGCGAGGGCTTCGAGGTCTTCGATGGGGCGGCCCCAGGCTTTCTCGATCATGGCGGTCGCTTGGTCGAGCGCGGTGGCGTCGGGCATGGCGGAACTCCCGGCATTCGGGGGTGTTGTTGCGGTCAGAGGTGGCCTCGGAGCCCTGACGATCAGCGGCTGTGGCGCTGGGCGGGCGAGATGGTCGGCGGCAGGGCCCCGGGCCTGTGCGCGGACTTGCTCGACCGGATCTGGGCCGAAGTCGCCGTGCGGCTGCGGGCGGCCATGATCCGGAGGTCGGCGGCTGTCTGCTGGGTGCGTGCGGCGCGGTGGACGGCCTGGGCGACAGCGGTACGGCGCACGTCGAGTGGGGTCGGGGCGCGAGAGATCTGGGGGACGGTCGGGCCGACGGGGGTGAGCGTGACCAAGTGCTGGACCTCGCGGGCGAGTTGGTGCCTCTCGCGGATCACCGGTGCTGGATCGGTCATGGCGGCTGCTGTCGCGGCGATCAGGTGGGACGGGGTGCGGGCGGTGAAGACCGCCTCCGCACGTGTGCCCCAGCCTGGTGGACCGGCCCACAGCGTGACGGTTTCGTCGTCCCAGGCGGAGAGGCGGTTGTCGATCAGGACGCCTGCCTGCCCGTCGGGGGCGACGATCTCGACGGTGCCGCGCTCGGCTGCCTCACGACGCCAGCCGGCTTCGGTCAGCGGTCGGACGGCGTCGGCCCAGTACAACGACGGGCTCGCCAGAAAACGTCCGTTGCCCTCGTAGGCGTCGGCTTCGGCGTAGTCGTGAGCCAGGGCGCTGGTGAGACCGGCGACGATCTCGGCCGGGGTGACATGGTTGAAGGTTGCCGTCCAGCGGGTTGCGGAGGCTGCCTCCTGGGATGCGGTGATCTTCCACAGCTCGAAGTCGTCGCCGAACCAGCCGATACGGATCCTTTGGTCGGGCGAGGTGACGAGGAGCTGGCAGGGGCCCTCGTCGAGATGGTGATGTGGCCAGTGAGCGACGGGGGCGAAGCCGGTTTCTCCGGACCCGTTGGAGCCGGCCAGGTACCTGGGGCTGACCAGTACGTTTTCGAAGTGGTTCTGGTCGTAGGGAAGTTGGGGGCTCATCGTCGGGGCTCCGGGGCGTGGGAGGGCAACGCGCCCGCATGCGCAGGGGGTTGGCCTGCCCGACTGCATGCGGGTGCCGTGGCAACGGGGGAGAAGCGGCAGACTCTCAGCGTCAACTGGATCACCGGCTTCGGAAGGGTGCCGAGCGGGTGGCGACGGCTGCTGGCACGTGCGGCTGCGGTGCGTGACTGAACAGGGCATTGGGCACTGCGGAGCTCCGGCGCAGGGCCGCCGCGGTTCGGATGCCGTCTGCCCCCAGCGGGACATCTGCGTGGGTCCGGGCGGCAGTCGTTACGGGGGCCGCGGGTGCTGAGTTCCTCCACGCGGAGATGGGGTCGCTCCAGTACTCGACGGCCCCGTAGACAGGGCCCAGCGCCCGCCCGGCATCGGTCAGGACGTACGGGTCACCGTGGCGCGGACCAGTGCGGGCGACCAACCCGTCGACCTGAAGCCGGTTGAGTCGGTTCCGGGTGTAGCCGTTGTCCAGGCCGGTCTCCTCGGCGATGTGGCCGAACCGCATGGGTTCGTTCGCGTCGAGGAGCTGGATCACGGTGGTCGAATGGCGAAGGCAGAGACGCTGTACGGCGTTCTCGACGCGTTCGGCGCCGGCCACGTTGCCGAGTGGCAGATGGGTCTGGGACCAGTTCGACAGGGCCTCGTGGACCGAGGAGAGCGAATCGCCGAATGTGCTCAGCTGGTAAGGAGCACCGCGGTGGTGGCCGACTCGGACGACCAGCCCATCAGCGTGCATTTGGGCCAGCCGCTTACTGACGAACGTCTCGCTGATGAAGGGGAGTTGGGCGGCGATCTCACCAACACGCATGGGACGGCCCTGCTGGGCCAGGGTCTGCGCCGACCAGGTCGTCCACCTTGGCGCTATCAGGGACAGCGCGTCCTCGACGTGCTGGGCATCGATCAAACCGATCGAGAAGACGGAGGGCTGTACGGGGATCGACATCGGGGATGTTCTTTCTGGGGGAATCAGCGGGAGCGGGAAGGCTTCGTGGCCGCGTCTGTGGTGCGTACGACAGACGGGTCGGCGGCGCCGGGGAGCGCTGTGGTGTTGCTGCGGTTGAGTGCGGCGGATACGCGCGGCGTGGCTGTACGTGCGTCTCGAAGGGCCGCCTCGCCTTTCGGCGTGAGCGAGAGGAGCTGTCCCGGCCGGTACAGTCCCTCGCTGGTGTCCCGGTCCATCAGCCCGTCGGCGATGAGTCGTTGGACGGTCTCGGGCCAGACCCTGTCGGCGGGGCGCTCGCCGCGCGCGTCGGAGAGGGAGATGTAGCCGTAGACCCCGCTCTGGTGGAACCGCAGTCCGCCGGCCTCGACGGATTCCAGGGCCCTGAGTCGGAGATCAGCGGACACAGCCCAGTCGTCGTCGCGGCCGGAGACCTGTCCGTTGTCCAGGTCGCGGGCCTCCGCATCCGCGGGCGGAGCAGCGTCCGGCTCGGGGAGGAGACGGCGGTACGCGAAGATCGACTGGGTGAGTCGCTCGTAGGCCGCGTTCTGCGCCGAGACGAGCCGGCCGATCTGCTCGACGGCAGACCGCAGCGGCGTGTACGAGCCTGGTGAACCGTTGAATTCGCCTCGACCGACGGATTCGAGCACTCCGAGAGCGGCCTGGGTCGCGCGTGTCACTCGGCCGTGCAGTTCGTCGAGTTCGTGGGCAGCCCCGATGACGAGCGTCGAGGCGCGGTACAGCGGATCATTCGGTCGGTAGGCGATGTTGAGGGTCCAGGGGTCCTCGACGCCGAGCAACTCGGCGGCGAGGTGGGCGCCCGGCTGCTCGGTCGCGTCGTGGGGGTTCATTCGGCGGCCTCCATCCGGGCGAGCAGCGAACGGACCAGGGTGGGCAGGCTGTCAGGGCCGTCGCCGATCCGGACGTGGTCGGTCGCCTCGCCGAGGACGTACGAGGCGTCGTCGAGGAGACCGCTGGAGATCTCCATGCAGGCATCGGTGATCCGGGAGGCCGCGAGCAGGGACTCGGAGAGCACCTCGACGTAGTCGCCCGGCGGTAGACCCGCGGCCTCGGCCGCGGTGTGGATCGCCGCCAACTCCACTCGACTGAAGGCGAGTTCGGACTCGCCGTCCCTCGCCACGTCAGCGGGCGCGGGAGAGGCCGGGGCCGGCGGATGCGTGGGGATGCCCACGTGGGTGCAGATCTGGTCGACCGAGGTGGTCAGTTCGGCGAGGGACTCGGTGAGCCACCCCAGCGCGGAGGCGTAGGAGGCGAGAGTGAAGAGCCCTGCGGGCGTGGTGGGGAGTGGCTCTTCGGCCACGAAGCCTTCGAGCCGGTCGTTCAGTTCGCAGACCACCTGAGGTCCGGCGGACAGCGCACCCAGCACGGGGTGCAGGTAGGAGCGGCTGATGGCCGTCGGGTACTCAGTGGTGAGGATCCCGGAGACACTCTGCGCGGCATCGGTGAGGAGATCTGCCAGTTCGCTGCGGGCCATGGGGGCGCGGTTGGCGGTCATCGTTGGTGAGCCTTTCGGGAAGCGGAGACAGCAGGCTGAGCTGCCGTTGGGGGAGCTGCCGCGACTGCCGTCGGCTGGTTGACCGGACGGGGAGAGCGGGACCGGGCGGCCTGGACGCGCGCCTCAGTGACGCGTGCTGTCTCGGTGTCCTGTCGAGGACCGGTGCGGAGATGGGCAGTGCGGTAGACCTCGTAGTCCTGCCGGCTGCCGGCGGCGACGAGATAGATCTCGCGTTTGTGGCTCGACGTGGGCGGTGCCGGGCGGAACTGGATCACCATCCGGTAGGAGACGGACGGGTCGACGTAGACCTTGTGGAAGCCTGCGAGGCGGCCCTTCAGCGGTAGGCAGTCGTCGCTTCCGTGGACCAGGTTCTGCAATTCGAGGAGCGCCAAGTCCCTTATCTCGCCAGGGAGTTCGCGCAGGTCCGCAATGGCGTCCGGATGTGCGGCGAAGGCGAAGCGGGCGCGGCTCACATCGGCCGCCGCGGGGACGGCTGCCGGGCCGTTTGTACCGACGGCGCGGGGCGGGCATCGAGGCCGGCCTTCGGGAGCGCGCGGACACCAGCCGACCGGGTGAGGGCAACGCCGGCTCGGAGGGCAGCGGCCTCGTCGCGGTATGCCGGCGGCTGTGGCAGCGGGCTGCTGCGGTCCTCCAGCCAGTCGCGGGCGGTGTCCTCGTCGGCGAAGGCGCCCTCGCGCATCGTGTACTTGTGGGCTTCTGGGTCCCCCTCTTCGAGGAAGACCCGAATCGGTGCCTGGTCGGTGCTCGAGTCCCGGGTCAGCGTCCACGTCTCACACGGGTCGAAGTCCGAGGTCTGGCTGGCGAGGACCTCGTAGCGAGCGCCCGACTCCCGGATCTGCTGCTCGATCCGGACGGTGAGGTCGTCGACGGGCCGCATGAAGTTCCCGTCAACCTGAGCGATCGGCTCGGGTGGGCAGCCACGTTCGATCAGCCAGTTCTGCGCGAAGGCCACCGTGGCGTGATAGGTCGACTCGAAGGTGAACGTGTTCAGGCTGAGATCCTGCGCGACCACGATCGCCACGACCTGCGGATCGCCCGGAACACCCCAGGTCATGGATCGGTCGTGGGCGACGACGAAGCTGTGCGAGCCGTGAGGAGCGGTGTGGTGCTTGGCCATGACCGTCAAGTCGCCGGGCCAAAACGCTTCCTCCGCGCGCTCGGAGGCCGCGTCGGCGGGCACGAAGTCACCGAGACGGAAGTCGAGTTCGTCAGCCGTTGGGTCGCCGGGCCAAAACCCCTGCCCCGCGTTCGCGGATTCCGCGTCGTCGGGCTCGAAGCCGTAGGGGCCGAAGGCGGGTTCGTTGGTCATGCCGCCAGTCCCAGTTCCTCGGGCGCAGGGGTGGTCAGCACTCGGTGGTTGGGCCGGGTCGGGCTCGTCGTGCACGCGGCGAACGGGCCGTCGGGAGCCCGGAGATGGACCAGCGTCTGGTCCAGGTGATCGCGGTGCCACGTCGAAGGACCGGACAGGCCGGCCTCGGCGTCGGTGAGTTGCTGCCACGCGAGCCAGAGGGCGTGCAGCCGGGCGATGGCCTCGGGATGTTCGTGCCACTGCGCACACCATGGCCGGGTCGTGCTGATTTCCCGACCGTACACCGGGAGGAAGAGGTAGTTCACCCAGTCGCTGAGGGCGGCGAGTTCGACGGTGTACGCCTCGCCGCCCAGGGCGAGGATGAACACCGAGGCGGGGCCGTCCACTTGCGCGGAGTCGACAGCCTCTGCCCCCGGAGTGCCATCCTCCGGCCGAGGCGCCGCGGGTAGGGGAGCGGGCTCTGAGCCGAGGCGGTCGAGGATGACGCCGTGCTGCCTGACCTCGGCCATGGTCTTGGCGAGGGTGCTGGCGAGGTCGTCGAGATCCTCGTCGGGGACGCGGAACGGCTCCGGGTCGGGGGTGGTCTTGCTGGTGTCGGACATGGGGGCGTGCTCCATCTGTGGGACGGCGACATGCCGAAGAGGGTCCGCAGAAACCGCGATTTGGTGCGGCCGGGAAATCCCGGTAGGGCGGCGCTATGCCGTCGTGCAGCGAAGGCAACGGGGGAAGGGCGGGGCCAGCAACTGCATTGCCCTGGTGGCCTGTTGAGGAACGACGCCGTTGCCGAGTGCGGTGAGCTGAGCCGGTCGTCCGAGCCCTGGTGTGGCGGTGACCCAGCCGGGCTCCAGGCCCTGCATCCACTCCACGAAGTCGGCACGGAGTCGTCCGGCCGCGTCGGTGGGCGGCGGCGCGGGACGGGTGAGCGTCTCCCATCGGGTGATGGCGGCTGCGTACGCTCCCCATCGCCCGTCGCTTCCTCGGATTCCGGGGGCGTCTCGGCCCACAACGGCAGAGCTACCGCCGACAGGGGCGCGCCCGAGCCCTTGCCCGGACGGCGGCCCCGGGTGCCGGTGCCGTTTGACCTCCGGGCGGGGAGCAGCGATGCTGCCGCGCTCGGCAGGGTCATGTCCCCGTTGCCGTGCCGTTGGTTCGGCGAGCCCTTGATCCCGTCCGATGCCTTCGGGGTGGGCAGGAGCCACTCCACCTCGTCGGCCAGGTTCGGGCCGTGGCTCCCGCTCTTCCTCTTCGAGGGGTGCTGAGAGCCGCCGTTCTTGCCGATGTTGCTGGTCGGCGTCTTGAACAGGGTGTTCGGCGGGCCAAGCGGTGAGGAAGGTCCGCTCGCGGCGGTGCGGTGCTCCGATGTCGGAGGCGCGAAGTACGAGCCACCGCGCGTCGTACCTGAGGTCGGCCAGGGATCCGAGTACGGCACCAAGTGCCCGCAGAGGAGGCTGGGTTGGGTCGTCTCCCAGACACCACGGGCAGGATTCCACGTCGCCAGGGGAGCCAGCGGGCGATGTGAGGAGGCCGCGGACATTTTCGATCACCACCAGGCAGGGGCGGAGGGCTTCGACCGCACGGGCGACGTGCAGCCACAGCCCCGAGCGGGTATGGGCGTTGAGTCCGGCCCGGCGGCCGGCGACCGAGACGTCTTTGACAGGGGAAGCCGGCCGTCAGGACGCACACCCGGGGGACGGTGGACCAGTCGACGGTCGTGATGTCGCCGAGGTTGGGCACGGTGGGCCAGTGCCGGGCCAGGATGCGCTCAGCGTCCGGATTGACCTCTGCATGCCAGGCCAGCGTGCCGCCGAGGGCGGACTGCACCCCGAGGTCCAGTCCGCCGTATCCCGAGCAGAGCGAGCCGATCATCGGCGAGCGCGTGATGGTGTTCTGCATGTCACCGGCTCCGCGTTGTTCGGGCCGGGGCAATTGCTACGGCCGGGCCATCAGCGGGAGGTGGAGCGGGAGTTGCGGCCGTAGACCGGTGGCGGGCGGCCTGGAGCCGCACGGCCGGAGGCGAAACCATCGCCGATGCGGCGCGAAGGGCGTCAGCGGCTTCGCCTAGCGCCGTGTCCGCCACACCGAGTGCGTCGTCCATCACCCGTGCCGCTGCTTCCCGGGCATCCCGGGCGTCGGGCTGGTTGCGGAGGTGCTCGGTCTGGTGCAGGAAGGAGAGCTGGTGGGCTACTGCTCCGAGAGCGGATGCCGCTTCGCCGGCAGGCTGCACGGCGGCGGCGAAGCTGGTGATGACCCGCGCAGCGTGGGCCTCTTGGTCCTGGGTGGCAGCCCGGAAGAGGATCTCGTCGCCCAAGTCGGTTATCAGTTGGCCGAGTTCGGAGATCTGTTTGGCGACGACGACGCTGTCGGGTGAACGGTGAAGGTCTCCGGGGCCTGGCAGTTTCCTGCGCTGGGCGTCGAAGACTGAGGCCGTGGCACGCAGAGTCAGAGCGTCGGAGAGGGGGGTGTTGTTCACGGTGAATTCCATTGGAGGGGACGAGCGATGGGCTGAGGGGGTTAGTTGTGGCCGCGTGAGGGCGGTCGCGCGGCGGTCGGGATGGGCGTTGAACCGGGGCGTGCCGAGGGCGGCGGCGCTGCCCGCGGTGTGCTGCGGGAGAGAGCGGCGCGCACCTGCGCAGGCGGCGACTCGTTCGGTGCGAGAGCGAGGGTCGGCGACCTCGGGGCGGGGCGGCCGTTCGCGGTCTGCCAGCGGGTACGCACGTCGTCGAGCGGGCCGAGCGCGTGCAGGGCGTGGTTGATGAGCCGCCCGGGGGCCAGCGTCTCGTTCTCCGCCAACGACCGGACGGCGCGCGCGGAGGTGGCGGCGGTGCGGGTGACCGAGGAGCGTATGACCTGTTCGCCGAGCCACTCGGCGCTGCCCGCGCCCACGCCGTCGCAGATGGCGGTGAGTTGGTCGCCGGTCAGCGTGCTGTCGGCCAGGAGCCCGCGCTGCTGGGCTTCCCAGAGCAGGGTGATCCGGTCGATGGGTTCGCCCCGGTGGTGCAGCGCGCCGAGACAGCGGTAGAGCTGTCCGTGGGCCGGGTCGGCGAAGTCGCCCGGCCGCAGCCAGCCGACGACCTCGTCCATGGCCCCCGGCCGCTCAACAAGGACGGCCAGGAGGAACCGCTCGTCCTCGGCGACCTGGTTGGCCCGGACCGGCAGCGGGATGACGGTGGTGGTGGAGGGCGGGGGAGTTGGCGCGACGGGGCGCGGTTCGGTGCCCCAACGCCGTGCGAGATCGTTGAGGACGCCGGTCAGCACATCCGCGTAGTGCAGGGCTCCCTCGACCTCGCCCTGTAGGGCGTCGGCACGGGCCGCTTGGTGGAGGCGGATCGCGTGTTCCGTGATGCTGCGGTGGATCGCTCCCTCCAGCACCATGCGGCCGTAGACCGGGGCGTGTTCGGAGCGAGGGCAGGACGAGATCAGGATATGGGGGTATGAGGCGGTCAGTCCCCGGACGCGGCGGCTGGCCTCGTCGACCGCGTCGGTCACCCAGGACAGCGGCGGTACGGATGTCTCGGCGGCCAACGCGGGGTGGCCGTCGTTTCGCAGTTTGCGCAGGGCGGCGAACAGCGCCCGGTGGACCGGCCGGTAGAAGTGATCCGGCGCGAGCCAGTCGAGATGCGCGAGCTGGCCGGGGTCGAGCAGAACCGATCCGAGCACGGCCTGCTCGGCACTCAGCAGCGGGTTCATCGCTCACCCCCAGCGCGGGAAGCGGGGGTCCCGCTTTGTCGGACACGGAGGTCGGCGACCGCCTGATCGGCAGCCGTCATCGCCTGAGCGAAGCCGTCCAGCATGCTGGTGAACGCGGGATCGGTGGCGAGAATCGAGCCGGCCCCGCTGACCAACTGCCACTGGCCGTCGCGCCGAACGGCCGGCGAGCGTACGAGCTGTCCGAGGCGCGGCGTGGGCGCGCTCATGCCGATAGCCCGAAGTCGTCGGGGCCGAGAGACTTCGCGAGTGCCCGTTCCGTGATGGCCTTCGTCGCGCGGGCCGCGGCCGGGCCGACGGTCTTGGCGGAGGGCTCCTTGTACCAGGGCCGTAGGTCGAGCATGGCGACCCGGATGCCGGTGGCCAGGAGCAGTGCCTTGCCCTTGGGGAGCGCGCGGATCGCGTCCGGGGGCAGGATGCGCTCGGTGCGCATGCTGACCGAGGTGGACTTGCCGCTCTCGCTGGTGGATACCGAGGTGGTCTGGACGTCGTGGTCGCCGACCTGCCTGCTGAG
Source organism: Streptomyces sp. NPDC005492 (assembly GCF_040605995.1). Classification (NCBI taxonomy): domain Bacteria; kingdom Bacillati; phylum Actinomycetota; class Actinomycetes; order Kitasatosporales; family Streptomycetaceae; genus Streptomyces; species Streptomyces sp. NPDC005492. Next base: position 77,957 of record NZ_JBEXDX010000016.1, read on the forward strand.
GCGGTCGGCGAAGTCGGCGTCGTCGATGCCCGAGCCGATGATCTTGATGGTGGCGGCGGACCAGAGGGCGTCCATGCCGGCCTCGCCCCAGCAACGCTGGCCCTGCCGGTAGGACTGCAGGATCGTCATCGGGATGACGCCACGGCTGCCCAAGTGGCTGTACAGGTCGGGGAGATCGGAGATCTTGCAGACGTTCGCGGCCTCGTCGAGGACGCACAGGGCGGGCGGGTCGAGCCGTCCGCCGGAGCGCTCGGCGACGATCACGGCCGCGCGCATCACGGCGTCGGCTGCTGCCGCGATGATCGCGCTCGCGCTGCCGCCACCGTCCTTGCTCAGCAGGTACAGCGTGTCGCGGGAGGTGGCGAACGTGAACGGCTTGAACTCGGGGAGTTCCTTGCTGGGCGTGACCCAGGCCGCGACGTCCGGGTCGAGCAGGCAACTCGCGTACTGGCGCGCGGTCTCGTAGATGCCGTCCCGCGTCTCGGTGGCTCCGCTGACGGTGCCCTGGAGCTGGGCGGCGACCGCGTCGTGGCCGGCGTCGGTGAGCAGGTCGACGGGGGTCCGGTCGGCGGGGGAGGCGAGCCAGGCCAGGACGTCGGTGATAGGTCGCCGGTGGCTGGCAGCTGCGAGGAACAGTGCGCCGAGGGTGTTGCTGGCGGCGGTGGACCAGAAGTCGGAGCCGTTGGACTCGTCCACGCTGGCGGCGACGAAGTGTCCGGCAAGGCGTTTCGCTCCGGCCAGGTCGCGGGCGTCGGCCAGAATGTCCCACCACATCTCGCGCGGGTGGTGGGCGATCTGCTGAGGGTCGAGGGCCCAGATCGTGCCGACCTCGGCGCGGGCGTCCACGGTCGCGGTGAAGGCGTCGTTCGCCGCCTTGTTGGAGGTCAGCAACACCGGGCCAGGAGCCGCGAGGATCGCGGGGATCGCCAGTCCGGAGGTCTTCCCGCTGCGCGGGGCCATGATCGCGACGATCACGTCCTCCCAGGACGCGCGGACCTCGGCCCGCCCCGGGGAGAGGGCGCCGAGCAGGATGCCGCGGTCAGCAGGCGCGACCTCTTTTACACTCCTGGCCGTTCAGCGACGGCCGCAGGCTCCTGGCCTTGGCCGTGATCTGCTTGTCCAGCAGCGGGGCGAGGTCGGCCTTCCGGGCGAGGCCGCTCTTCGCGCCACCGCACACCCGCATCCACAGCGCCAGAGCGAGGACGGTGAGGCAGAGGGACAGCAGGCCGGGGATGATCCGCGCGCCGATCAGCAGGGCGGTGGGACTGAGGTGTGGCCACAGAATCTCGGGATGAAGCAGCGCGTCGGTGGCACTGAACGGGCCCCAAGGGCCGCTGCCAAAAAGGGAGTTGGCGAGATTGCCGGATAGCCACGCCAGCGAACCGAAGGCGAGCGCGATGCCGAGTATGCCGAAGAGGAAGTAGAGGAGCGCGTCCGACCCTGTAGTGGTCGAGGGTGCGCTGGTACGGGGTGAGGGCACGGTTGGTCCTGGGGATGAGCGCAGGTGAGTGATGGGGCGGGGCACGCGGCGCTCTTCTGCAGATCATCGAGGTAGCTCCTGTTCGGGAAGCGAGTTGGCGACCGGGGTTATCGGGTGCGAGGCGCGCGAGGCGGCGGAGGCCGGCGGGGCAGGTTCACGGTGTGACCGACAGGGTCAGACCGCTGACGAGGACCGAGAGCCGGTCCCGGGCTGCTTCGGGACTGGCGGCGGTGACGATGACGAAGCCGACCCGGCCGGAGTTGAAGTCGCCCTCCGGCGGCAGCACGACCAGCTCTCCGACGTCGCGGAGCCACGTCACCTGGTGCAGCCACGGATACTCCGGACCGGGGACGGCGGTCAGACTTCGGGCGGAGAGGGTGCCGGTGCCCCGGGCGTAGAGGATCTCGATCGCGGCGGTGGTGTGTGCCGTGGGCGTCAGGTCGGGAGTCCTCCCGCAGGCGACGTCGGCGGCGATCCGTGGCAGGTCGAGGCCGGTGGCAAGGCGGACGAGCTTGCCGATCAGGTCGCCGCCGATCCGGGCGTTGACCTCGATGATCCGCGGACCGGAGGGAGTGAGGCGCATCTCTACGTGCTGGACGCCATTGGTGACGCCGAGCGCCCGGACGGCCTGGACTGCGACGGGGGCGACCTCGGGCAGCAGCTGGTCGTCGGCGTCCACGGTGTGGCCGACCTCCTGGAAGTACGGAGGGAAGGCGACCTTCTTGCGAGTGATGGCCAGCGCGGTGGTGACGCCGTGCTGGGTGACGCACTCCACCGATATCTCCGGGCCGTACAGGTATTCCTCGACCAGCACACCGCCGCCTTCCGGGCCCTGCTCACCAGCTCCGGCGGCAGTGAACTGCCAGGCGGAGGACAGGAGTTCAGGAGTGTCGACGCGGATGACGCCGATACTGCCCGCGTGTGAGGACGGCTTGAGGACGACCGGGAAGCCGGTGCGGAGCGCGGCGGCTGTCGCCTCTTCCAGGGTGTCGACGCGGGTGGACGTGGCGGAGGGCACGTCGTGCTCGGCGAACAGGCGGCGGCTGGTCGCCTTGTCCCGGCAGGCGGTCATCGCCGGCACGCTGTTGCCGGGCAGGCCGAGGCGGGCGGCGAGTTCGGCGGTCGGCACGAGCGTGTACTCGTCCCAGGTGACGACTCTGGCGATGAGGTGGCGCGCGGCCAGGGCCAGGCCGGCGGCGACCACGGCCGCCGGATCGTGGGTGTCGGCGACCTCGTGGTCGACCACCAGGCGCTGCTGCCAAGTCGGCGGCTTGGTGTCGATCAGCGCGATCGGGTACGCGGCTGCGGCTTGTTCGACGCAGTAGCCGCGATAAGCGGGATCGGTTCCGCCGACGACGATCAGCAGCGGGCGAGTGGATCGGGACATGGGAGGACCTCCGGAGGTCAACAGCGGGAAGGGGCGGGGCAGTTCAGCGGCTCGTCACCGCGCATCCGCAGGCTGGACGGGCTTCCTGCGGGGTGCGGGGACCTGCTTGAGGGATAGTTCGCAGGCGGTCCGGTGCCGTCGCAGACCGGCGAAGCAGGCGCTCAGTGCCAGGCCCTGGAGCGCGGCACACGCGAGCAGCAGGTGCGGGATCTCAGCGGTGGGAACGACCGCGATCAGGACACCGGCCAGCGGAAACGGCAGCAGCACCAGGATGATCGTCACCGCCAGAGTGGAGCCGAACGCCTGCACCGGGATAAGGCGGGAACGCAGCGTGCGCAGGACGACGGTCAACGCGCCATCGCCGGCCATGACCATCGCCACCGCCACGGTGTACGCGGAGAAGCCCGGCGCCAGGGCGGTCGCCAGGCACGCCGCGGTCGAGACCGTGGCCGCCGCCGCAGCGACCGACCAGATGCCGAAACGGTCGATCGCGCGGCGACTTGCCCACACGGCGAGCAGGGAGGCAACGGCTGCCGCGCTCCAGATCGACCCCACGGCGACGGTGGAGTAGCGGAAGCGGTGGATGACCGTGATCGGGGCGGCGGCCTGCAGTACGCCGAGGGTCAGATTCGAGGCGACCAGCCCGCCCACCAGCCAGCCAAGTGCGGGCGTACGGCGCAGAGTTGCCCACCCCGTCAGGAGACTGCTCGGCACCGGACAGTGATCCGTGCCGCCGACATCGCCGGACGTGGTCGTGGCGGCGGTCAAAGCCAACAGTGCGACCACGGTCAGCAGTACGGCGGGGCCAGCCATCAGCAGCAGGCCGCCCAGGAGCGGCCCGACGAGCATCGCGCCCTGGTCGATCCCGGTCTGCGTGGCCTGCACACGGTGGGCCGCCGTGCCCAACCGGCGGCCCGCTTCAGCTCCGAGCGTCTCCACCGCGACGAAGGAGACCTCCGCAAGTAGCCCGGAGACAGCACCGAAGGTCAGAACCACACAGGTCGTCATCGTCCCGGCGCTTGGCAGAGCGAGCAGCACCGCACACGCCAGGACCACTACGGCGGCACGCACCAGGTTGGTCATACGGAAGACACGGCCGGCACTCCACCGGTCGACCAGCGACCCGGCGAACGCGAAGGCAGCCAGACGAGGCGCCCATTCGAGGAGAAACGCAACGCCGGTCAGCGCGGTGGACCCGGTGGTGACCAGGACCAGGAGCGGGATGGCGTAGGTGGCCGTCGCGCTGGCCAGAGCGTCGGCGGCCCGCATGACGTAGGTGCGCGGCAGTCCGGCGAGGGGAGCGTGTGACGAGATCATTCGGGTCACCGCGTCCGGGGGCCGGGCGATTGTGACGGACGTACGGCCGCGCTCGTATCTGCTGCCCCGGCGCCGAGGACGGAGGTGACCTTGGCCGCTGCTGGCGATGTGGCCAGCGCGGCGCTTCGCGGGCCGGAGAGTGCCGAGGACCGCTCCCACGCCTCGGTTTGGGCCTGCTGCCCGTTACCGATGCGGCCCAACTCGCGGTCCGAGCCGACGAGTTCAGACTGCGCTGCGCAGACGAACTCCGCAGCGACATCGAACCGGTCGGCGAGCTGGTACGCCTCGTCGTCGAGGTCGGTGATCTGCTCACCCGTCGCCTCCAGCGCCTCCCGGACACGCTCCAGCGCACCGTGTTCGGGATGGAGGAGGTGGTCGACCGCTTGGCGAAGGTCGGCACCGTTCTCGGCTGACCTGATCTGGTCGGTGAGCCGGAGGAGTTCGGCTCCGGTGGTGTAGGGCCCGAGCGGGTTCGCTGCGGCGCTGATCCGGGCGGTGTCGAGGGAGGGGGCGAGGTCGACACCGTAGCGGGCGGCGCGGAGCATCTCGGCTGCGTGGGTGGCGATTGCGGCGCGGTTCGTGGCCGGGGTGGTGGTGGGAAGGCGGTGGCGTCGGCCGTACCAGTCCTCGATCTGCTGGAAGCCGGCGTGCTTGAGGAGCGTGGCCGAGAGGTCGTCGCTGGCGCCCTTCGCCGAGACGCTGCCGCTGGGCTCGGCGGTGATGGTGATGGAGGGGACAGGCACGTGGGTCTCCTGGGCGCGGGATATCGGATGTGGAGCGTTGGGCAGGTGGCCCAGTTCGACGGCGAGGCGGTGACACTCGGTCTGCAGGCGGAAGGCGTCGCGGTAGGCGTTGTGGAGGCTGCCGTCCTCACGGACGAGGGTGGCCACGACGTGCACCTGCCGGGGCTGGTTGCGCACGGCGATCCACCGGCAGGCGTCCGGATCACCGTCCGGAGCGACCCCTGTTGCGGCTACCACGCGGCGGGCGACGGCGGCCCACTGCGCGTCGGTGAGGTCCGGCCGGCGAGGGGCGGAGCGGACCGAGCAGACCCACACCGGCCGTTCGGGTGCTCGGACCCCGAGGCGCTCGACAGGTGCGTCGAGAGCCCGGGCCAGATAGGGGAGCGACTCAGGCTCGGCGCGCAGTTCGATCGGGGCTCCGTGGCCGTCGCCCGCGATCAGCCGGGGATTGGTGTGGTTACCGCGTTCGCCCGGCCCGTACAGGTACGTGAGCAAGCCGGCGGTGTTGCTGGTGCGCTGCAGGTGGGCGATCACGGCGTCTACCTCGAAGGGGAGTGGCGAACCGGAGCCCGGGTGTTCGGGCCGTGAAGGAGAGGGTCCGCAGAATCCGCGGTTTGGGTCGGCCGGAGATCGCTGGTAGAGGCCCGATTCATCGCCCCGTGCTGAGGGGGTTCGGTGGCACAGGGCGGCGGGACAGAGGCGTGACTGGGCGCCACAGTTGTCCAATCAGTGCTCCAGTGGGCCACCGTGACGCTCAGAGGCAATGGTGGGCTGGTAAGCGATGTGCCGGGGCCGCTGGAACCGTGGACGTCGAGCTGCCTTGCGTGAACTGCCCGTTCCTCGCCTCAAGTAGTGAGCCACAACGGGAAGACGTCCACGATGGCCAAGAAGTGACCTCGTCTCACTGAGCGAGCCGTAACGAGAGGTGTCCACGATGGCCAGAACTGACCTCAAGAACCATCCGTGCTGGGTCATGCTGTATCCGGAGGAGCAGCTTCTGGCCGCTCGTGCACGGTGCACGCTTTGGGCCGCTCCGACCTTGGTGGGGACACCCGCCTTGTGGACTCCTGCGGTGCTTGTGAGCTCACCGCCCTGGCTTGGCCACAGGAAGGGGCGCGGTTTCGACTGGCCGACCACTCAGGAGCAACAGGCCTGGAACCCAGGTCACTCGTGTCACAACTCCCCGCTGTGAAAGGGGAGTCGGTGTCCGAATAGCCGAGATCGAATTTGCGAAACGCCGATCTCTTGGGATGCTCCTTGTAGCCCGATGGGCAGGGCAAACCCGCCGGTGCGAGCGGCCTGGACAGCTTCGACTCGCCCCGACGGGCACTGAAGATCACCAAAAGAGAGGTGATGCATCATGCTTCCTGACGGTACAGCGAGGCAGGGGCAGAAGCGCAACTCGAAGCCCCGGTGGGGTGTAATCCTGGCCGCCGTGTCGGCAACCGCGAACGTCTTCCGGCTGCTGCGGGAGATCCTCATTCATCACTGAGGCTGAGCGCGCGATCCACTGATCTGACGGCAGCTCTCCCCGCTCCCATTTCGTCGGATGTGGAGTATGGATCGTGGCGCAGGCTCCTCGCGTGGCACAGTGGCGTGACGAAGGCGTACAGCCAACCCCGGGGATGTCGCTGCCCGCTCCACCCCGGGGCGGTGTGTCATCAACTCCTTCTATCTGGCCCGGTCATCCGCGAGGGTGGCCGGGCCAGTTGCTGGTCACTGTGGCGATGAGCGAGCCGATCTGTACCGCCAGGGCGAGCAGAGGCTCGATACGGCCGACGGTCTTGAGGGCGTCGGCCAGACGCCGCCGAGGGGGCGGCTCAGGCTCCTGCTCACATGGGTCGTGCGCGTCGTGCACAGCTCTCCTTCTTCTGAGTAGCCATCGGCCTGAAGTAGCGCAGTCCCAGGGGCGCAGCCGGCTTCAGGCATGGGTGAGGAAAGCCAGTACACGGGCTGCGTGTTGATCCTTCCAACGCGTGAACAGATCGCGGGAAGAATGCCGAACAATGCCGTGACCTGCGTCCTCAACATCGATTTCACCGAACGCGCGGTGTTGCAGCAGTAGTTCCGGAACAATCAGCAGCCTGTGAACAATGGGGGAGGACGCTGTGGCAGGCCGCAGGCTCAAGGACTTACCCGCCGACGGATCGGCTCGGACCCAACTTGCCCAGCGTCTGCGCACGTTGAAGGAGCAGGCCCGGGATCCCACCTATGCGGATATCAGCAGACGCACCGGCTACTCGCGTACCGCCTTGTCGGGACTGTTCAACGGCCAGATGCCCAGCCGTGAACTCCTGCAGGATGTCGTGGAATGGCTCGGGGGAAAGCCCCGGGAGTTTCTGGAGCTGTTAGACCAGGCCCAGCGTGAGGAGGAACCTCGGCAGGAGCCGGCCGACGGCCTCGCGGAGGAACTCCAGCAGGCTCGCGAGGAGATTGCTGCCCTCAAACTCATGATCGCAAATCCGGATGATGCCGGGTACTGGGCTGACCGGAAACTGAGCGCCGCCACCGACCAGGCCCGTACCGCAGCGGACACCGAACAGCATGCCTTGGAACTCCTCACCCAGGTACAGACAGAGCTGCGCCGTCTGAAGGACATGCGCGTCGACATCCAACGGCACTGCGACGAGATGATCAGCAACGCGATGAGGCAGGCCACTCTCAGCGAGGAGGGCGCACAGGTGGTGGCCACCGAGACTATCCGCGGCGCCGAGGACACAGCTGCCCACATTGTCGAGGCGGCCCGGGCGCAGGCGGAGCGCGTCAACGCCGATGCCCAGACCTACGCTTCTAGGTTGCACGCGCGGGCCGGTGGGCAGGTCGACGCTCTGCTGCGTGAGGCCGATGCAGTGGCCGCCGACGCCAGACGGGAAGCCGACCGGCTCAAAGCACGCGCGCAGATCGAGATCCAGCGCATGGTCCGCGACACCCAGGACGTCCTCCGCCGGGCCGGTGAACCCGACGCTGCCCAGCTGCTGGAGCAGCTGCTGATGGACTTCGCCATTGGCGACATCCACCCGGACGACGGCGCGTCCGGACGCCACCGCCGCACGGCACTACCGGCCTCCACCGCGCGTCGCGAACTCACCGCTTGAACCCGAGGGGTTCTCCATCCGCGCATCACGAGATGCCGTCAAGGGCCAGCTCATCCGCGACCTGGTCGTATCGCGATCCCCTTGAAACCGTCCCGGGCCAGCAGGCCGTCGAAATCGCCCTTCGCCCGCCACGGCGTGTACTCCGGCAGGGGCGGGAGGACAGCACGTGAGCTTGGCGGGATCATGGCTCAAGGTAGATCCATGCCTCGTAGGTGCCCGAGATGAGCGACCAGATCGACAAGGAGGCCAGCAGATACAATCCGGGCTGCTCGCCCGTCAGCCCGGCTCCGGCCATGCCGCCGAAGGTGGCGAGGCTGACGAACGACAGTTGGAACTGCTTCTGGTCGAATGGCGAGCGGTCAGATTCGGCGGTTCCGGCGTAGAGGACCCAATGGGTGATCAGCATGGCCAGGCCGATTGTTCCGGTCAGGATTGCCGCCACACGCCATGGATGAGCGGGCATCGCCAGGATAAGTGCAATCAGCAACGGGGCGCCTAACTCCCAGAGAGTGAAGAGGGCGGCCAGATGCCGCAGTCTGCCTCCTCCGCGCCATACGTCGATCTTCAGCTGGAAGGTGACGAAGGCAACGGCTAGGAGCGCCGAGGCGACGCCTGCGATGGTGGAGAAGAAGCCGCTCCATCGGTCCACGACGGATCCTCTCTTCGCCCTGTCGCTCTCGGCGGGTCAACAATCACGGTTTCGGACCGTCACTTTGCCATCACCACTTGGGCAACTGCTCCTGTTCGACGGTGAATTGCCTGAAAATGGACTGTTCAGGGCGCCTCCGGGATGGCTCCGGCATTCGCCGAGGGCGGGGATGCGGGCGTACGTGATGTTCACGGCCTGCTGCCTGGGAGGGTGCGGCAGAGGCCCACGGTGGGTCGACGTGGTTTCCGCCGACCGTCGCCGACCAGATTTCCGTCACCTCTGGTGTAACGGGGTAGCGCTTCGCGTCGCCGGCAGCGTCATCGACTTCAGAAGGGGCGGTCAGTTTCCGCCTCCAGATCGCGAGAGGCTATGAGTCGGTTGGTCAGCTCCACCGTGGCCAGGTACCACCAGAAGATCCAGTCGAGGAACGCTTCGTCGTACTCGCGTTGCTGACTGGCGTTGCTGTGTCGCAGGTCGAAGCTGTTGGCGATCTGGAACAGGGCGCCTTCGTCCTTTTTGTGGAGATGCTCTTTGATCAGGGCACGGCGTTCCTCAAGGATGCGGGCGAGGTTGAAGATGGCCGATCTCTTGTTCTCAGTCGATGTGTCACGTCCTCGGAAGAGCGCGATGGCGTGGCGAACGCCGGCGGTCGTGTCGGGCGGGCTGTCGTTGAGAGCGTGGTGTACCAGTTCGCTGCGAGCATCGTCAGTGACGGCGACCAGGCGCCCGAGGTCCTCTCCTTCTGCGGCGAGTTCGTACTCGATGCCGGCCTCGTGCAGCAGCTGGTTGACCCTCCACCGATACAGGACTCGTGCCGGGCCGTTGTGGAACTCCGAGTGGTGCCATCCGCAGCCGCTGTATGAGTGGTAGCGCCGCATACGGGGCCGGCTCACCAGGTCGTGGAATACCTCGATCAGCCCGTAGAAGGTGTCTTCGTCCCACATCTCCGGTGCCAGAGGCCACAGATCGGTGATGCCCAGGCGCCTTTCGATCACCTCGGAAGCATCGGGGAACTCGCTGTGATCGTCGACGCATTCCTCGCCGAATACCTCAACCAGGTAGCCCTTGTCGGTGAACTCGCCGATGAGCCGCGCGAAGTCTCGCCGAGTGTCCCGCGCCGTACTGCTGTCGCGGGCGAGTCCGCCGCCGCGGCGCTGCGGCCAGTATGGCCGGGGCGTGGCCGCGTGCCTGAGCTCGGTCCCCCGGGTGATGAGTTCCGTGAACCAGCCGTGCTGATCCATCACGGCCCGCTTGGCGCCCCAGCCGGTGGCGGTGGTCGCCCATGGATCGGCTGTTGGCGCGGTGTGGTCGGGCAGATCCTCGAAGTCGGCCACCGCAGTTGTGCCTGCCAGGGCCTCCGTCATGAGCCATGTCGCCCGGGCCTGCCAGGAGCCCGTGGACCGGAGCACGCGCTCCCCCTCGGACACGAACAGCGGTGCGGGCCAGAGGAGTTCGTAGTTATACAGGTCCAGACTCACCGCAATATCATGACCCATCGGGGATGTGTCCCGGCCTTGAGCGATGAATTCCCGTCTCAGTCTCGGATGAGTTCCTGGAACTGTGGACACCCGACGGCATGCCACTCCCTGACGAGGACTTCCCCGGCTACGACCACGACTTCCGCGTGCCACGGCAGACAGTCGTGGCACGCATGGATCTCGTACGAGGTGCCGTCGTCGTCGAATGCCTTGAGGTCGACGGAGCCGACCGGCGCTCGGTAGGTGACGTTCTGCTGCGGATCGGAGGCTTCTGCCATGTCGGCCAGTATCTACGAGTACTCGGACGGTCCTTCGGGGCCCGGATCACGCGCTGGGATTTCGCTGCGGCAGTCCTTGCATTCGACGGTCTGGGGCAACGTCGTGAAGCGGATCCCGGAGATGCCGTAGGAGCCTTCGATACGGTAACTCCCGCAGACTGGGCACGGCGTGGCCTGGAAGTCCTTGTCGCATCGCAGGCACCGGCCGCGCATCACGTCGCCTTCACCCGGCTCGATGATGGTGTCGTTGCTTCCACACCTCGCGCAGTGCACCTGGATCTCTTCCACGTTCCTCCTTCGATCACCGAGGCGGCAGGGACATGGAACCAGGCGCCGACGTATTCCGCTCACCTGCTATCCCTCGCGGGGCCAGGGCAGCGCCCACTCCACATCCACTGGGACTACGGCAGGGTTACACCGTTTTCGAACGAAAGCCCGGAGAGTGGAACATAGGTACGGGCTCGTGGCGGGCGTTGTCACACCCCGCTGCCACCATCCGGCTATGGCCCAGATCAGCCCCAAGCTCGCCCACGCCTACTTCACGGAGATCTCCGCGGGCTCCGTCGTCCCGCTGGACTTGGACGGCCTCCTACGCATGGTTGACCTGCGCCGTCACAACCATGTTGTCATCGGCGACATCGCGTTGCGCTGCTACAAGAACAAGTCGAAGTGGACGTACGACGAACGCGACATCCGCCGCGCCGCCCAGGAGTTCGCGGACTTCCACCTGGACGCCGACGACACCGTGGAAGTTCAACTCCCTGCCTACCGCGACCACGACGAGCAGGACCCGGAGGACTGGGGGCGGGCCGACTGGCGGCGGAAGATCGCGTCCTGGCTGTTCTGGCAGGCCCGCCTGAAGCATCAGGAAGGGCGGCCCTACGAAGAGTGGGACGACAGATGGAAGCGCATCGGTGTCGGCGGGCTGCCCGGCGAGCTGACCTGGGACGAATTCCTCGCGGCACGTAGCGGCGCCCGGCTGCGGGAGAACGCGGCCAACACTCGGCCACTGGAGTTGATGACCTTCTCTGGAGGCAGTCTGTTCCTGCCGAGGGCCTATGCCGAACTCCTGGACCGGTGGGAGCGAGTGGAGGAGGATATGGTCGCCCGGGCCCGGACTTGCAAGGGCTGTGCTGCTCAGGGCCCGCGCTGGGGTGGCTGGCGTACGCAGAGCCCGCTCGGCTACGTCACGCTGTGCCCGCCGTGCTCGGGAGCCGTCTTCCAGCGGTACTCCGGTCACCTGCGTGGCGTGCTGTACGACTCGCCCCGCGTTCGAGGGACCCGCGCTGACGACTACCTGTGCCGCCTGTGCGCTGAGACCCGGGCGGCGGCCTGGGACCACTGCCATGATCACGGCTTTGTGCGCGGGCCCCTATGCGGCAGCTGCAACACCCTTGAGGGCAAGAGCTCTCCGAGCAGCTTCCTGGAACGGCAGGAAGGGGCCGTGCTGCACCTGCTGCAGTGCCTCGGCTGCCTGGAATGCCGGACCCTGCCTGGCCGATACCACGTAGACATCGCCCAGAGGCATCTGGAGGCGACCGAGCGCCACCGCCACCGCGGCCGTCGATGCGGACGCCGGACGTGGGTCAACCACGTGGAACTCGCCCACGGCGTGCACCGCTTTGAGCTGGAGTGCTGGTGGCACGGTGAGACATGGACGAAGGACGTCACCGTGCCTGAGACTGTGGCGCTCGTACGGGACTTCGTCTGCTCAGCGCTCGCCGCCGCGGAGCCGGATACCGTGGTACCGGCCAGGCGTGCCGTGTCGGACACGAGGTCCCCTGCGTGAACAGTCGTGAGGTCCAGACCAACCGGCCCGGTTCCATGGCCCACTCCTCGATCACCTCGTCGACGACCGCGCCGGCCGCCTCCGCCTCATCCGCAGCCCCAGGGCCTTCGGGTGGGTGCTCTTTGTTACTCACTGGGGGTTCCCGCCCATTTGGTCACGCGCCCGCCTGGCGAGCGCGGCAAAGTTGTTAAGCCACTCCTGGGTGACGTGGTCTTCCCAGATCGGCAGGTGCACAGCGGACACCCATGCGCCCAGCGTTCTGATTCCGGACCCCAAGTCCGCAAAGGCACGGAACCGTACAGGCACGTGCCCTCTCGGGATTCCTTCAAGGCGGATGCCTGCACCGATGCTGAGGGGATTCGCGAGCCAGACGCTATTCGCGTGCGGCTCCAGACGCCTAGGCGGCCTGTGAAGGATGTGTTCTGCCGGAAACAAGTACATCATCGGACCGGGTCTGTCGATATCGATCTCAAGGCCAACGCCATCGACGCCGAAGCCGAGCGCTCCCACGTTTGAGACGCGCACTCCAAGGAGCTGCTCCTCGGCATCACCGTTGAGGAGCTTGAGGTTCCTGAGATTCTCGATCTTGGAGACGACGTTCTCTCCACGAGCCCGGATGATGCCTACGACCTCTACCTCTGCCCTCGGTGCCGTGAAGGCCAGGAAAATCTGCTCGACCTGGTTCTCGGTGAGGCCGGCACTCCGACCCTGAGCCACTTGCTCGGCCTTCCAGGCAAGCAGCTCCTCGGTGGGGTAGTCGTCCTCGAAGTCGTCCACCCACTTGTGGTGCTTGGTGCACAGGAGAAGAAGGTTGTCTTCCGCGTTGCCTCGCTTGCCTTCGAAAGCGGGGTCGTACCTTGCGCCGCCGGGCTTTTCCGCGCGAATGTGCGCGATCTCCACGTTGACGCTGATCTGCTCACGATGCTCCTCGATGAGCACTTCCCCGCACTCAGGGTAGGCGCAGTGGGATGCGCGTCCGAACAGCACCTTGCAGAGCCTCGGGGTGGGGCTGAAGTCACTCACGTACTTGACGATATGGGGACCCAACGACAATGGCGGACCTGTTTGAGCAAGCACTCGCGGTGGACTTTGGTCCTAGGGCGTGTCTTCAATTGATCTTGAGTGGTGGATCATGGTCGGGTGATACGTCGTCATGAACTGTCCGATGAGGAGTGGGAGTTCTTCCGTCCGCTGCTGCCCGGGTCCTTGCGTGGGCGGAAGCGTTTGGACGACCGAAGGGTGCTCGACGGGATCGTGTGGAAGTTCCGGACGGGCACAGCCTGGCGGGACGTGCCTGAGTGGTATGGCCGGTGGCACACGCTGCACACCCGCTTTTGCCGGTGGGCCCGGGACGGCACCTTCGAGCGGATGCTCCGGGCTGCCCAGGCCCGGGCGGACGCGGCGGGAGACGTCGACTGGCTGGTATCGGTCGACTCCACCGTCGTGCGCGCCCACCAGCATGCCGCCGGGGCCCGAAAAGGGGGCGCCGCAGCCCCGTACTCGGACGCTTCCGGGGCGGCCTGACCAGCAAGATCCACCTGGTCTGCGACGCTGTCGGGCGTCCGCTCGCCCTCGTGCTCACGGGCGGCAACACCAACGACTGCACCCAGTTCACCACCGTGATGGAGGCGATTCGGGTGCCTCGCGTCGGCCCGGGCCGTCCGCGGGTGCGGCCCACACACGTGCTGGGCGACAAGGGCTACAGCTCCCGGGCGATACGGACCTGGCTGCGACGCCGCGGCATCGGCCACACCATCCCCGAGCGGGCCGACCAGATCCGCAACCGGCTTTGGCGCGGCAGTCGGGGCGGGCGCCCGCCAGCCTTCGACGAGCAGCTCTACAAGCGGCGCAACGTCGTGGAACGGTGCTTCAACCGCCTCAAGCAGTGGCGCGGCATCGCGACCCGCTACGACAAGACCGCCGAGTCCTACCAGGCGGCCGTCGCCCTCGCCTCGCTCCTGATGTGGGCGTGACATTTGAAGACAACTCCTAGCGCCGGCTGTGCCGGAGGCCCCCTGAAACGGGTACATGCAGCAGCATGTCCATCTCAGTGTGAGGCAACGCGGGAGACGAGAGACAGCAGCGGACCGAAGGGCTTGCGGGCCCCATTCATCAGACCGAGCGACACCTCATGAGACGGATCGGAACTGGCCCAAGAAGGAGTGGGTGATCTGCCAGATGGTCTTCGCAGCCATGGGAACTGCTCCTTACGAGAGTTGGGTCAGTGGTTGCGGGAGAACGCGATGCGCGGGTCGACCGGTCGGGCTGCCGCAGCGGAGGAGGCAGGAGGGGGAAGGGGCGCCTTGCCCGGGAGGCCAGCGCGGGCTGGGCTGGCGGCGAGTGCGACGGCGCTGATGGGGAACTTGCCGGTGGTGATGCTCTGACTGTGCTTGTGGCGCGCGGCCGTCACGCGGGCAGGGGGCCGGCGTGCTGCTACGTCCTGGGCGAGGCGGGGCTGGATCGCAACCTGGAGATCGGATCGGTGCATCGACAGCGTGGCGTTGGCCACGTTGCCCAGGGCCTCGCCGCGGTCGGTGGTGATGGGCAGCGTGTAGATGTCCAGGGTTGGGTGGTGTCGCCAGCCGTGTTCTTCCAGGATGAGTGGGCCGCCGAGCGCGGAGGAGTGGTCCCTGGTGGCCGCGACGATGCCGAGTTGCGGATGTTCGGCGAATGCGACGTCGGGTTCGGTGTACGGGTGCCGGTCGCGGGCGAGAGCTGTACTGGAGGTCGACGCCGGGTCGAAGGCGGCGTCCACGTCGACCTGGTAGCCGGCTTTTTGCAGCAGCGTGACGGCCCGGGTGGCACGGCTCTGTCCGTCACGCTGTTGGTCGGCCAGTGCGTACAGCGTCGGCTGGCTGGGGACGGGGTGGAAGTCGAGACGCTTCAACATCCATGTGCTGGCGGCGAGCTGCTTGGGGTTCGCGGCGACGATGCCGTAGTCGGGGTGGTGGCCGACTGCGACGTCGGGACGCGAGTCGTGATCGGGGACTGGCATAGCTGATCCATCCGGTGCGGGCTCGGGGAGCAGGGCGGTCGAGGGCCGGGACGGTTCTGCTGGTTTGGGACAAGGAGGACTCCGAGGCGGGACGCGGTCAGCGACCGGGTGCGGACGGGGGATGGGTGGGCGGCAGCCTCAGGAGTACGGCCGGGGCTGCTGGCAGGTGGGCTGGGACCGTGCGCTGGGCGGTCGGTGAGGGCGCGAGTGCAGCACTCACTCGCGGTGAGGCGGCGTCCACCCGTTGAGGCACGTCGAGCTGATCCAGACGCACGTTGATGGCGGCGAGCAGGCTCGGAACGCTGCCACCGTGCTGAGCCTGAGGGCCGTCGGGTTCCGAGTCGTAGAGCACTTCGTGGACTGCGGAGCCGTCGGGGTGCGTGCGAGTCACCATCCAGCTTTCGGGGTGCCCGGGTGGGTGGTCGGTCGGTGGTTCCTGGGGTGGCGAGATCAACAGTGCGCTGCCGTCGGGGAGTTGGGCGTGCACGATGTAGTCGCTGAGGCCGTACTCGACGGTGCACTCCAGGCCGCGTCGGCGAAGGGTAGCGGTGAGGTGTTCGTACCCGTGTTCTCGTTCCGGAGGATCGCTGGCGGCACGATGGGGTGTCGGTCCGCTGGTCGGCGCGGTGATGCGTGAGCCCTCCGGCTGGATGGTGACCAGGGGTTGATCGGCGTGCATGAGTGTTCTCCGTGGCTGGCTGCCCGAGCGGTTGAGGGTGTGAGGCGTGGGCGTGTGGGCCTGGGCGGTGGTGTTCCACGAGGATCCGGTGATCGGCCGGTTCGGCCGCGCCGCAGATAGGTGCTAATAGCGTCAGCGGGAACGGCGAGGGACGGGTGAGTTCGGCACCACGGGCGCGGACGGGGAAGCGGGCGCGACCACGCGGTTGCCGGAGGTGGATCGAGAGAGGGCGACCTCGGGACGATCGGTCCGCGAGGGCTGATCGGTACTCATCCGGTTGGCCAGGTAGTCGGCTGCCCGAGCGAGTGCCGGGCCTTGGAAGGACAGCTCGTCCGCGTAGTGCCAGCCTTCGGCGTTGCGGATCTCCTTGGCCCGGCTCTCGTAGAGCTCAAGTGAGCCGGGTTGCGAGCCCTCCATGAGTGCCATGATCTGGTCCCACTCGTGTTGGATCTGGCCTGCTCGTGCGAGGGTGGTGTCGATGCCGCGCAGCCGCCGGAGGTCGTCGCTGATCGGTCCCTCGACGTAGTCGGCACCGTTGGCGGCGGCTCGGACGCCGGCCAGGACCTCGGGGCCGTGGGCGAGGAAGACCTCGACGTGTTTCCACGCTTCGGCGTCGCGCGTCGCCTTGCCTTCCGCATACTCCTCCTCATAGGTGGGCCAGCCGTCGGCGTCACAGAAGGAGTCCGAGACAGCGTCCCAGGCGTCGGAGGCTTGCCTGATGCCGGCAGCGGCAGAGGCCAGAGCCGGGATGTGTCGGCGCCACGCCAGGTGGTCGGTGCTCGCTGGCGGCTGGGTTTCGTGGGGACCAGGAGGGGTGGGCACGTTGTCCTCGTTTCTGTGCCGGTGTTCACCGCGAACGCGGCTGCGAGCGGACGGTGTTTGGTGGGAGGGGAGCAGGAGCCTCGCTCTGCCAGTCGACGGAAGTCCTGCGGACTGGCACGGCGGGGGAGAGCCGGGCTGCTGCTGCCGTTCGACGCGAGCGGGCGTGGATCTCCTGGCCCACGGCCTCTCCCACGAGGTGCAGCTCTTCGCCGAGGTCGGTCAGGCGGTTGGCGAGGACGTCCAGCTCGACGGCACTGCCGCGGGCGTCGTGGGCGCGGCACCACTGCGAGGCGGTTTCGAGCATCTGGTGCAGCCCGGCCACCGCGCCGAAGTCCTCCGTGATCGCCTCGTGGAACAGCTCGGCGAACTCCCCGGGCCGGGCTGCGGCGAGACGCTTGTTCCAGTCGACGGCCAGCGCGGCGGTGCCCGGGCTGACGGCCTGGCCTTCCCCGTGCACTCGCTGGTCTGCCCGCGATACAGATGACGTCATGGCCCAACTCCCTTCAATGGCAGGCATGTTGGGTTAGGCGGCCATGCGGGCGTCGGTGTCGAACAGCTCGCGTTCGGCCGGGTGCAGGATGTGCTGGGTGATGAAGCTCCGGCCCGCGACCTTCCACAGGCCCCGGCCCTTGGTCAGGGCGGACACCGCTTGGGTCTCGACGCCGGTTAGGCCCAACAGTGAGGCGGCAGCGGAGAGTTGGTCGGGTTCCTGGCGGTAGATGATGCGGGTCGAGCAGTCGGCCAGGAGGCCCTCGGCCAGCACTCGGCCGCGCGAGCCGGCGTCGCCCGCGCTGAGTAGGTCGCTGAGGCGGTGGATGACCATGAGATTCGCGATGCCAAGGCCACGCGAGAGCTTCCACTGGGACTGCATGCGCTCCAGCAGGCCGACGTGCCTCATCACGCGCCAGGCCTCGTCGTAGATCACCCAGCGTCGCCCGCCGTCCGGGTCGGCGAGCGCGCTCTCCATCCACGCCGAAGCGCAGGTCATCGCGAGGACCAGGGCGGTGTCGTCGCCGGAGCCGCCGAGGCGGGACAGGTCGATGGACAGCATCGGGGTAGTCGGGTCGAAGGCCACGGTCGAGGGAGCGTCGAACATGCCGCTCAAGTCGCCGTGCACCAGACGGCGCAGGGCATGCGCGAGATCCTGCGCGGCAGGCCCCATGCGCCCGGCCTGATCACCGAGGGCCCGGTCGAGACGCTGGGGGGAGCCGAGGGCGTGCGCGATATCGCCGAGCAGCGGCACCGTACCGTCAGCATCGGCCTCGGCGACGACCAAGTCGAGCGCGAGGTCCAGGGCGGTGTGCTCCATCGGCATCAGATCGCGCTTCAGCACGGTGCGCGCCAGGGCCGCCAGGAGCAGGAGGCGGCGCTTGCGGACCTCGGTCGACCAGTCGCTCTCGCTCACCGAGGCAGGCCGGGCCGGAGCGTCCAGGGGGTTCAGTCGGCCAGGGAGCCCTGGGCCGAGCGCGATGCTGTAGCCGCCGAGGGCCTGTGCGACGGGTGTCCACTCTCCCTTGGGGTCGCAGGGGACGTAGACCCGGTAGCCGTGGGCGATGGCCCGGGTGGCGATGGACTTGGCCAGCGCGGACTTGCCCATGCCGATGATCCCGGCCAGGACGGCGTTCGGGTTGGTGAAGCCCTCGATCCGGCCGCTGCTGTACAGGGAGAACGGGTCGTAGCAGAACGCCGCTTCGGCGTGCACGTCCCTGCCGATGAAGATGCCCTCCGCGCCCAGGCCGCCCTCGGCGAGGAAGGGGTAGGCCCCGGAGACGGTGGCGGTGGTCATGCGGTGGGCGGGCAGGTTGAGTTTGCCGCCCCGGGCGGAGGAGGGGCCGGGGCGTCCGGACGGCGGATAGGTCGGCCGCAGTTGCGGGTCGAGGGTCTCCTCGGCGCGGTGCCTCGGCGGGGCTGTGGCGCGGCGGGCCTTGTGGCGGGCTGCGGCGAAACCGGTGCGGGCGGCTCGTTGTTCGGCGCGTGTTGCCTTGCGGGGGACGAACAGGGGGGAGGCGCTGGCGCGGGTGCGGGGCATGAAGGTTTCTCCAGACAGAAAAGGTGGGTCAGCGGCGGACGAGGCCGGTGAACGGCGTGTGCAGGTCGGCCGGGGTGGTGCGTCGGCGCACCAGGTGAGCGGTGCGCTGGTGGCGCTGGCAGATGCTCAACTCGGGTGCTCCTTCGGGTAGTTGGGCCTGGCATGCTTCGCGGTCGGGCATCTCGCCGGAGTCCTGCCGGGGTGCCGCGTGGTAGGCGGCGTGGACGTGGTTGGCGGCCTGCCAGATCCGCGTGCGGGCGGCTTGGAGGTGGTCGCCCTCGGCCGGGACGAGCTGTCCGGTGCGGCAGGTATGGGCATCGAGGAGACCGTGCAGCGCGATGAGGTGGGCGTGCAGGGCGTCCAGCTCGGCGCGCGTGGTGACCAGAGGTCCGGCCGGGATGTTGAGCGCGCGGTGGAAGTCGAGCGCGGCGGTGGCGAAGGGCACGAAGTCCTGCGTGGTCGGGCTGGCGGTGCGGGACATGGGGGTGCACTTTCGGAGGGGAGGAGGGCCGGCGTCAGGCGGCGAGGGCGAGCGGCATGGCGGCGGCGGTGAACGCTTCGGCCTGCTGCCAGGTGAGCGGCCGCAAGTCGAGCTGGGCGCCGACGGCTGCGGTTTCCACGACCGCGCAGGCGGAACGGAGTTCCTCCTCGGAGTCCGCCGAGACGGTCAGCAGGCCGGTCAGGGCGACATCCGCGTGGCCCGCGATGAGCTGGCGCTCACGAGACTTGATGTCCTGGTACTCGATCGAGTCCGCCTCGGAGTCGACCTGACCGCGCCGGGCCCGCTCGGCGGCATCCGCGATCACGCTGGCCTTCTTGCGCTGGACGTCACGCAGGGCGGCGTCCAGTCCCTTCGGCTCGTACGACAGCGACAGCGTGCGCCGGATCCCGGCGGTGAACAGGAGCTGGTGCAGGAAGCCCGCCGAGGTCTCGGTGCGGGGCCAGTTCTCCACCCAGTACGTGGCGTGGACGGCAGAGTCGGTCGCGATGTGGTCCGCCTTCTCCACGACCACGACGGGTCCGGCAGCGGCGGGCTCTGCCTCGGGATGCCCAGCAGGGGACCAACGGTCCAGCCTGGCAAGGGACTTGGGGTCGTACGCCGTGCGTACGACGGCCGCGATCTCGCGGGCGGTGAGCCAGCCGGTGGGGTTGAGCCCGGCGGTCCGCGCGGCCTGGTCGAAGGTTGAGGTCAGCTGCGCCAGGACGCTGAAGGACCCGGTCAGGCCGCCGCCGGCCTGGTTGATCAGACGCCGTGCGGCCTTCGCGTCCAGCGCGATCGCGACGTAGGCCTCGTGCGGAGCCGCAGCCGGCCCCGCACCCTGGATCAGCTCGCCGTAGATCGCACCTGCGACGGGGGCGTTGGGCCGGCCGTGTTCCTCCCAGTAGCGGCGCAGGGCGTCGCCAGAGTCCGGGACGGTGCGTTCGATCACCTGGATCCGGGCGATGTGGCCGGTGCGGGCGAGCGCGGCCAGCGCGCGTCCCCAGCCGGTGACGTTGGCGTGCTGGGTGCCCGGGTCGAGGAGCGCGTAGGCGCGGGAGGAGACCTTGACGATGGCGGTCAGGGTGCCGGTGTGGGGGTTGTGGACGGCGCCGTAGCGGGGGTCGGGTGCGGTGACCACCCGCAAGCTGGCCGCGGTGCCGGGCAGATGGAGGAGTCCTTCGCGGACCGGGCGGCGGGAGGGTCGGGTGAGCCAGACAAGCTGGCCGCGCATCCGGCGCAGGGCGTAGCGGGTGGCGATGGGAGCCCAGTCGGCCAGGGCGCGGCCTCGGTGGCGGACGAAGACGAACAGGGCGATCGTGGCCCAGAGGGGGATGAGTTCGAGAGCGCCGGCCACGCCGCAGGTGAGGATCACGGCGAGTAGGAGGAGGCCGGCGAGAGTGACGGCGATCAGTTGCGGGGCAGTCAGGCCGAGCAGGATGCCGCGCCTGCTGCGGTGCGGGAACTTCACTGTGGCCGTGGTGACTTGCGGCTTGTCGGGCATGGTGGTTCCAGACGGTGGTTGCGGGCGGGGAGCGAGGCGTGCGGCACTCTTCTGGCGGGGGTCATGGCAGGACTCCGGCTGTGGTGATCGGTGGCGCGGGGCGATGGGGCGGGCTGCGGGTGCAACCCGCCCCCTGTCGGTGAGTTGCTCAGGACTCCGACGGTGGCTGGGAGGGGTACACCCAGTTCGTCGGCGTCGGTGAACCGGCTGCCGACGGATCAGCGGAAGGCGGCGGTGCGGCAGGCAGCGCGCTTCCGGCGCGGGTCATGCTGCCGCCCGGCGCCGAAGCGCCGGCGAACTGGCCTTCCGGGCCGCCTCCTTCGGAACCTCCGGTGTCGTCCCCGCCGGGCCTGGTGATGAGGGGCGGGATGCCGGGGCGCTGGATGAGGGCTCGGCCCTTGTCGCCGGAGGCGTTGGGGTCCTCGCCGTACCGGAACCGGGTCTGCGGCTTGGGCGAGCCGCCGTCGATGCCCTCCTTGCTGAGGTTGCCGCCCGAGGGGCTGATCCCGGAGGCAACACCGTCGCTGCCTGCGCCGGGGACCTGGCTGGGACCCTGCGGAGCAGGGCTTCCGGTCCGGGTCTGCATCGCGAGGCTGCCCGCGGTCTTCGCGGCCCCGGCGGCGACCGCCAGGCCGGCCACGCCCGTGCGGTGCACGTCGTCGTGGCCGCCGCCGTCGCTGGCCCAGTGGACGAACTTGTAGGTGGCGTACGGGCACAGCAGGACCAGCACCATCACGACGATGCCCGCCATCGCGTCGGACAGGGCGGCCATGCCGTCGTGGGTGTCCGATTTGCCCATCGCCGAGACGCCGATCAGGAAGACGACGGTCATCAGGAGTTTCGAGACGACCAGTGTGGCGGTGGCCTCGATCCAGCCGCGCCGCCACCGCTTGGCGACCTCCCAGCCGCCCCCGGATCCGGCGAACACGGCGAGCGCGACCAGGACCAGAACGCCGACCTTCCGGGCGACCATCACTCCCCAGTACATGAACGCGCCGATCGCACAGCCGACGGCGACCAGGGATGGGACGCCCCAGCCCAGGCTGTACATCGCCCCCAGTTCGCTGACCTTCACCACACGCCGGACCGCGTCGTCGACCGAGGTGTTGGCCGCCTGGAACAGACCGTCGGACAACGCGTCGACCACGGTGACGGCGACGGAGGTGAAGGCGACGGCGCAGAAGGAGAACAGGACCCCCGTCATCGTGCCGATCGCGGCCTGGGCGAGGGCGCGTTCGTCCCGCCGCCAGGCCGCGAACATCAACTGGATGCAGAACGTCCCGACGGTCAGCGCGAGCCCGATGGGCAGCAGGAGTTCGTAGTTGTCCCGGAACCATCCGGCGTTGAGATCGATGGCTGTGGTCTCGTCGACGGCCTTCGCCGCGAGATCCGCAGCGCTTGCGGCCAGTTGGCCCGCCGACTTCGCGATCCAAGCTCCGATGCCGTCGGTGACGGTCCCGGCGGGGTTGGTGGCGAAGTCGACAGCACCGCACACCTTGTCCATCAGCGGGTAGTCGCAGACGCTCATGACGCTGCCTCCTTTCCGGAAATAGGGGTCAGGGCGCGACGGACGGCATGACGCCGGCCAGGGCGCAGGAGCGGGAGGGACGGCACTGGATGGCGAGGGTGGTGGCACGGCTCTCCGCACCGCCGGCGGGAGAGCCGTTCCAGGCGATCGACTGCTTGCCGGAGACGGTCACGGCGTAGACGTACGCCTGCGTGATCGTTCCGGGATCCGCCTGGAGGGCCTGGGTGAACGAGTCCGGGAAGTGCCCCTCGTTCGCGGCGGCGGTGGCGAACTGGCCGTTGGCGGCCATCTCCTTCCACAGCACGGCCGAGGGAACGACCGCGTCGACCGAGGCGGAGTCGGCGTACCTGGACTCGGTGGTCAGCCACCCGTGCAGCGCGGCCAGCAGCTCCGCCCGGGAGTACGCGCGAGTGTCGTAGGCCCACAGCGCTACGGCGGCGGCCTTCCCGAACACGACCGGATCGTGGGTGTCGGGCGGAACCGGGAGGGTGTGCGGGTGCGCACTGGGGGAGGGCGAGGCGGACGGAGAAGCGGCCGAGGAAGAGGGGGCGGCCGGACTCGCCTGCGGGGCAGTGGAGTTGGAGGGTTTCTTGCTGTCGCGGGTGAGGTAGGCGGCCAGGCCGGCGAGGGCGACGAGCACCGCCAGGACGGTGGTGCCGAGCAGCGCCCGGCGGCGCACGCGGGATGCGCCGCCGGGGTTCGAGGAGTGGGCAGGCATCAGTGGACCTGCGTCCCCAGCGTGCTGAAGAACGCGACTACGCCGTTCGCGGCGCCCAGCAGGAGGGCCGCGCCGGCGCCGACCAGCACGCCCTTTTTGCCGTTGGCCTCGGCCTGGTGACCGCCGGAGTGGTGGCCCCAGGCCCATACGCCCGCGCTGACGGCGAGCGCGCCGACCACGGCGATGATCCCGAAGAGGTTGATGGAGCCGATCACCTGCTTGAGGACGGAAAGGCCCGGCAGCCCGCCCTCGTTCGGTTTGATCCCGGGGTCGTAGGCGAGCTGGACGACCTTGTCGGCGAGAAACATTAAGAACTCCAGTTCGATTCAATGCATGCCAAAGCCCGCGAGGGCGAAGCGGCGGTACGAGAAGAAGAGGGGGAGGGGAAGCGCCGGTCAGACGACTCGGCGGGCCGCGACTATCTGCGTCTTCCAGGACGCGAGGGTCGCGATACGGACCACGTCACCGGTGTGCGGGGCGTTGATGATCAGGCCCGCGCCGATGAACATGCCGACGTGCTCGGGGACTTGGGTCGTCCCCTCGGTGAAGACGAGGTCACCCGGCCGCAGGGCATCGACCGATGCCGGCTTGCCCTCCTTGACCTGCGTGTACGTCGTCCGCGTCAGGGTGACTCCGGCGGCCTTGTACGACTGCTGCATCAGAGAGGAGCAGTCGCAGCGGCCCATGGGATTAGACCCGTGGGAGTTGGTGCAGCTCCCGCCCCATTGATACGGCGTGTCGAGCTGGCCGAGCGCCCAGCGGATCGCCTTCTGGACCTTCACCGGGGCGTCGGTGGGGATCTTGTATCCGGCTGGTACCGCGCCCGCCGGGATGGTTCCGAAGTCGGTTCCGTCCCCGTCGCTCGTACACCTGCCCGCGGCAGTGGGCGAAGTGTTGCTGGTACCGGCGGAGGCGGACGTGCTATCGCTGTTCGTCAACAGGGGCTCGATGGCCTGTTGCAAGGCGGAGGCCAGGGGCTCCCACTTGGCGTAAGCGTCTCGGAAACCGGACCTCTGCACCGCCTGGGCGGCCTGGGTGATGGACAGGGACTGCCAGCCCGATACCTTCTCCAGCGCCTCGTAGAACTTGGTCGAGGCGTACACCGGGTCGAGGATCTCGTTCGCGGTGCCCCACCCCTGCGACGGACGTTGCTGGAACAGACCCAGCGAATCGCGGTCGCCGTAGGTGAGATTGCGCAGGCCGCTCTCCTGTAGAGCGGTTGCCAGAGCCACGACCTGTCCCCGGACCGGGATGTTCATCGCGACGCCGGTGGCCTGGATGGTCTTGGCGTTGGGCAACTGCTCTGCCGGATCGTCGAGTCCCGGCACGGAGACCGTCCCCTTGGCGCCGTCGTCCAGGATCGCCTTCACCTGAACGGCAACGGCGGAGGCGTCCACCGTCTGCGCGTCGCTGGTCGAGCATGAGGCCGAAGCGCTTCCGGCGCTGACGGCGAGGATCGGAACGGCCAGCAGCAGGGAACCGGACCCGACGAGACCGACGACGGCCCCGGTGGTCTTCTTCATCGCCATCGCCGTTCACCGAGACGGTGGTGCCAATCGAACGGTGGTGTGGGGCCGGGGCGTGGGGGTGTCAGGGCATGCTGCATCGCAGCGGCTCCTTGTGGTTCGCAGGAGGAGGCGCGGTGCCGACTCCTCGTGCAAAGCCGTCGGCACCGCACCGATGTGAATCCGCCTCTCAAGGCGGCCCCGCGTCAGGGGAGTTGGTAGCTCCCGGACGCCAGTCTCGGGTCACGCGCGGCAGCCGGCCGCGCTCGTAATCTCAGGCGGTACACCCGGTCTCCTCACGGCTTCGACAAACGAGGGGCAACGGGCCCTCCAGGCCACTCACTTGGACGCGGCAACATGGAAAGACACAGGTCAGCGGGAGTGGAGGAGGGCTCCATTCGGTGACAGTGCGAGACAGTAGACCCGGATTCCGGCCGTACCAAACGGCACTCTGAACCGAGCCCAGGCCGCGACGCGGTTCGTTGGGTGCGGCCGGAAATCGCGGTTACCGTCCGGCGCAACCCCGCCCCGAACGACCGCTGTTGAGCGCCGTCCGGAGCGGGCTAAGTCCCGCCGTGCCCTGAAAGAGGCCCCGCACATGAGCTACACGCTGCACCGAGGTGACGCCCTCACCGTGCTGAAGACCCTCCCGGACGAGAGCGTCAACGCCGTCATCACCGACCCGCCCTACAACTCCGGCGGACGCACGAGTTCGGACCGCACCAGCCGTACGGCGCGTACCAAGTACGTCACCAGCAACAGCGCCCACGACCTCCAGAACTTCCCCGGCGAAAACCGCGACCAGCGCTCGTACCGGAGTTGGCTGACCGCCCTGCTCACCGAGGCGTACCGCGCCTCCACCGAGCACGCGGTCGCCGTCGTCTTCTCCGACTGGCGCCAGGAGCCGACCACGTCCGACGCCCTGCAGATGGCGGGCTGGACCTGGAGCGGCACGATTCCCTGGATCAAGCCCGCCAGCCGGCCTCGGAAGGGCGGGTTCAAGCAGTCGTCCGAGTTCATCACCTGGGGCGTCAAGGGCAGCCTGGCCAAGGACCGCGACCTGTACCTGCCCGGCCACTTCATCGCGTCCCAGCCTCGCAAGGACCGGATGCACATCACCCAGAAGCCGGTCGAAGTGATGCGGCAGCTCGTGCAGATCTGCCCCGAGGGAGGCACCGTCCTCGACCCGTTCACCGGTAGCGGCTCCACGGGAGTGGCCGCCCTGCGCGAGGGCCGACGGTTCGTGGGGGTCGAGTTGTCGTCGCACTACGCCGAGGTGGCCGAACAGCGACTGTTGCAGACGATGCAACAGACTCGCACTCGTGAGGACTTCGTTCTCGCAGGTCCGGGCGATGAGTGACAGACCGTCAGGGTGACCCCGAGGGTTGTGCCTTGGGGGTTGCCTTGAGGATGCATCGGGCTCAACATTGTTGCATTCGATGCAACGGAGGTCGTGGTGTCGAACTCAGGTGACTTGGCCGGGTCCGTCCGCTTGGAGCTCGTCGAGGACGTGGCGTTGTTGGATCCGGCGACGGCGGTGTTCGAGGCGATGCTGTCAGCGTGGGCCCGTCAACAGAGGGCTCGGTTCCTGCAGGAATCCCAGACGATCGCTCCACGGATCGCGCTGGTGCGCCGGTTGGCCGCGTTCTCGGGTCAGTACCCGTGGGAGTGGCAGCCGGCCGAGGCGGAGGCATTCATCAGTCACCTGCGCTCGGCCAGTCGGCCGGTTGCGGTGTCGACCGCGCGTGGCTACGAGGTGGTGCTGAGGCTGTTCTGCGCGTTCGTCACCGACTCCCGGTACGGCTGGCCGGCGGAGTGCGTGCGTAGGTTCGGCCGGGCGCCGCAGCAGATCTTCCATGAGTGGAACAGCATCGCGCACGTCAGCGAGTACGAGGGTGACCCGCGGCGGCGTCCGCTGACCTACGACGAGGTGCAATTGCTGTTCGACGCGACAGACGGCCGGGTGGAGGAGATCCGCTCCACGCGGCGCAAGGGGGCGATGGCGGCGATGCGGGATGCCGCGTTGCTCAAGGCGGTCTACGCCTATGGACTGCGGCGTCAGGAGGCGTGCGGCCTGGACGTGGCCGACCTGCGGCACAACCCGAAGGCAGCGGTCTTCGGCCGGTTCGGGGCGGTGTTCGTCCGCTACGGCAAGGCATCGCGAGGGGGAGCGCCGAAGCGGCGCACCGTGCTGACCGTGCCCGAGATGGACTGGATCGTGCCGGTGCTGGAGCAGTGGGTGGATGATGTCCGTCCGCACTTCGGTCCGGGGCGGCATCCTGCGCTGTGGATGACGGAGCGGCGGGGCCGGCTGTCGCGGCACTGCGCGAACGAGGCGTTCACACACGCCCGTACGGCGGCCGGGCTGCCGCCGGAGCTGGACCTGCACTGCCTGAGGCACTCGTACGTCACGCACTTGGTCGAGTTCGGCTATCCGGAGAAGTTCGTGCAGGACCAGGTCGGTCACGCGTACGCGTCGACCACGGCGTTGTACACGAACCCTCGGGAATTGCATCTGACGGGCGAGAAGTCGCAGGTCGCCAGGTCACGGCGAGAGACTGATGGACTCCGACGCTACTACGAACTAGCCGCCTGAACAGGCATGTTGCCGATGTGATCCCTTCTGATGCATGATCCGCCCTTCAGGAGGGACGGTCTGGAGTGGTGCATCAGCGCAAGGTGGCCCTGGCCGGGGCAGTCCATATGGAGCTCGTCTCCGGCGTGGTCCAGCTGCGTCCGGAGGACGCGATGTTCGACGCGATGCTGAGTGGCTGGCGGGCTCAGCAGAAGTCGCGAGGGCTGAGGGACGACACGATCGACCCGAGAGAACGACTTATCCGCCGGTTCCTTGAGTTCGCGAACGAGTACCCGTGGCAGTGGACGCCGGCCCACCTGGACGAGTGGTCAGCATCGTTGACGAGCGAGAGGCACTTGGCGCCCTCCACGATCCGCAGCTACCAGGGCACCGTTCGTCTGTTCACCGAGCTCCTTATCGACGCCCGCTACGGCTGGGGCCCGGCATGCGAAGAAGCATTCGGCACCTATCCGGTGGCGATCTGCCATGAGTGGAATACCCTCCCTCACCTGCAGGATTACGAAGGCGGCCCGGAGGCACGGCCGAGTGCTCCGGTGTACGTCGTGCTGTACGGGATGTGGGCTGCCGCCCTGGCGTACTCGATCCGCGCGCATCGCCGGGAGAAGGCGCTGGAGGCGCGGACCGAGTCCGAGTCCGCCGAGGGGCGGCAGCCAACTGGGGTGTGATCGGCGATCGCCGATCGGTGTGTGCTTGTCAACCGCCTCCCGATTAGCTGGTGCTGACTCCCACGGTCAGGGTGGCCGTGTAGCCGTCGGACACGCTGGAGCCGAGGGCGGTCAGCGTGAGCAGACCGGACGCGGCGCCGCCGTCGTCGTAGATCGTGTCGTCGGCGAGGACCGTCTCGGCGGTGGTGTTGTCCGAGTACGGCGAAGTGGCCTGCACTTCCTCGTTGATGTCGGCGTCGAAGAACAACTGGCCGGTGTGGACGACCGTGCCGCCGGTGTACGTGCCGTCGGCGAGCGTCACGTCCGTGTGCACTCGCATATGGACGTGGACGGCACGCGAGACGTAGTGCCCCGGCCAGATGGACGTGAGGCCCACCTGTCCGTTCGAGTCGGTCATCTGGCCGCCGCGAAGGAAGGTGCCGTCGTCGTCCTCCGTGTGGCCGTTCTTGCCGACGTAACCGGAGTACTCGCCGAGCGCGTCGCAGTGCCAGAGTTCGACCAGGGCGTCGGCGAGCGGCGCGCAGTCGTTGTCCTGGTCGACGACGGTGAACGTGTACTGGACCTCGACACCGTCCTTCTCCTCCCTGAGGTCCGTGCGGATCAGAGCGCCGTCGAGGGAGTACGGGCCTTCGGTGACCTCGGCGGTGAGGGTGCAGACGCCGGTGGTTGCGGAGGCGGAGGCGTCGGTGGAGACGTTGGTGGTCGCCTCCGATCCCGAAGTGGTCGTGCTGGACGTCGAGTCGGGCGTGTCGGCGGAGGCGAGTCCGGCGGCCAGGAGACCGCCTGCCATGGCCACGGTGCCGCCGCCGATCAGGACGCGGCGGCGCTGGAGGCCCTTGTCCCGGCGGTGCCGGGCGGGCTGTTGGTCGTGCTGCTCGTTGTGCTCTCGTTTTTCCGTCATGGGCAGCGAAGTTACGGTCGTACCTGAAGAGTTCCTTAATGTGCGGCTGTGAAGAGCCTGGGGACGGATGTGCCAACTCCCCCTTATTTCAACAGAGTTCACACACTGTGGAGAGCGTGTGAAAGGCGCTTCTGTGAATGGCTTGAGTTCACCCTGACTGTTCCGTGTGCGGCTTCCCACGATGCGATCGCGCCGTCGGTCGTCACAGGAGCGCCATTGTTTCTTCAAAGACTGGGAGCGGCCACCCCCCAACCCCAAGGAGAAACCATCCCTGGTGGGCTCCTCCTGAGCGGCGCGGCCGCCGCTCTCCTCACCACCGTGCTGCCCGTGCGGCACGCGCCCTCGCCCGGCTTCGACGACCCGCCGCCTTCACGGTGACCTGCAGCGCGTATCTCGCCCAGGTCGGCGGCAACTCCGACCCCACGGCGTTCCGCAAGAACTGCCAGCTCAACCTGGTCGTCCACGTCCCGCAGGGCTTCACCTACGCCATCGCGAGTGCCGACTACCGCGGCTTCGCCTCGCTCCAACCCGGCGCGAGCGGCGCCCAGAAGGCCTCGTACTACTTCCAGGGCTCCTCGAACACCGCGGCCAAGAACCACCCCTTCAACGGCCCCTACGACGACAACTGGCAGGCCAACCACACCACGGACGTGGCCCAACTGGTCTGGGCACCCTGCGGAGTTCAGCGCAACTTCAACATCAACACGGAGCTGCGGGTCAACGCCGGTTCCTCGCCGTCCAGCGCGGTCAGCTTCATGACGATGGACTCGACGGACGGCGACATCAGCACGGTGTACCACATGGCGTGGAAGGAGTGCCCGGGCTCCTGACCTGAGACGGCACGAGGAAGGGGTGGCCCGCTTCGCACCGCGGGCCACCCCTTCGGTGGGGGAATCTATCGGGGGACGGGCCGGCTCAGCTCTCCTGGACGCCGAGGGTGAGGGTGGCCGTGTAGCCGGACGAGGTCGAACTGCCCAGCGCGGTCAGGGTCATGAGGCCGGACGCGGCGCCTCCGTCGTCGTAGATCGAGTCCTGGGCGAGGGTGGTGCGGGTGACCGTGTTGGTCGAATACGGCGAGATCTGGGCGACGGCGGCGGTGATGGTCTCGTCGATGAAGAGCTGGCCCGTGTGGAGTTCCTGGCCGCCGGTGAACGAGCCGTCCGAGGTGAGCGTGACGCCGGTGTGCACCTTGACGTGGATGTGGATGCACCGGCCGCGGTACCAGCCGGGGTAGATCGTGGTGATGCTGGCGAGACCGCTGGAGTCCGTCAGCACACCGCCGCGCAGGAAGGTGCCGTCGTCCGATTCGCTGTGGCCGTTGTTGCCGACGTAGCCGGAGTACTCGCCGAGCGCGTCGCAGTGCCAGATCTCGACGAGCGCGTTCGGGATCACCGCGCAGGTGCTGTCGTCCACGACGGTCAGGGCCAGCTTGAGCGGGACGCCGGCCTTGCCTTCGGTGACGTCGGCGCGGACAAGGGCGTCGTCGAGGTAGTAGGGGCCTTCGGTCATCTCCTTTGTGAGGGTGCAGACGGCCGCGGCCGCTGCGGGGGTGGTGGGGGCGGTGGTCGTGGGGGTTTCGGGCGCGGCGGCGCCGACGGCCAGTACGGCGGCCGTGGTGCCGGTGGCGATCAGGACCGTGCGGCGCCCGATCGCGTTGGGTCCTGCTCCTGTCGCGCCTTTCGATGCATCTGTCATGAACACGGCACCGTAGGAGTGGAGCCTGTCCGTCGGCTGTGAGCGTCGCAAAGTGACGAGACGTCAAGTTTTTTGCAAGACAGGGGGAATGGCGACTGCCGATACCTGCTTGCTGCCGGCTCGATGGGTCGGGACAGGGGTGGGTGATGAACCCCTGCCGTTCTCGCCGCGCCGACCCCGCCCGGCCAGAAGCCGCCGCTCCCTTGTCGAGGAGGAGTCGGGCGCCGGCGGCGAGGGTCGACCGAGCAGCGGATGGCCGACCAGTCAGGTCTGGATGCCCTCGAACGGGTCGGTGGCGGTTCAGTGGCACCGTCGGTGCGGACATTGCGAGGCCCCTTTGGCGAGCACTCTCCGTGAAGACTGACGGACACTCAGATATCCCTGATGCATCGTCACTAATTTAAGATCATCTTGCACGCACCTTGCACAAGGTGATGAAAAACAGCGATGACAAATGGAGGGTCCTGCAAGTGTGTAACAGCAGGTCAGCTGGCATTTAGGAGTGTCGTACCCCTCATCTCCTAGGGGCACGACACTCCGCCGATCAGATGTCCCGGAAGATCTCGATCTGCGC
The DNA here is from genome assembly GCF_040605995.1 of Streptomyces sp. NPDC005492. Lineage (NCBI taxonomy): Bacteria > Bacillati > Actinomycetota > Actinomycetes > Kitasatosporales > Streptomycetaceae > Streptomyces > Streptomyces sp. NPDC005492. The sequence goes on from NZ_JBEXDX010000016.1 coordinate 108,862, forward strand.
CCCGACCGAGTTCAGCCGCTCCGCCAGATCCTCGTAACCCCGGTTGATGACATACACGTTCCGCAGCACGGACGTGCCCTCCGCCGCCATCATCGCCAGCAGGACGACCACGGCCGGCCGCAGGGCCGGCGGGCACATCATCTCGGCGGCGCGCCAGCGGGTCGGGCCCTCGACCAGAACGCGGTGGGGGTCCAACAACTGCAGCCGCCCACCGAGGCGGTTGAGGTCGGTCAGATAGATCGCGCGGTTGTCGTAGACCCAGTCGTGGATGAGGGTCTGGCCCTGCGCCGACGCCGCGATCGCCGCGAAGAACGGCACGTTGTCGATGTTCAGGCCCGGGAACGGCATCGGGTGGATCTTGTCGATCGGCGCCTCCAGTTTGGAGGGCCGGACGGTCAGGTCCACCAGTCGCGTACGGCCGTTGTCCGCGACGTACTCCGGCGTGCGGTCGTGGTCGAGGCCCATCTCCTCCAGGACCGCCAGCTCGATCTCCAGGAACTCGATGGGCACCCGGCGGACCGTCAGCTGCGACTCGGTGACGACGGCGGCGGCCAGCAGGCTCATCGCCTCGACCGGGTCCTCGGAGGGGGAGTAGTCGACGTCGACGTCGATGGTCGGCACACCGTGCACGGTGAGGGTGGTGGTGCCGATGCCCTCGACCCTTACGCCGAGCGCCTCCAGGAAGAAACAGAGGTCCTGGACCATGTAGTTGGAGGACGCGTTGCGGATGACCGTGACACCGTCGTGGCGGGCGGCGGCGAGCAGCGCGTTCTCGGTGACCGTGTCGCCGCGCTCGGTCAGCACGATCGGCCGGTCCAGGGAGATGGACCGGTCGACCCGCGCGTGGTAGAGCCCTTCGGTGGCCGCGATGTCGAGGCCGAAGCGGCGCAGCGCGATCATGTGCGGCTCGATCGTGCGCGTGCCGAGGTCGCAGCCGCCCGCGTACGGCAGCTTGAAGCTGTCCATGCGGTGCAGCAGCGGGCCGAGGAACATGATGATCGAGCGGGTGCGGCGGGCCGCCTCCGCGTCGATCGACTCCATCTCCAGCTCGGCAGGCGGCACGATCTCCAGGTCGACGCCGTCGTTGATCCAGCGGGTGCGGACGCCGATCGAGCCGAGTACCTCCAGAAGGCGGTACACCTCCTCGATCCGCGCCACCCGGCGCAGCACTGTGCGCCCCTTGTTGAGGAGCGAGGCGCACAGCAGTGCCACGCACGCGTTCTTGCTGGTCTTCACGTCGATCGCGCCGGACAGCCGACGACCGCCGACCACCCGCAGATGCATCGGACCGGCATAGCCCAGTGAGACGATTTCGCTGTCCAGCGCTTCACCGATTCGAGCGATCATCTCAAGGCTGATGTTTTGGTTGCCGCGCTCGATGCGGTTGACGGCGCTCTGGCTGGTGCCGAGTGCCTCGGCAAGCTGGGTCTGTGTCCAGCCCCGATGCTGGCGGGCGTCACGGATGAGCTTGCCGATACGTACGAGGTAGTCGTCTGCCATGAGGCCGAGGTTATCTCAGATATGAGATGGCGCCTCTTGAGGGGGCCATTCGGGTGACGGCCGGTCAGTCGTGCTTCCTGGTGCGGGTCTTGCGCCACCCGAAAGGTCCGGGCAAATCCATCGATGTCGTACGACGTCCCGAAGTGCTGCGGGTGTAATGCGGACCACGCTTGCCACCTGTGGTGAACGACATGGACCCCTTGTTGATGTTCAGCCGGAGCCAGGGAAGGATCCGGAAACTCTTGCGGAATGTGAGCGGCATTCCCGCCCCCTTTCGTCCCGCATCGGATACCCCGAAGGTGGGCGTATATGGCGGCGGGGGGATCCGGGCATGACCAGCCCGCCCCCATATACTAGAGTTATCTCGACATCGAGATATCTGCCGAGGTGCACCGCAGTCGCACACTCCGCCGATCGTGAGAGTAAGGCTTACCTAACTTAGCCTTACCTTAGCGGATCGGCCAAGACGTTGTGGCGGCAGGATGCGGTGGGAACGCGCACATCAATGAAGGAGACTGTCGTGTCGGCGAACAGCTTCGACGCCCGCAGCACGCTGCAGGTCGGCGACGAGTCGTACGAGATCTTCCGCCTGGACAAGGTGGAGGGCTCGGCCCGGCTCCCCTACAGCCTTAAGGTCCTGCTGGAGAATCTGCTCCGCACCGAGGACGGCGCGAACATCACCGCCGACCACATCCGCGCCCTCGGCACCTGGGACTCGCAGGCCCAGCCGTCGCAGGAGATCCAGTTCACGCCGGCCCGTGTGATCATGCAGGACTTCACCGGCGTGCCCTGCGTGGTGGACCTCGCGACCATGCGTGAGGCCGTGAAGGAGCTGGGCGGCGACCCGGCGAAGATCAACCCCCTGGCGCCGGCCGAGCTGGTCATCGACCACTCCGTCATCGCCGACAAGTTCGGCACCCACGAGGCCTTCGCGCAGAACGTCGAGCTGGAGTACGGCCGCAACCGCGAGCGCTACCAGTTCCTGCGCTGGGGCCAGACCGCGTTCGACGAGTTCAAGGTCGTCCCGCCGGGCACCGGCATCGTCCACCAGGTCAACATCGAGCACCTGGCCCGTACGGTCATGGTCCGAGGCGGCCAGGCCTACCCCGACACGCTCGTCGGCACCGACTCGCACACCACGATGGTCAACGGCCTCGGTGTGCTGGGCTGGGGCGTCGGCGGCATCGAGGCCGAGGCCGCGATGCTCGGCCAGCCGGTCTCGATGCTCATCCCGCGCGTCGTCGGCTTCAAGCTGACCGGCGAGCTGACTCCGGGCACCACCGCCACCGACCTCGTGCTGACCATCACCGAGATGCTCCGCAAGCACGGCGTGGTCGGCAAGTTCGTCGAGTTCTACGGCGAGGGCGTGGCCGCCACCTCCCTCGCGAACCGCGCCACCATCGGCAACATGTCGCCGGAGTTCGGTTCCACCGCCGCGATCTTCCCGATCGACGACGAGACCCTGAACTACCTGAAGCTGACCGGCCGTTCGGAGCAGCAGGTCGCGCTGGTCGAGGCGTACGCCAAGGAGCAGGGCCTCTGGCTCGACCCGGCCGCCGAGCCCGACTTCTCCGAGAAGCTGGAGCTGGACCTGTCGACGGTCGTCCCGTCGATTGCCGGCCCGAAGCGCCCGCAGGACCGTATCGTCCTCGCGAACGCCGCCGAGCAGTTCAAGAGCGACGTGCGCAACTACGTCGCCGACGACGACGAGGCGGGCAAGGAGTCCTTCCCGGCCTCCGACGCGCCGGCGTCCTCCAACGGCGTCCCGTCGAACCCGGTCACGGTCACCGCCCCCGACGGCTCGACCTACGAGATCGACCACGGCGCGGTCACCGTCGCCGCCATCACCTCCTGCACCAACACCTCGAACCCGTACGTCATGGTCGCCGCCGCGCTCGTCGCGAAGAAGGCCGTGGAGAAGGGTCTGACGCGGAAGCCCTGGGTCAAGACCACGCTCGCGCCCGGCTCCAAGGTCGTCACCGACTACTTCGACAAGGCGGGGCTCACCCCCTACCTCGACAAGGTCGGCTTCAACCTCGTCGGCTACGGCTGCACCACCTGCATCGGCAACTCCGGCCCGCTGCCGGAGGAGGTCTCCAAGGCCGTCAACGACCACGACCTGGCCGTGACGTCGGTGCTCTCCGGCAACCGCAACTTCGAGGGCCGGATCAACCCGGACGTCAAGATGAACTACCTGGCGTCCCCGCCGCTGGTCGTCGCGTACGCCCTCGCGGGCTCCATGAAGGTGGACATCACCCGCGACGCGCTCGGCGCCGACCAGGACGGCAAGCCGGTCTACCTCGAGGACATCTGGCCCACCGAGGCCGAGGTCAACGACGTCGTGGCGAACGCCATCGGCGAGGACATGTTCAACAAGTCCTACCAGGACGTCTTCGCGGGCGACGCCCAGTGGCAGGCGCTCCCGATCCCGGAGGGCAACACCTTCGAGTGGGACGCCCAGTCGACCTACGTCCGCAAGCCCCCGTACTTCGAGGGCATGACGATGGAGACCACCCCGGTCTCCGACATCGACGGCGCCCGCGTCCTCGCCAAGCTCGGCGACTCGGTCACCACCGACCACATCTCGCCCGCCGGAGCCATCAAGGCCGACACCCCGGCCGGCAAGTACCTCACCGAGCACGGCATCGAGCGGCGTGACTTCAACTCCTACGGCTCCCGCCGAGGCAACCACGAGGTCATGATCCGCGGCACCTTCGCCAACATCCGCCTGCGCAACCAGGTCGCGCCGGGCACCGAGGGCGGCTTCACCCGCGACTTCACGCAGCCGGACGCCCCTGTCTCCTTCATCTACGACGCCTCGCGCAACTACATCGAGCAGGGCATCCCGCTGGTCATCCTGGCCGGCAAGGAGTACGGCTCCGGCTCGTCCCGCGACTGGGCCGCCAAGGGCACCGCGCTCCTCGGGGTCAAGGCCGTCATCGCCGAGTCCTACGAGCGCATCCACCGCTCGAACCTCATCGGCATGGGCGTCATCCCGCTCCAGTACCCGGCGGGCCAGTCCGCCGAGTCCCTCGGACTGACCGGCGAGGAGACCTTCTCCGTCTCCGGCATCACCGAGCTGAACGACGGCACCACCCCCGCCACGGTCAAGGTCACCACCGACACCGGTGTGGAGTTCGACGCGGTCGTCCGCATCGACACCCCCGGCGAGGCCGACTACTACCGCAACGGCGGCATCCTGCAGTACGTGCTGCGCAACCTGATCCGCAACTAGCGGCCACGGCAAGGCAGTTGAGGGCCGCATCCCCGGCGACGGGGGTGCGGCCCTTCGCATCTCCCTGCCGTAGGACCGCGCAGGACATCGCCAAGGCTCAGGTGGAACACAGGCTTCCCCCAGCGGACCGGGACAGTATCGGTACATGACTGGCACTTCCGGGCCCCGCGGCAGCCGAGTCCGCGTACTCATCGTCGACGATGAGCCCGCGCTCACCGAGCTGCTCTCCGTCGCGGTCACCGAGGCCGGCTGGCGGCCCTACCCCGCGCCGGACGGGCAGAGCGCGCTGCGGATCGCCCGCGGCTGCGCCCCGCACGCCGTCGTCCTCGACGGCATGCTGCCCGACCTCGACGGCGTGCAGGTGCTGCGCCGGCTGCGCTACGAGAACCCGCGGCTGCCCGTCCTCATGCTCACCGCGCGGGACGCGATCGAGCACCGCCTCGACGGTCTGGAGGCGGGCGCCGACGACTACGTCACCAAGCCCTTCTCCCTGGAAGAGGTCGTCCTGCGACTGCGCGGACTGCTGCGCCGGGCGGGCGGCGAACGGACCCCGACCGACGACTCCGTACGGGTCCTCGGCGATCTCGCCCTGTCCGGCGAGACCCGCGAGGTGCGCCGCGCCGGCGAGTCGATCCAGCTCACCGCCAAGGAGTTCGACCTGCTCACCCTGCTCCTCGACCACCCCCGCCAGGTGCTGAGCAAGGCCCAGATCCTCGACCATGTGTGGAGCACCTGCTTCGACGGCGGCGGCAACCTCGTCGAGGTCTACATCTCCAGCCTCCGCCGGAAGATAGACCGCGGCCGGGCACCGATGATCCACACCGTGCGCGGGATGGGATACGCCATACGGCCCGTGGAGGACGGCAGATGAACCTCCGAACCCGCAACCGGGGCCGCCTGCACGGCCGTTCACTCCGCACCCGACTCCTCCTCTTCATCAGCGCCTCCCTGGTCGTCGTATGCGCCGCGATGTCCCTCACCACCGCCTTCGCCCAACGTGCCTATCTGCTCGGCAACTTGGACGACCGGGTCGGCGACGCGGCCCAACGCAGCCTGGGCGGGGCCGAACACCACCCGGGCTCCGACGGGGACCTCGGGTTCCTCATGGAGAACGGCCACGCCGTCGGGACGCTCGCCGCACGGTTCGACGCCAACGGCAAGATCATCGCCGCGGCCGTCGTCAGACAGGACGCCCCGCCCCAGAACCTCACCGCCGCCCAGCGCACGGCCCTCGCGGGCGTCACCGCCGACAGTGCGAAGCACACCCGGTCCGTGCCCGGCCTCGGCACCTACCGGCTCACGGCCCTCGATACCGATGGCGTCCGGGTCCTCACCGGCCTTCCGATGGACGACGTACAGGACATGATCAGCGGCCTGGTCGTGGTCGAGGCGGTCATCGCCCTCGTCGGACTGACCGTGGCGGGCTGCCTGTGCGCGGTGGTCATACGACGGCAGCTACGGCCGCTCGGCCGGGTCGCCGCCACCGCGGTCGAGGTCTCGCGCTCGCAGCTCGGCCACGGCGAGGTCACCGCCCTCACCCGGGTGCCCGAGCGGGACACCGACCCCGGCAGCGAGGCCGGTCAGGTCGGCGCCGCGCTCAACCGCATGATCGACCATGTCGAGTCCTCGCTCGCCGAACGCCAGCGCAGTGAGGAGCAGATGCGCCGCAGCGAGGAACGCATGCGCCGCTTCCTCGCCGACGCCAGCCACGAACTGCGCACCCCGCTGGCCTCCATCGCGGGCTACGCCGAGCTGATGAACCGCGGCACCGACCGCATCGAACCGGGTCTCGCCTGGCGCCGGGTCACCGCCGAGTCCGCGCGTATGACGGGACTGGTGGAGGACCTGCTGCTGCTCGCCCGGCTGGACGAGGGCCGGCCCCTGCAGTCCGCCGAGGTGGACCTCGCGGCCCTGCTCGCCGAAGCGGTGTGGGACGCGCGGGCCGCCGGCACCGGCCACGACTGGCAGTTGCACCTGTCCCTGGACGCCCCGGCACTGGTCGTCGGCGACGAGGCCCGTCTGCACCAGGTGTTGGCCAACTTGTTGGCCAACGCGCGTGTGCACACACCTGTTGGCACGACGGTCACCGCGAGTGTCGAGGCCACGGCCGACCGCACCGTCGTCATCCGGATACGCGACGACGGCCCCGGCATCCCCCCGGCCCTCCTCCCCACCGTCTTCGAACGCTTCACCCGCGCCGACGCCTCCCGCACCCGGGCCGGCGGCAAGGAGGGCGGCTCCGGCCTCGGCCTCGCCATCGCGGCGGCGATCACGGGAGCGCACGGCGGCCGTATCGACGTGACCAGTGTGCCGGGCCGCACGGAGTTCACCATCGAACTCCCGGCGGCCGAACTACCGCCCGCCGAAACGGCGATACGCGCCCGCACGGCCCCGGTCTAGAAGAGCACCAGGCGCCGCACGGACGCGTGTCCGCGACTGCTAGGGAGTGCTCGTGAACCCGTCGAAGTCGGCCTCGCCCGTGGTGCCCGAGGCGTGCGAGGTCTGGGTCAGGCCGACGTCCTGGGTGGCCGCGGCGGTCGGGACATTGATGGTGCCGACCAGGTTCCAGGTGGCGTTGTCGGTCGAGTAGTAACCGCTGTACGAGGTGCCGTCACGGACGAGCTTCAGCCACGAGGGGTAGACGGCGGTACCGGTGGAGTCCTGGGAGTCCAGTTTCCCGTCGCCGTCGCTGTCCCAGTCGAGCAGATAGCCGTTGCCCGGGGTCGCGACGAGGGCCAGATAGCCGGGAGACGTGTTGGGCTGGGTGATGTCGTTGCGGACCATGATCCCGGCCTTCGCCCAGACGTCCGTGTCCGACTGGGAGTCGAGCTTCACCGTGGTGGTCGAACCGTCGTGCTCGGCCCCGGGCAGATAGACCGTGCCGTATTCGTTGGTGCCGTTGTACAGATCGGCGCCCTGGGCGCGGATGCCGATCTGGCTGCCGGACTCGCTGAAGCTCGCCGTGGTGGAGGCGAACGTCCGGTAAGGGGCGGTCACTTGGTGGTTGACGGTGATCGTGTCACCGGCGGTCAGCCGGGTCTTCCCGTCCGGCCGGAAGCGGTAGGTGGCCGTCCCCTGGAAGTCGCTGGAGGCGAACAGCTTCGCCGAGGGCGGGATGGACACGGAGTAGGTGGCCTTGAGCGCGTGGCCGCCGCGGATCGTCCGGGCCGTGGTCGCGGACCGCGTGGTGATCTTCGTGCCCGCCGGCCCGGTGAGGGTCAGGGCGCCATCGGCGACCGGCCGCGACCCGTTGTCGGACAGGACAGCGGTCACGGTACGAGTGGTGCTGTCGCTCGCCGCCGGGGCCCAGTTGAGCCCGAAGGAGACATCCGGAGCCGCGCCGGACACCACGTGCCGGCTCCCGTGCACCCGGTACAGGACCACGCCGTGCGCCGGAACGTCGGCGGCGATCCGGCCCGCGGACTCGGTCAGCCCGTGGCTCCACAGGTCCCGCAGGGAGTAGTCGCGCGCCTTGGCCAGCCCCAGCGCGGAAGTGGTCGTAGCCACCTCCCGGGGAGCGGACCCGGTGTTGAACAGACCGACCACGACATCGCCGTCGGCCTCGGTCTTGGCGAACACCTGGGAGTTGGCGTCCGAGGAGATCCGCTGGGCGTCGATGCCGTCCTGGTCGACCCCGAGGACGTCGGTGTTCTTCAGCAACGCGAGGTCGGCCGCGTCGAGATGGGTGAGGTCGGTGCCGAGAATGAGCGGAGAGGCGGCCAGCGACCACAGGCTCATCTGGGTCCTGCGCTCGTCGGGAGTCAGGCCGTTGTTCGCGCCGTTGCCGATCTCCAGGGAGTCGTAGTCGTTGTAACCGCCGGGTCCGCCGTACGGTGCCCAGGCCGCGACCTGGTCGAAGCGCGAGGCGACGGAGGCCCAGGTGGTCAGGGGGTAACTACTGCCGTCAGGACCGCAGTAGCACTCGACGTCGCCACCGGTGCGCCAGCCGTTGGAGAGCTTCTTCCAGGTGGCCGCGTTGTTGATGTCGAGGTTGTTGGACAGCTCCAGATGGATGGGCCGGCCGGTGTGGTGCAGGGCGTCCGACCAGGCCTGGACGTCCTGTTGGTCGGAGGTGCCGACACCGTCGATCTTGAGATAGTCGATGCCCCAGCCCGCGAACTGACCGGCCCACGAGTCGACATACGTCTGCGCGCCGGGCTTGGTGTAGTCGATGCCCACCATGCCGCCGCAGTTGTAGTTGTTCTCGGTCGTCGTGGTGGCGATGTCCCGTGCGTGGTATCGCGTTCCCTTGATCTCGGTGTTCTTGGCGACCGCCTGCTTCGAGATGCCGGGGGTGACGTACAGGCCGAACTTCAGCCCGAGGGCGTGGACATAGTCGGCCACGACCTGGATGCCGTTCTCACTCCCGCGCGGCGGGAACTTGACGGGGTCGGTGACCCAGCGGCCGTACTGGTCGACGTCCGGTCCCTGGTCGCCCGGGCACTGATACCAGAAGTCGTCGATGTTGGCGTAGACGTAGCCGTTTTTGGCCAGGCCGCTGGTCTTCAGCGCCTTCGCCTGTGCCTCGATGGTCTGCGCGGTCGGGTTACGCCGGACGAAGCTCCAACTGCTCCATCCCAGCACGGGCTTGAGCCCGACACCGTTGTCATCGGCTCGCGCGGACTGACCGCCGGACACGGTGATTCCCATGGTGAGCAGCAGCGCTCCGGTGAACGCGGCCAGTACTCCGCGGATCTGTCTTCTCATGAGCTGTTCCTCCATCGCAACGCCCACTTGACTCAGAAAACGTCAAGAACCAACCCCGTGGACGCGACAAGTGAACAGGACTGAACTCCAGCCACCACATAGCGCGGTTGGCCAAAACTGGGTCAAGTCTGTGGGGTCGCTGTGGTGCGGCCCAGCAGCCGCGCCTGCTCCAGCTTCAGTTCACCGAAGCCCCGGCGTGCGTAGGAGGCCAGCTCCGGGCCCGGGAACGGGACCAGCGACAGATGCTCCGAGAAGTCGCCCTGCGCCCAACGCGCCGCGGTGATCTCGTATCCCGCCGCGTGTGCGCACAACTCCAGCAGCAGGGTGGGCATTTCCGGTTCGAGCAGCAGATCCGCGCGCCCCACGACGAGTTCGCGCATCTCCCGGAGCATCGGCAGAAAAACGGCCGTCACCCACAGCCGCCACTCCGCCGACTCCTCCTCGGTCGGCGGAGTGGCGTCGGCGAAGGGTGAGATGCCTCCGGGGCGGGCGTGCCGCTGCCGGAACGCGGCGAAAGTGCGGGCGTTGGCCTCGGCCAGCGCGAACAACGGGCCGTAGAACTCGCTGAGTTGGCGATTGACCCGAGCGAGCCGCTCCTGCCGCTGCGCCAGCCGCAGACCGTTGAGATACGTGACGACGAACCCGGTGAAGGTCAGCGTGACGGTGATGACGACTGCGATCATGCCGGGATCGTATGGACTTCACGCGGAAGGCGAGAGCTGTTCGCGCACCCAGGCCGGATCGGGATTGGTGTGTGCCTCGCCCGCCACGACGACCGTCGGCACGGTCTCGTTGCCGTCGTTGGCCGCCCTCGCCGCCGCGGCTGCTTCGGGATCGCGCCAGATGTTGACCCAGTGCAACTGGCGGCCGCTGCGGCCCAGTCGGATGCGCAGTCGCATGCAGTACGCACAGCCCGGACGCCACAGGACCACCGGCCGGCCGTCGACCGCGCTACGGCGCTCCGCCTCCCGCATGCCGGTCGGCCTCGGGAAGATCAGGGGCGAGTTCAGGCCCGCGAGCGCCAGGAACACCAGCAGGAGTGCCGCGGCTGGGCCGGGGTTCCCCCCGAAGAACAGCGCGGTCGCGAGGGCTGAGCCGCAGAGGGCGAGCAGTATCGGCGTGGTCCAGGCGCGCATCATGGTGACCCACACTACCGATGAGCCGGAATACTCCACCGGTTCCCCGAACAACCCCGCCCCGCCCGCCACTTAACCCCCCGCCCGCCGTTTACAGCCTCCCCAGTCCGCGCTAACTTCACGGACAAGTGGGGTGGGAGCGCTCCCATCGTCCGACGGTCCGGAACCCGTCTGATGCCCCCGGGATCGCCCCACCCCACGCATCCCCATCCGCACGTTCCTCACGACCGCCGAGCGAAGGGACGTAGAAGTGTCATGTCTATGACAGCATCAAACGGAACCTCATCGAACATCACGCCGCGATTACCACGCCCCACCCCCCACCGAGCCCTCTTCCTCGTGCTCATGGCCCTCCTCACCACCATCCCCGCCCTGGCCCTGATCCTCGCCACCGGCGGCCGGGCGGAGGCCCACGGCACCCCCATGAAACCCGGCAGCCGCACCTTCCTCTGCTGGCAGGACGCCCTCACCGACACCGGCGAGATCAAACCGGTCAACCAGGCCTGCAAGGCGGCCCAACAGGTCAGCGGGACCACGCCGTTCTACAACTGGTTCTCCGTGCTCCGCTCCGACGGCGCCGGCCGCACCCGCGGCTTCGTGCCGGACGGCGAGCTGTGCAGCGGCGGCAACCCCAACTTCACCGGCTTCAACCTCCCGCGCGACGACTGGCCCCTCACCCACCTCACCTCGGGCGCGACGGTCGACTTCTCGTACAACGCCTGGGCGGCACACCCGGGTTGGTTCTACGTCTACATCACCAAGGACGGCTTCGACCCGACGAAGACACTCACCTGGGACGACATGGAGGACACCCCGTTCCTCACCGTCGACCACCCGCCGCTCAACGGCACCCCGGGCACGGTCGAGGCCAACTACTCCTGGACCGGACAGCTCCCGGCGAACAAGTCGGGGCGCCACATCATCTACATGGTGTGGCAGCGCTCGGACAGCACGGAGACCTTCTACTCCTGCTCCGACGTCGTCTTCGACGGCGGCAACGGCGAGGTGACGGGCATTCACGACCCGGGCAACCCCACCGACCCGGTGCCGGGCGTCTGCTCCGCCACCCGCCGTACGACGGGCAGTTGGCCCGGCGGCTACCAGTCCGAGGTGACCGTCACCAACAGCGGTGACGTCCCGATGCTCGGCTGGATGGTCAACTGGTCGCTCCCCGGCGGTCAGTCGGTCGCCAGCCTGTGGAACGGCAACGCGACCTACAGCGGCCAGGACGTGATGGTGCACAACGTCGACTGGAACGGCTCGCTGAGTCCGGGACAGAGCGCCACCTTCGGCTACGTCGTGAACGGCGACGGAGGCGACGCGGCAACGACCCTGCCCTGCCAGGTCGGTTGACCCGCTGCTCGGGGCGGACCCGGTGGGCGGGGGGCCACCGGGTCCGCGAGCCGGGCGGGTCATGGGGGTGAACCCGCCCGGGTGGTGCGTGGCTTGAGGCGACGCTGCGGTGCGACAACGTTGTCGAATGGTCTCCCTATGACTTTACTGCTCCAACGGACAACGATGTCAACCCAGTTGACCAAGGTGCACCGTCCGAGTGGCCGCCCCGTGCGCCCGCGCCGGAGCACGCGCCCTTCCGTGGTACGGGTGGCGCACGTTACTGTCCACGCGGCTTGTGCGACCTGTGGTGCGCGACCCGTCCGAAGGAGGAGGGGCCGCGTCATGCGTTTCCGTCCCATGTCCCTATTTCTTGCCGCCGCCCTCGCGGTCGGCGGCGCCACCCCCGCCCTGGCGGCGACCGCCGTCCCGGCCCAACTGGTCAAGGACCCCAGCGCGTACGTCGATCCGCTGATCGGCACCAAGAACGGCGGCAATGTCTTCCCGGGCGCCGTCATGCCCTTCGGCATGCTCTCCTGGAGCCCGGAGAACACCAGAGGCAGCGCCACCGGCACCGCCGCGCCCGGCGGTTACCAGTACGACGCCACCCGCATCCGCGGCTTCAGCCTCACCCACATGTCCGGCACGGGCTGCGCGGGCGGCAGCGGCGACATCCCGTTCTTCCCGTACGCGGGCGAGGTCACCTCGTCCCCGGCGAGCGACACCAAGGACGCCGTCTACGCCTCCGACTTCAGCCACACCGACGAGTCCGCCGAGCCCGGCCACTACCGGGTCGGCCTCGCCTCCGGCGTCACCGCCGATCTCACGGCGACGGCCCGCACCGGCTCCGGCCGCTTCACCTACCCGGCGGACAAGCCTGCCTCGCTGCTGATCCGCACAGCCAACTCCGAGGTGGGATCAACCGATTCGTCGGTCACCATCGACCCGAGGACCCGCACGGTCTCTGGGTCAGTCACCTCCGGAAACTTCTGCGGTTACCTAGACCCCGAGGGCCAACGCGCCTACTACACCCTGTACTTCACCGCCCACTTCGACCGCGCCTTCAAGTCGACCGGCACCTGGCAGGACGGGACCCTGACCCCGGGCTCCACCTCCGCCACCGGCGGCACCGGCGGATTCACCTCCGGCGGGCGGCCCGTCGCGGGCAAGGGGGCGGGCGGCTACGTCGAGTTCGAGCCCGGCAGCGGCCCGGTCGGCGTCAAGGTCGGTATCTCCTACGTCAGTCAGGCCGGCGCCCGGGCCAACCTCGCGGCGGAGAACCCGCCGCGGCGCTCCTTCGAGGCGGTCGAGGACGCGGCCCACCGCGCCTGGCGCGACCAACTCGGCGCGATCGAGGTCGGCGGCGGTACGGAGGCCGAGCGAACCACCTTCTACACCGCGCTCTACCACTCCCTCCTGCACCCGAACGTCATCAGCGACACCGACCGCAGATACACGGGCAGCGACGGCGAGGTGCACACGGTCGGGCGCGGTCATCAGGCGCAGTACGGCACCTTCTCCGGCTGGGACGTCTACCGCTCCCAGGTCCAGCTCCTCACCCTCCTCAGTCCGCGCACCGGCTCCGACATCGCCCAGTCCCTCTACGAACTCGCCCGGCAGAACGGGGGAGTCTGGGACCGCTGGCTGCACGGCGCGAGTGGCACCCACGTCATGAACGGCGACCCCTCACCCACCGCCCTGGCCGGCATCCGCGCCTTCGGCGGCACGGACTTCGACCTGAAGGGAGCACTCGGCTCGCTGGTGCGGGCGGCGACCGTACCGACCGCCCAGGACCTGTCCTCCTCGGGCAAGCCGGTGCTGTCGGTGGGCCAACGCCCGTCCCTGGACAAGTACTTGGCCCTGCAGTACATGCCGTCCGTCTCCAACGCCTGGGGCGGCGCCGCCGAGACGCTGGAGATGTCCACGGCGGACTTCGCGCTCTCCCAACTCGCCACGGCGGCAGGGGAGAAGGGCACGGCCGCCGACTTCGCCGAGCGCGCCCAGTGGTGGCAGAACAACTTCAACATCGCGGCCGACCCCACCGGCGGCTACATCGCCAACCGCAAGGCCGACGGCAGTTGGGTCACCGGCTTCACCCCGGGCACCGGCAACGGCTTCGTGGAGGGCACGGCCGCCCAGTACACCTGGATGGTCCAGCACAACCCGGCGGGCCTCTTCGCGGCGATGGGCGGCACGGACAAGGCCCTCGCCCGCCTCGACTCCTTCTTCCACGAGGCGGACGGGAGTTGGGCCTTCACCGGCAGCGGCGGCGACAAGTCCGAGCTGGACAACGAGCCGTCCGTCAACGTCCCCTACCTCTACGACTACGCGGGCGCGCCCTACAAGGCCCAGGAGACGGTCAGGGCGGCCATGAAGCAGCTCTGGACGACCGACCCCGCCGGTATCCCCGGCAACGACGACCTCGGCGAGATGTCGTCCTGGTACGTCTTCTCCGCGCTCGGCATGTACCCCCAGGTCCCCTCCCGTGCCGAACTCACTCTCGCCTCACCCCTGTTCGAGCGCATCGAAATCAACCGCCCGTACGGCAACGACATCTCCATCCGCGCGAAGGGCGCCGCGACCGACGCCCCGTACATCCAGTCCCTGAAGGTCAACGGCCGTACCAGCCACCGCCCTTGGCTCTCCTCCTCCCTCGTCCGTGACGGCGGCACCCTCGACTACACCCTCTCCACCACCCCGAACCGCACCTGGGGCAGTGCCGCCGCTGACGCCCCGCCGTCCTTCCGCACCGGCGAACAGCCGTACCAGATCGGCGTGGGCCCGACCGCCGCGACCCTCGCCCCCGGCGACAGCACCAAGGTGAACATTCGGGCTCTGTCCCTCAGCGGCGGCACCGGACCCGAGGTCCGCTACCGCGTCGAGGCGCCCACCGGAGTCACCGCAACTCCCGCCCAGGGCACGGTGATCGACGGCTCCCAGGACATCACCCTCACCGCCGCGGACGACGTCCAACAGGGCTTCTACGACGTGAAGGTCACCGTCACCTCCGGCGACACCTCGTACCAGCAGCCGGTGTCCCTCACCGTGGCCGCGCCCGGCACTCTCCTCGCCGCCTACAACAACACCGGCGTCTCCGACGACACCGGCGAGCACGACGAGGCGGACTACGACGGAGGCGGCTGGAGCTACTCCCTCCAGGCCCTCGCGGCGGCCGGGCTGACCCCCGGCGGCACGGGCACGGTGGACGGGCTCGGCTTCACCTGGCCGAACTCGCCGGGCGGACGCCCGGACAACGTCTCTGCGGCCGGGCAGACCGTCCAACTCCCGCAGCCCGCAAGCGCCTTGTCCTTCGTCGGCAGCGCGGTCAACGGCAACCAGCAGACCAAGGCGACCGTCACCTACACCGACGGCACAACCGACGCGATCGACCTCTCCTTCACGGACTGGACGGTCGGCGGGGGCGGCGGCACCGTGCAGTTCGGCAACGAGGTCGTCGCCCGGGCCCCGTACCGCAATGTCGCCGGTGCGGACAAGGACCCGGTCGTCACCTATGTGTTCGCCACCAAGCCGTTCACGGCACCCACGGGCAAGACCATCAAGAGCGTGACACTTCCGGACGACCCGGATCTCCATGTGTTCACCCTTGCGGTGAACTGACGTCCACAATGTGTGCCCTCGCCCGTTCCGGTGGCGGGGGCACATCGACGCGTGCGAGCATCCGCAGATGGGTAAACGGCCGCACCTGCCCGAGGAGTTTCGGGCCGAAGCGCGTACGGCCTTCGCGTTCCTGGTCGGGGACGAGGGCTTCGCGCCGCCGGAGGACATAGACGGCGGTCTGCGCTATCTGCGCGCGGACCTCATGGTGCGCGTCTGGTTCCTGGGCGGCGCCGAATCGGAGGTCCTGACACGACTGATCCCCCTGGCGCCGGACGGCACCAGGGGGAGCGGCGCTTGGCTGGACGACCTGTACACGGCCGCCGCGTGCGGCCCGCCGCAGGACGTCCCGGTGTTCGCGTCGACCAGACGAGGCGTGGTCAAACGGGTCCACCAGCACGCGGAGGCGTTGCGCCGACTGCTGCCCCGCCTCCCCGTGCCGTGACCGGACCTCAGGCGAGCAACTCCACCTCCGCGAGCGTCGAACTGCCGGTCAGGACAAGGCGGTAGTGCGCGTACGAGCCCGGTGACGCGACCGAGAACGCGCGCGTCTGCTTGTCCCAGGCGAAGGACTCACCGGAGCGCCGGTCGAGCGTCTTCCATGTCGTCCCGTCCTTCGAACCCTGGAGGGTCCAGCCAGTCGGCGCCTTCGTGCGGTCTGTAGACGACGTGAGCGTGTACTGGACGCCCTTGGTGGCCTTGGTGACCGGCAGGTCCACCGAGGTCACCGTCGCGTCCGTGGCCGACGTGTTGTCGAACAGGGCGCCGTCACCGGCGAGTTGGTCGCTGCGGGGCGTCGGCACCTTGTCGTTCGTGGTGATCGACACCGGCGCCGCCTCCTTGCCGCTGCCCCACGACGAGGGCTTGGAGCCCATGGAGAAGTCCAGCACTCCGCCCTTCTCCAGCAGCGAGTGCGGGAGTGAAGTCTTCGTCCAGGTCTGCCCGTTGACCTTCAGGCCCTGGACGTAGACGTTCTTCGTGCTGTTCTTCGGCGCCTTGACGACGAGGTCCTTGCCGTTCTCCAGGTGGACGGTCGCCTTGGTGAACAGCGGGGAGCCGATGGCGTATTCGCCGCTGCCCATCACCAGTGGGTAGAAGCCGAGCGCGGAGAAGAGATACCAGGCCGACTGCTCGCCGTTGTCCTCGTCGCCGTGGTAGCCCTGCCCGATCTCGCTGCCGGTGTACAGGCGCGACAGCACCTCGCGCACGTTCTTCTGCGCCTTCCAGGGCTCGCCGGCCGCGTCGTACATGTAGTTGACGTGGTGGGCGACCTGGTTGGAGTGACCGTACTGGCCCATCCGGACGTCCCGCGCCTCCGTCATCTCGTGGATGACCCCGCCGTAGGAGCCGACGAAGTCGGAGGAGGCCGTCTCCGGGGTGCTGAAGTACTGGTCGAGCTTGTCCCCGAGGGCCTTCCGGCCGCCGTAGAGGTTGGCGAGGCCGCGGCTGTCCTGCGGGGCGGTGAAGGCGTAGCCCCAGCCGTCGGTCTCCGTGTAGTCGTAGCCCCACACGCGCGGGTCGTACTTCGAGGAGTCGAGGCGCCAGTCGCCCTGCGCGGTCCTGCCCTGGAAGAAGCCGGCCTGCTTGTCGAAGAGGTTCACGTAGTCCTGGGCCCGGTTGAGGAAATACTCCGACTCCTCCTTGTAGTGCTTCTCCCCGGTCTTCTTGTAGAGGGCCTGACCCATCTTCGCGATGCCGTAGTCGTTGACGTAGCCCTCCATCGCCCAGGAGAAGCCCTCGCCCGTGTCGGTGCTCGTGTAGCCGAGGAAGGGCGAGGTGGTCATGCCCTTGCGGCCCACGCCGGAGGAGGGCGGGACGACGGTCGCGTTCTTCACGGCGGCGTCGTAGGCCGCCTCGGCGTCGAACTTCACGCCCTTGACGTACGCGTCCGCGAACGCGACGTCCGAGGAGGTGCCGGTCATCAGGTCGGCGTAGCCGGGGGAGGACCAGCGCGAGGTCCAGCCGCCGTCCTTGTACTGCTGCACGAACCCGTCGACCATCTCACCGGCCTGACCGGGCGTCAGAAGTGAGTACGCCGGCCAGGTGGTCCGATAGGTGTCCCAGAAGCCGTTGTTGACGTACACCTTGCCGTTCACGATCTTCGCGCCGGTGTGCGTCGGGGTGTCCTGGCTCGGCATCGGGGAGAACGGCGAGGCGTACTGGTACGTCGAACCGACCTTCTCGAAACCGGAGTTGGGGTACAGGTACAGCCGGTACATGCTGGAGTACAGCGTCGTGAGCTGATCGGGTGTCGCGCCCTCCACCTCGACCTTGCCGAGCAGCTTGTCCCACACCTTCTGCGCCTGCTGCCTGACCTTGTCGAAGGAGGTGCCGTCCGGGATCTCCTGACGCAGGTTGTCCTTCGCCTGGTCGACGCTGATCAGCGAAGTGGCCAGGCGCAGGGTGACGGTGTGGTCGGCGCCCGCCTTGAACCGCAGATAGCCCTTGACCCCGCTGGAGGAGCCGTCCGTCACCGGCGCGTCGAAGACGCCGTAGACGAAGAGCCGCGTAGCGCCCGTGGACAGGCCGGACTTGACGTCCGAGTAGCCGGTGACGGTCCCGGTGTCCTTGTCGAGGGTCAGGCCCGCCTGCTCGGTGACGTTGTCGAAGATGACGCTCGCGTCGTCGCCGGGGTAGGTGAAGCGCAGCGAGGCCGCGTGGTCGGTCGGGGCCATCTCGGCCTTCAGACCGTTCTCGAAAGTGACGCCGTAGTAGTACGGGCGCGCGGTCTCGTTCTCGTGCCGGAACGCCAACTCCCGTGCGGTGGGAGCGGTGTTGGGCGTTCCCGAGGCCGCCGACGGCATCACCTGGAAGGTCTGCCGGTCGCCCATCCAGGGGCTGGGCTCATGGCTCAGGCTCAGCGCTTGGAGCGTCGGCAGGTTGTCGTCGTTGTTCGCGCGTGCGTAGTCGTAGAGCCAGCTCAGCGACGACGAATTCGTCACCGGGGTCCAGAAGTTGAAGCCGTGCGGCAGCGCGGTCGCGGGGAAGTTGTTGCCGCGCGAGAAGCTGCCGCTGGAGTTGGTGCCCCGCGTGGTCAGCGCGTAGTCCGACAGATGCGCCTTCGGCTTCTCCGGTGCGACCGACTTGATGCTCAGGTCGTCCAGCCAGCCGCGGAACTTCGCCGGGCCACTGGGGGAGTCGTAGGCCAGGAGAATCCGGTCGACGGTCTTCCCGGCCGCGACCGAACCGATCCGCGAGAGGACGTTGTTCCACTGGTTCACGTAGAGGATCTTGGCCGCGCCCTGCCCCTGCGGAGTGAGCGCGAAGCCGTGCGAGTCGGTCGCGCCGAGGTCGCTGAGGTAGGTGCCGTCCGTGAAGACCAGGTCGACGGAGACGTTCGTGGCGTCGTAGTCGCGGTCGCCGTCGGCCATCTGCGGGAAGATCTTGTACGACAGCGCGGTGTCACGGCCGACCGGCACGTCCACGTCGAAGACCTTGTTGTACGAGTACGCCCGTCCCGTCGCCGTATGACGGCCCGCGTAGCGCAGCGCCCGCTTCCCGGTGAAGCCGGCGCCCGCCTTGGCGGTGGGGGAGCCGCTGGGGCCGCGGTCGACCAGCGACAGCATGTCCTCGGGGATCGGGGCGGTGCTGCCGCCGGTCGAGAACTGGAAGTCGGCGAGCTGGAGGATGCCGCTCGCGCCGTTGTTCCTCGTGATGTCGAGCCGGAAGTGCTGGTACTCGGCCGGCTCGGCGAGGTCGTACGACTTGGTCTGGAACCGTTCGGCGAAGGTCTCGCCGGCGCGGGTGTCGAGGGTCTTCCAGTCCTTGCCGTCCGTCGAGCCCTGGAGCGTCCAGTCCTTCGGGTCGCGTTCGGCGTAGTCGTTCGCCGAAGTCAGCGCGTACGTCACTATCTTGGCCGGCTTGTCGAGGTCGAACTCGACCCAGCCCGTCGACTCGAAGGTCAGCCACTTGGTGCCGGACTCGCCGTCGACGAGGTTCTCCTTCACCTCGCCGCCGCCCGTGTTCTCGGAGCTGGCCCGGACGTCGGTGACATGGTCGGTCACATTGCCGGGGATGCCGCTGCTGTAGCCGCCGTCGACGCCGGAGGCGCGCTTGGAGCCGTCCGGCGCGGTGTCGACCGTGTTGAGCCAGTCGGGTGCCGGATCTCCCGTCTCGAAGGAGGAGGCGAACTCCCCGCCCGGGGAAGGGGCCTTGTCCGGAAGCGCGACCGCCACTCCCTGCGAGCCCACCACCAGTGCCAGTGCGACTGCCGAACTCCACCATCTGTGCCGCATACGAGAGAACCCTCCCTGCACGTTGGACAACGTTGTCAGCTACGACGCGCAAGGAACAGTAGGGAGTCAAGTGGCCTGGCATGTCAAGGGTGTTGAGTGTGGCATTCGAGGGCAATAACGGGGATTTCTCCGTCATCGAACACACAGGGCGTTCATATTTCCGCCAGGTCTCACTTCGGAAAAGACCGACAACCTACCCTGCATTCGATCTTGCTCTGTCGGCGGGAAGTGGACTATACCTGTCGCGTTCGACACCGCTCCCTAAGCAGCACGCACGAAGTACCTCCTGCACGACCAAGCTCGACCTGACCGCGGTGCCGGGGAGGATCCGGTTCACCGCCTGAGTCCTGGAGAAGGCGAGGACTTGAGCATGGGATCCACTTCCGCCGAGAACAACGGTTTGGGCGGCGTCGGCCGCCGCGAATTGATCAAGAGGTCGGCCGCACTCGGTCTGATCTCCGTACCCACGATGAGTTTCCTGGCCGCGTGTGCGAGCGGCGGCGGGGACGACACCAGCAGCGACAACAACACCACGGGCACCACGTCCAAGACGAATCCCTTCGGCGTCAAGAAGGGCAGCACGCTCGACGTCGTCGTCTTCAAGGGCGGTTACGGCGACGACTACGCCAAGGCGTGGGAGGCCAACTTCAAGACGAAGTTGGGCGTCAGCTCGACCCACACCGGCACCCAGGAGATCACCGGCAAACTCCAGCCCCGCTTCAACGCGGGCAACCCGCCGGACATCGTGGACGACTCCGGCGCCCAGCAGATCAAGGTCGACGTCCTGTACAAGAACGGCCAGCTGCTCGACCTGTCACCCGTGCTGGACGCGCCCGCGATCGACGACCCGACCAAGAAGGTCCGCGATCTGCTGATCCCCGGCACCCTCGACCCGGGTGTGCAGGAGGGCAAGGTCGTCGCCCTCAACTACATCTACACGGTCTGGGGTCTGTGGTACTCGGGCAAGCTCTTCAAGGAGAAGGGCTGGACGCCGCCGAAGACCTGGGACGACTTCATCGCCCTGTGCCAGAAGGCGAAGGCGGCCGGTATCGGGGGTCTCGCCCACCAGGGCAAGTACCCGTACTACATCAACGTCGCCATCATGGACCTGATCGCCAAGAAGGGCGGGATCGACGCCGTCAAGGCGATCGACAACCTCGACCCGAAGGCGTTCGTCGGCTCCGCCGCCGCACAGGCCGGTATCGAGGCGATCTACGAGGTGGTGGAGAAGGACCTGTTGATGCCCGGCACCAACGGCCTGACCCACACCGAGTCGCAGACCCGCTGGAACCAGTACAAGGCCGCCTTCATCACCTGTGGTTCCTGGCTGGAGAACGAGCAGCTCAAGCTGACGCCGACGGACTTCGACATGAAGTTCCTGCCGATGCCGCTGCTGGCCGACAGCAAGATGCCCTTCGAGGCGATCCGGGCCGGCTCCGGCGAGCCCTTCATCATCCCGGCGAAGGCCAAGAACCTCCCCGGCGCCAAGGAGTTCATGCGCCACATGCTCTCCAAGGAGTGGTCGACCCTCTTCGCCAAGGAGGCCAACTCGCTCACCATCCTCAAGGACGGTGTCGACTCCAGCGTCACCCTGCGCCCGGGCACCCAGTCCACGGTCGAGGCGTCCAAGGCGGCCGGCGACAACACCTTCCGCTACCTCTACCCCGACTGGTACAGCGAGATGGACACCTCCATCCAGAACGCGTCCAACGAGCTGATGTCCAAGCGCATCCAGCCCAAGGAGTGGCTGAAGCGCTGCCAGGCCGCCGTCGACAAGCAGGCCAAGGACCCGGCGTCCAAGAAGAACGTGCACTCCTGATCACAAGGCCTGATCGCACCACCTGATCACGCTCGGGACACCAGGGGCAGGAAACGCCAATGCGCAAAGGGCAGTACAGGTTCGTCGCGGGATTTCTCTTCGTTCCCGTGGCGCTCTATCTGATCTTCGTGATCTGGCCGTACATCCAGACGTTCGGCTATTCGCTGACCGACTGGAAGGGCGAGTCGCAGAGCTTCAAGTTCGTCGGGCTGGACAACTACCGAACGCTGCTCCACGACGACGTCTTCAAGGAGGCCATCTGGCACAACCTCCTGTTCCTGGTGTTCATCCCCGTGATCACCATTCTGCTGGCCCTCTTTTTCGCCTTCATGGTGAACGCGGGAGGGCGCAGCAAGGCCGGCGGTGTGCAGGGTGTCGCCGGTTCCGGGTTCTACAAAATCGTCTATTTCTTCCCGCAGGTGCTGTCGCTGGCGATTCTCGCGGTGCTGTTCAACGCGGTGTACCGCAGCGACGGCGGCGGTCTGCTCAACGGTTTCCTGATCAAACTCCACCTGGTGGACGCCAACAATCCGGTGGAGTGGCTCAACGAGCCCAACGTGGTTCTCTGGGCGCTGATGGCGGTCGTGGTGTGGCACGGCGTCGGTTTCTATCTGGTGCTGTTCTCCGCGGCCATGCAGTCCATTCCGCGGGACATCTACGAGGCCGCACTGATCGACGGCGCGAACCGCTCCCAGTCCTTCTTCCGGATCACCCTGCCGCTGCTCTGGGAGACCGTGCAGACGGCCTGGGTGTATCTCGGCATCATCGCGATGGACATGTTCGTCCTGGTCTCCTCCATGACCTCGAACATGGGCGCCTACGGAGGCGGTCCCGACCATGGCAGCGACGTCATGTCGACCGTGTTGATGCGCAACTTCCTCTACTTCGGGAAGAGCGGCTACGCCTGCGCGATGGGCGTTGTCATGCTGCTGCTCACCCTGGTCCTGTCCGTGGTCACGCTGCGCGCCACCCGCCGTGAGCGCATCGAGTTCTGAGCGGGAGACATACGACGATGAGCGCACCCCTCAAGGAGACCGCCCCCGCGGGCGGCACCGTCCCGCCGCAGCCCTCGGCCGGGAAGCCCAGCGCCCGGCCCGGTGAGCCACGCGGCGAGGGCGTCGTACTGAACGCCTTCTCGCACGGCTTCCTGGCCCTGTGGGCCCTGCTGATCGTGCTGCCGCTGCTGTGGCTGGTGTTCAGCTCGTTCAAGACCGATGTGCAGATCGGCAACTCGGCCTTCGGCTGGCCGCACAACTGGTCGTTCGACGTGTTCCGGCGGGCCTGGAGCAAGGGCATCGGCGACTACTTCGTGAACACCGTGATCGTGCTGGTGTTCTCGGTGCCGCTGACGATGCTGTTCGGTTCGATGGCCGCGTACGTGCTGGCCCGCTACCAGTTCTGGGGCAACCGGCTGCTGTACTACTTCTTCGTCGCCGGCGCGATGTTCCCGGTGTTCCTGGCGCTGGTCCCGCTGTTCTTCATGGTCAAGCGCCTCGACATGCTCAACACGTACCAGGGGCTGATCCTGGTCTACATCGCCTACTCGATGCCGTTCACGGTGTTCTTCATGCACGCGTTCTTCCGCACGCTGCCCACGGCGGTCTTCGAGGCGGCGATCCTCGACGGCGCCTCGCACACCCGGACGTTCTTCCAAGTGATGTTGCCGATGGCCAAGGCCGGGCTGATCAGTGTCGGGATCTTCAACACCCTCGGCCAGTGGAACCAGTTCATCCTGCCGACGGTCCTGATGCAGCCGCAGAGCGGCTCCGACCCCGAGCGCTATGTCCTCACCCAGGGCCTCATCCAACTCCAGCAGCAACAGGGATACGCCTCCGACCTGCCCGTTCTCTTCGCGGGCGTGACGATCGCCATGATCCCGATGCTCGTCGTCTACCTGTCCTTCCAGCGCCAGGTGCAGTCCGGTCTGACCTCGGCGACGCTGAAGTAGCGCGCCTGGAGGACGTAGAAGGAACCCCTCGTTCCACCACCGCTCCCGGTCGGCCGGGAGCGGTGTCCACGTATGTGTCCGAGACCCCCGATGCGGTTCAACCTCTTGACGGGAGGCAACCCGAACGGCTCAGCTTAGAGTTCACTAGTTGGACATAGACGGGGCCTCATCGATGCGGTCCCGCGCGCAGGAGGTCGTCGTGGAGACTCCGGGGTCGCAGTCGTCACTGCACCGAGCCAATCTTGAGCGGGTCGTCCGTGCGGTGCGGTTGGCCGGGTCGCTCACGCAGGCGGAGATCGCGAGGACGACGGGCCTGTCCGCTGCGACGGTCTCCAACATCGTGCGCGAGCTCAAGGACGGCGGAACGGTCGAGGTCACGCCCACCTCGGCGGGTGGCCGCCGGGCCCGCAGCGTGTCGCTGAGCGGGGACGCCGGCATCGTCATCGGGGTCGACTTCGGGCACACGCATTTGCGCGTCGCGGTTGGGAATCTCGCCCACCAGGTGCTGGCCGAGGAGTCCGAGCCGGTCGACGTGGACGCCTCCTCGACGCAGGGCTTCGACCGGGCGGAAGAGCTGGTCAACCGGCTGATCACGGCGACCGGGGTGGACCGTTCCAAGATCGCCGGAGTGGGCCTCGGTGTGCCCGGGCCGATCGACGTGGAGTCGGGCACCCTGGGCTCCACCGCCATCCTCCCGGGCTGGACCGGCACCAGACCCGCCGAGGAGCTGGGCAGCCGCCTCGGGGTGCCCGTACACGTGGACAACGACGCCAACCTGGGCGCCCTCGGTGAGCTGGTCTGGGGGAGTGGTCGGGGGGTCAGGGACCTGGCGTACATCAAGGTCGCGAGCGGTGTCGGCGCCGGCCTGGTCATCAACGGCAAGATCTACCGGGGCCCGGGTGGCACAGCGGGAGAAATCGGGCATATTACTCTTGATGAGTCCGGCCCTGTCTGCCGCTGCGGAAACCGGGGCTGCCTGGAGACCTTCACGGCCGCGCGCTATGTGCTGCCGCTCCTCCAGTCCAGTCACGGCACCGACCTGACCATGGAAGGAGTCGTACGACTGGCGCGGGACGGAGACCCGGGCTGTCGTCGGGTGATCGCCGACGTCGGCCGCCACATCGGCAGTGGAGTCGCCAATCTCTGCAATTTGCTGAACCCGAGCCGAGTGGTCCTCGGTGGCGATCTCGCCGAGGCCGGTGAGCTGGTGCTCGGGCCGATCAGGGAGTCTGTCGGCCGCTATGCGATCCCCAGTGCGGCGCGTCAACTGTCCGTTCTCCCGGGGGCACTTGGAGGCCGTGCGGAGGTGCTCGGAGCACTCGCCCTCGCACTCAGCGAGATGGGTGATTCGACCCTTTTGGACGGGTCGCTGACCGCGGCCACACCTGTCTTCACTTAGAGAACGCACGACGCCGTTGCCATCTCGTTAAGTATTTACTTCTTGACGTCGCACGCGTGGCCGAGTTGACTTCCAGCCACCTCGGCCGCAACGTCGCGGCCTCGTCAGGGAGGTTTCTGAAGTGAACACGCGTATGCGTCGTGCCGCCGTTGCCGTCATCGCCACCACGATGGCCGTCTCCATGGCCGCCTGTGGCAAGGCCGGAGACGACAAGAAGTCCGACAGCAGCTCCAGCGCCTCGGGCAGCACCAACGCCAAGATCGGCCTGCTCCTGCCCGACAGTGTCACCACGCGGTACGAGAAGTTCGACAAGCCGTACTTCGAGGCCAAGGTCAAGGAGCTCTGCTCCGGCTGCACCGTCGAGTACAACAACGCCAACGCCAGCGCGGCCACCCAGGCCCAGCAGGTCAGCAGCATGATCACCAAGGGCGTCAAGGTCATCGTGATCAGCGCCCAGGACTCGGCCGCGATCAAGTCCTCGATCCAGCAGGCCGTCAACAAGGGCATCAAGGTCGTCGCGTACGACCGTCTGGCCCAGGGCCCGGTCTCCGCGTACGTGTCCTTCGACAACGTCCAGGTCGGCAAGCTCCAGGGCGAGGCGCTCCTCACCGCGCTGGGCTCGAAGGCCACCACGAAGTCGAAGATCGTCATGATCAACGGTGACGACGCCGACCCGAACGCCGCGCAGTTCAAGAAGGGCGCCCACGAGGCCCTCGACGGCAAGGTCGACATCGCCTACGAGCAGTCCGGTCTGTGGAAGGACACCATCGCCGGGCAGAAGATGTCGGCGGCCATCACCCAGCTCGGTGCCAAGAACATCGCGGGCGTCTACTCCGCCAACGACGGCATGGCCGGTGGCATCGCCACCGTCCTCAAGGGCGCCAAGATCAGCGGCATCCCGCTGACGGGTCAGGACGCGGAGCTCGCCGGTATCCAGCGCATCGTCGCCGGTACCCAGTCCAGCACCGTCTACAAGGCCTTCAAGCCGGAGGCCGAGGCGGCCGCCACGCTCGCCGTCGACCTGGCGCAGAACAAGAGCATCTCCTCGCTCGCCACCACGACCCAGACCAGCGGCTCGGGCAACAAGGTGCCCTCGCAGCTCCTGACCCCGGTGTCGGTCACCAAGGCCAACATCAAGGACACGGTCATCAAGGACGGCCTCTACACCGTCGCGCAGATCTGCACCACCGACTACGCCGCGGCGTGCAAGACGGCCGGTCTGCAGTAACCACCGCCCAGCGGTGACAAAGCCCCTTCGGCGTCCGCCCCGCCTTCACACCCCGCTGCGGGGCGGGCGCCGATCGGAACCGATGCGAACGCAGCCGTTGCCAACTGGCATCGGCCGCGCGCATGTTCATCTTGTAAATCTGTGCCTAGGCACAACCCTCCGCGCCTTTTGACAAGCGCGGCATCCCCGCCGGTCAGGCGGCGAAGGAGATGGTTCACGTGTCCGCTACGCCCGTGCTGGCGTTGCGCGGAGTCTCCAAGCGATTCGGTGCGGTGCAGGCCCTCACCGATGTCGAACTGGAGGTCCACGCCGGAGAAGTGGTCGCGCTCGTCGGCGACAACGGCGCAGGAAAGTCCACCCTGGTGAAGACCATCGCCGGAGTGCACCCCATCGATGAAGGAGTCATCGAGTGGGAGGGCAACGCGGTCAGCATCAACAAGCCGCACGACGCCCAGGGACTCGGAGTCGCGACGGTCTACCAGGACCTCGCGCTCTGCGACAACCTCGATGTCGTCGGCAACCTCTACCTCGGACGTGAGCTGCTGCGCCGAGGCGTGATCGACGAGGTCACGATGGAGAAGAACTCCCGGGAGCTGCTGAGCACGCTCTCCATCCGCATCCCCAGTGTGCGGATCCCGATCGCCAGCCTCTCCGGAGGTCAGCGGCAGGTCGTCGCCATCGCCCGCGCGCTGATCGGTGACCCCAAGGTCGTCATCCTCGACGAGCCCACCGCCGCCCTCGGCGTCGAGCAGACCGCCCAGGTCCTCGACCTGGTCGAGCGGCTGCGCGAGCGCAACCTCGGCGTCATCCTCATCAGCCACAACATGGCCGACGTCAAGGCGGTCGCGGACACCGTCAACGTGCTGCGCCTGGGCAAGAACAACGGCTCCTTCCCGGTGAAGGACACCAGTCAGGAAACGATCATCGCCGCGATCACCGGTGCCACGGACAACGCCGTGACCCGTCGTGCGGTGCGCAGCACGGAGGCGGCAAAGTGAGCGACACGTCCAACACCGTGAAGAAGGACGCGGTCCAACCGACCGCTCCGGCTCCGGCCGACGACCCCACGGCCGCGGCCGCGGCCGCCACCGTCATCGACCCTCGTCTGCTGATCCGCGAAGAGGGCTTCAAGGGCTACATCACCGAGTTCAAGCGCAAGGTCAAGGGCGGTGAACTCGGCTCGCTGCCGGTCGTCGCCGGTCTGATCGTCATCGGCATCATCTTCCAGCTGCAGAACAGCCGGTTCCTGAGCGCGGACAACCTGTCCAACATCAGCTACTACCTGTCGGCCACCGGCATGCTCGCCATCGGCCTGGTCTTCGTGCTGCTGCTCGGCGAGATCGACCTGTCCGTCGGCTCGGTCAGCGGTCTGGCGTCCACCCTGTTCGCCGTCTTCGTGGTCAACCACGGGATGAACGGCTGGCTGGCGCTGGTCCTGACCATCGTCACGGGCATCGGCATCGGCGCGCTGCACGGCTTCTTCTTCGCGAGGATCGGCGTACCGGCGTTCGTCGTCACCCTGGCCGGCTTCCTCGGCTGGAACGGTCTGATGCTGTGGCTGCTCGGTTCGAGCGGCACCATCAACATCCCGGACGCGGGTCCGGTGCACCTGCTCGGCCAGAGCTCGTTCTTCATGGACCAGTCGATCGCCGGCGCCTACATCCTGGCCGCTCTCGGCGTCGCCTCGCTGCTCTTCGGCTCGCTCATCGACCAGCGACGCCGCAAGGCCGCCGGGGTGCCCTTCCGGCCCACCAGTGAGATCGGCCTGCGGGTCGGCCTGCTCGCCGTGGCCGCGTTCGTCACCGCCGCGGTGCTGAACTCCTCGGCCGGTGTCTCCAACTCGCTGGTGATCTTCCTCGCCTCGCTGGTGATCGTGGACTTCGTGCTCCGCCGTACCCCCTACGGCCGCAAGGTCTTCGCGGTCGGCGGCGGCATCGAGGCCGCGCGGCGTGCCGGTATCAACGTCTCCATGATCCGCATCACCGTGTTCGCCATCTCCGGCGGGTTCGCGGCGGTCGGCGGTATGTTCTTCGCCGGCCAGACCCAGAGCGCCACGCTCAACGCCGGTGGCGGCAACACCCTGATGCTGGCCATCGCGGCCGCGGTCATCGGCGGTACGAGCCTCTTCGGCGGCCGCGGCACCGTCTGGTCCGCGCTCCTCGGCATGCTCGTCATCCAGTCGATCCAGACCGGCCTCGACCTGCTCAACATGAACACGTCGATCCAGTACATGATCACGGGTGGCGTTCTGCTCGGCGCGGTCGTCATCGACTCCGTGTCCCGCAAGAGCCAGAAGGCCGCCGGTCGCGGCTGACCCGCGCCCTCGCCGACCAGTGCCCGGTACCGAACGCGGTACCGGGCACAGTCATGTCGTAGGAAAGACTGTTCCCGGGTACAGCCGATCGTGTGACGTACGACGCAGAGCCCGGGCGCCGTCCGCAAAGGCGGAACATTAGACTCGACAAGCCCGGCAACAGCTCGATCAGCTCTACTGCAAGGAGGCACGGGTGCCGCTGCTGACCCGCATCAGGGGACCGCGCGATCTGGACCGGCTCAGCCTGGAGCAGCTCGACCAGCTCGCCGAGGAGATCCGGACCTTCCTCGTGGACGCCGTCTCCAAGACCGGCGGCCACCTCGGACCGAACCTCGGTGTGGTCGAGCTGACCATCGCCCTGCACCGCGTGTTCGAGTCTCCGAAGGACCGGGTGCTGTGGGACACCGGCCACCAGTCCTACGTCCACAAGCTGCTGACCGGCCGCCAGGACTTCTCCAAGCTGAAGCAGCGGGGTGGCCTCTCCGGCTACCCCTCGCAGGCCGAGTCCGAGCACGACGTCATCGAGAACTCGCACGCCTCCACCGTCCTCGGCTGGGCCGACGGCCTCGCCAAGGCCAACCAGGTGCTGAAACGCGACGACCACGTGGTCGCCGTGATCGGTGACGGCGCCCTCACCGGCGGCATGGCCTGGGAGGCGCTGAACAACATCGCCGACGCCAAGGACCGCCCCCTCGTCATCGTCGTCAACGACAACGAGCGGTCGTACGCACCCACCATCGGCGGCCTCGCCAACCACCTGGCGACCCTGCGGACCACCGACGGCTACGAGCGCTTCCTGGCCCGCGGCAAGGACCTCCTGGAGCGCACCCCGGTCGTCGGCAGGCCCCTCTACGAGACGCTGCACGGCGCGAAGAAGGGCCTGAAGGACTTCATCGCCCCCCAGGGCATGTTCGAGGACCTCGGCCTGAAGTACGTCGGCCCCATCGACGGCCACGACATCGAGGCCATGGAGTCCGCGCTGGCCCGCGCCAAGCGCTTCGGCGGCCCGGTCATCGTCCACGTCCTCACCGAGAAGGGCCGCGGCTACCAGCCCGCCCTCCAGGACGAGGCCGACCGCTTCCACGGCATCGGCCCCATCCACCCCGACACCGGCCTGCCGATCAAGGCCTCCGGCGCCGACTGGACCTCCGTCTTCGGCGACGAGATGGTCGCGCTCGGCCAGGAGCGCGAGGACATCGTCGCGATCACCGCCGCGATGCTCCAGCCGGTCGGCCTGAAGAAGTTCGCCGACGCGTTCCCGGACCGGATCTACGACGTCGGCATCGCCGAGCAGCACGGCGCCGTCTCCGCGGCGGGCCTCGCCACCGGCGGACTGCACCCCGTCTTCGCCGTCTACGCCACCTTCCTCAACCGCGCCTTCGACCAGGTGCTGATGGATGTCGCCCTGCACAAGTGCGGGGTGACCTTCGTCCTGGACCGGGCCGGCGTCACCGGCACCGACGGCGCCTCCCACAACGGCATGTGGGACATGTCGATCCTCCAGGTCGTCCCGGGCCTCCGCCTCGCCGCGCCGCGCGACGCCGAGCAGGTCCGCGCCCAGCTCCGCGAGGCCGTACAGGTCAAGGACGCGCCGACGGTGGTCCGCTTCTCCAAGGGCGCGGTCGGCCCGGCCGTACCCGCCGTGGGCCGGATCGGCGGCATGGACGTGCTGCGCGCGCCCGGTACCGACGCCCCGGACGTCCTGCTGGTCTCGGTCGGCGCGCTGGCGCCGATGTGCCTGGAGATCGCCGACCTCCTCGACAAGCAGGGCATCTCCACCACCGTCGTCGACCCGCGCTGGGTCAAGCCCGTCGACGAGGCCATGGCCCCGCTCGCGGAGCAGCACCGGGTGGTCGTCACCGTCGAGGACAACTCCCGTGTCGGAGGCGTCGGTTCGGCGGTCGCGCAGGCGTTGCGCGACGCGGGCGTGGACGTCCCGCTGCGCGACTTCGGCATCCCGCCGCGCTTCCTCGACCACGCCTCCCGCGCCGAGGTGCTGACGGAGATCGGCCTCACCGCCCCCGACATCGCCCGCCAGGTCACCGGTCTGGTCTCCAAGCTGGACGGCCGGTTCGAACGGCCCACCGCCGAGGTCGACTCGGTGGAGCCGGCACGCGACTGACACAGGAGCAGACCCGCCCGTACGGACCGCTTTTACCACTCTTTGCAGTGGTGAAAGCGGTCCGTTCGCGTGAAGCCGCCCGCGTCGGGGCATACGCACCACGCCCCCTCTCGATCATGTCGAGGACGCCAAGCGTGGGAGGTACACCCGTGAGCAGCACCCTCTTCCGGACGAAGAGAGTCGAACAGTCCATCAAGGACACCGAGGAACCGGAGCACGCGCTCAAGAAGTCGCTCTCGGCCCTGGATCTGACCGTCTTCGGCGTCGGTGTCGTCATCGGCACCGGCATCTTCGTCCTCACCGGCACGGCCGCCAAGAACACCGCCGGCCCAGCGGTGGCCCTGTCCTTCGTCGTGGCCGGCGTCGTCTGTGCCCTCGCGGCGCTCTGCTACGCCGAGTTCGCGTCCACGGTCCCGGTCGCGGGCTCCGCGTACACCTTCTCGTACGCCTCGCTGGGCGAGTTCCCCGCGTGGATCATCGGCTGGGACCTGGTCCTCGAACTCGCCCTCGGTACAGCGGTGGTGGCGGTCGGCTGGTCCGGCTACATCCACTCGCTGCTGGACAACGCGGGCTGGCATCTGCCCGAGGCGCTCAGCGGCCGGGACGGCGCCCACGGCTTCGGCTTCGACATCCTCGCCGCCGCGCTCGTCCTCGTCCTCACCGCCATCCTCGTCCTGGGCATGAAACTCTCCGCGCGGGTCACCTCGGTCGTCGTCGCCATCAAGGTCGCCGTCGTCCTCGTGGTGATCATCGCCGGCGCCTTCTTCATCGAGGGCGACAACTACAAGCCCTTCATCCCCAAGTCGCAGGCGGTGGAGGCGGGCGGCAACCTCAAGGCCCCGCTCATCCAGTTGATGTTCGGCTGGGCCCCCTCCAACTTCGGCGTGATGGGCATCTTCACCGCCGCGTCGGTCGTCTTCTTCGCCTTCATCGGCTTCGACGTCGTGGCCACCGCCGCCGAGGAGACCCGCAACCCGCAGCGTGACGTACCGCGCGGCATCCTCGGCTCGCTGATCATCTGCACCACGCTGTACGTTGCCGTGGCGGTCGTGGTCACCGGTATGCAGAAGTACAGCTCACTGTCGATCGACGCGCCGCTCGCCGACGCGTTCAAGGCCACCGGGCACCCGTGGTTCGCGGGCCTGATCAGCTTCGGCGCGGCCATCGGCCTCACGACGGTGTGCATGATCCTGCTCCTGGGCCAGGCCCGCGTCTTCTTCGCGATGAGCCGCGACGGCCTGCTGCCCCGCTTCTTCTCCCACGTCCACCCGCGCTTCCGCACCCCCTACCGCCCGACCATCCTCCTCGGCGTGATCATCGCGATCGTCTCGGGCTTCACCAGCCTCAGCGAACTCGCCGAACTGGTCAACATCGGCACCCTGTTCGCCTTCATCGTGGTGGCGATCGGCGTCATCATCCTCCGCCGCTCCCGCCCCGACCTCCCCCGCTCCTTCCGCACCCCCCTCGTCCCGATCCTCCCCATCGTCTCGGTCCTGGCCTCCCTCTGGCTGATGCTCAACCTCCCCGCCGAAACCTGGCTTCGCTTCGCCATCTGGATGGCGATCGGCTTCGCGGTGTACTTCTTCTACGGCCGGACGCACAGCCGGTTGGGCTTGCGGCAGGGGGCGGAGACGGGGGGACCTGTCGGACCCTCGGCCGGGAACATGCCGTAGGCCCTCGGCTCCTTGGCGGTCGGCCGGGCTGCTGGTCCCGACCCTGTCGACAGCCAACCGAGTTGGCCGTCCGGCCTCGTGGGTCTCGCTTGGGTGGGGGCTGCGGGGCCGGACGCGGTTTGTCCTATGGAGCGGGCCGGCCTGGCAGGCGACCGTACCCCGTTCAGCCCCGTACGCTCCGCGGCCCCGCGACCTCCGCACCCAACTCCCCCACCCTGCGCCGCAGTTCCCGGTCCGCCGTGACCACCAGGCAAGGGCGGCCCCCGGCCTCGGTGACCAGTTCGACCATTCGGTCGTCGCCGCTGTGGGGTGCGGAGTCCACCCGTACGCCCGGGACGGAGTCCACGCCGCGGGCCGCGCCCTCCACCACGAGGACGATCTCCACGGGGTCGGTGCGGCCGGGCAGGCCGTTGGTCGCGAGGTGGTCGCGGAGGCGTTCGGCGGCTCCCTTGCGGTCGCGCCACCAGCCGTCCGGTACCGAGCCGACGACGTTCGCGCCGTCGACGATCACCAGCAGGGGAGCCTCCTCGTCCATGGGGACAGGGTCCCACGGCGGGCGGGGGCACCCTGCGTCGATGCGTCCGCCCCGATTACAGTGAACCGGTGAACGGCGACTGGCTCCTACGCGGCCGTGACGGCCGGCTCAGTGTGTATCTGTCCTCGGGCGACGCCGTCCTGTGCCGGGCGGAACGCGGCCCCGGCGGCCTCTGGAGCGCCCCGCGCAGGGTGGGCGGCGACCAGAAGCTGCACCCGGGAGCGCTCGGCATCGGACAGGGCGCGGACGGCTACGCCCACCTGGTGTCCTGGCGCCCCACGGCGGCCGGCGAGTCCGGGCTGGTCCACTCCACGCACTTCCGCCCCAGGCTCGCCGCCCTCGACTGGAGCCCGATCGGCCACCCGAACAAGAAGGGCGACCGCACCGGTGTCCCGGCGGTCGCGGTCGACGCGGAGGGCCGGGCCCATGTCTTCGTGCGCAACGCGGGCGGCGGGGTGAGCATGCTGGCCCAGCGCGAGAAGGGCGGCTGGGAACCCTGGCGCGACCTCAAGGGGAGCGCCGTCCACGAGGACCTCGCGGCGGTGACGGGGGAGTCCGGCACGGTCGAGCTGTACGCGGCGGTACCCGGCGCGATCCTGCACTGGCACCAGTTGGAGCCGGGCGAACAACCGGTGCTGGAGGAGGCGATGGAGGCCCGCGTCCGCCCCGGCACACTCCGCGCGCTGGCCACCTCCCCGGAGAACACCACCCTCTACTACACGGACGACTCCGGCGACCTCTGCGCCTGGCGCCCCGGCGCCAAGTCGCTCACCCTCCTCCCCTCCGCCGGTCCCGGCCCGGTCTCCGTGGTCCGCTGCGAACTCGACGGCCACGACTGCACGTTGCTCGCCCAGCGCTCCGCCAGCGGCCGGGTCGCCTTCGCCGCGTACCCCACCGAGCAGGAGTCCGCGGGCGCCTGGTGGACCGAGTCGGGCCCTCAACTCCCGGCCGACGCCGAGGTCTCCCTCACCCTGGACGAGGACGACCGGGTGGCCGCCGCGACGCTGTCCCCGTCCACCGGACAGCTCCTCGCCACGCGGCGGAAGGAGGAGGCGGGGCTGGCGTTGGAGGCTTGGCGGGAGGTCTGACCGACGGGGAGGCGGGGGCGACCGACCAGGAGAGCGGGCTGTCGCCATACGGCACGGGAACAGCTGTGCGGGCGACATATGATGGTCGGCGTTTCAGCCAATCCGTACGCGTGAAGCGTCGGCTTCAGGGGAGTGCGGCACGCCATGCGGAAGAAGTCGTCAGGTCCGGCCGACCTCGTACGTCAGGACGGGGCGGGCGTACGGAACCCGGGTCCGACCGCGTCCGGTGCCGCCCACGGCGACTGGCTGACCCTCGGCAGGGACGGCCGGCTCAGCCTCTACGCGCCGACCGAGGGCGGGCTGCTGCGCTGGACCGAGACCACCACGGCCGGATCCGACTGGAGCGGACCCCATGTCGTGCCCGTGCCCGGTCTGACGCATCTGACCGTGGTCCAGGGCGCCGACTCCTACGTCCACTTCCTCGGCCGCAGGGAGCGCACCGGCGCCGACGGGGCACGCGCGATGGACGTCGTGCACGCGATCCAGTACCAGACGGGGCTTGCCTTCACGGACTGGCGTTCGCTGGGCAACCCGCACAAGGACCGGGAGCAGGGGTTGCTGCTGGGTCCGCCCGTGGGCGCGGTCGCGGCGGACGGCAGCGTGCACGTCTTCGCCCGGGGCGCGCACGGCGGCCTGGTGCTGCGCCGTGAGGCGGCGAACGGCAAGTGGCGGGCCTGGGAGGAACTGCACGGCGCCGCTATCGGCCCGTGGCCCACGCCGGTGGCCCTGTCGGGCGGGCGGATCGAGGTGTGCGCCGACGCCGAGACCGGGGTGTTCGTCTGGCGGCAGCTCGAAGCCGGCGGTGACTTCACGGGTCCACGCGGCTTCGCCCTGCGCCCCTCGCCAGGCACTGTCGCCGCGTTGGAGACCGGCCCGGAGCAGGCCACCTTCTTCTGGACCGACGCCGAGAGCGGTGGCGCGGTGTCCTGGCGGGCGGGCGGCTGGCCGGCTCCGCTGGGCGGCTCCCCGGCGCGGCGGCCGTACGCCACGCTCCGTACGACGGTGGACGGTTACGACTGCTTCGTCCTCGCCTACCGGGACGACGAGGGACACGCGGTGTTCGGCGTGGGCGGTGTCGAGGGCAACGGCGTGTGGTGGTACGCGCTGACGGAGCCCTGCGCGGGCTCGCCGACGCTGGCCAGGGACGGCCAAGGGCGGGTGGTCATGGCGCTGATCACCCCGGACGGCACACCGAGAGTCGCCCGGCAGGAGCCGGGCACGGGGCTGACCCTGGGCGCCTGGTCGGACCTCTGACCCCTGATGCCCGGCCTTGACCGGCCGTGCCGTGTGGCACGGCCGAGGAGGGCTCAGCCGCCTGTCGCGGGGGACTTCTTGGCCGACTCGGGGATCTCCGAGTCCGTGCGGATCGCCTTCCACAGCGTGGTCGCCTGGGGCTCGGCGGCCACCACCCGGTTCGGATCGACCTTGTCGTACGCCACCGGAAGCATGATCGTCTCCATGGTGGACGGGTTGACGCCGTTCAGACTGCGGCCGAACTCCGCGAGCTTGGTGAGCGAGGCGAGGTCGGAGTCGGTGGTCAGCGCGGCGGTGAGCTGGTCGGCGATCTTGTACGCCTTGACCGGGCTGCCCAGCAGGTCCTGCTTCTGGATCTCGGTGAGCAGCGCGAGCATGAACTGCTGCTGGAGGCCTATCCGGCCGAGGTCGCTGCCGTCGCCGATGCCGTGCCGGGTGCGCACGAACGCGAGGGACTGGGTGCCGTTCAGCCGGTGGGTGCCCTTGGTCAGGTTCAGGCCGCTGGAGGTGTCGTGGATGTCCTGGTCGACGGTGACGGTCACGCCGCCGATCGCGTCCACCAGGTTCTTGAAGCCGGCGAAGTCGACCTCGACGTAGTGGTCCATGCGGACCCCGGATATCTGCTCCACGGTCTTCACCACACAGGCCGGACCGACCTGGGAGTAGATGGAGTTGAACATCACGCGCTTCGCGGACGCGACCGAGGAGCCGTCCGATTTGGTGCACTTGGGGCGGGTCACCAGGGTGTCGCGCGGGATGCTGACCGCCACCGCCTTCTTACGTCCCTCTGGTATGTGCATCACCAGCGCGGTGTCCGAACGGGCGCCGGAGACATTGCCCGTGCCCAGCTCGGCGTTGGCGCCCGCGCGTGAGTCGGAGCCGAGGATCAGGATGTTCTGGCCCGAGGTGGGCAGCTTCTCCGGACGGTCGTCGCCGATCGCCTTGTCGATGTCGACGCCCTTGATGTTGCCGTCGATGCCGCTGTAGAGCCAGTAGGCGGTACCGCCCGCCGCCAGCAGCAGGACCAGCAACGACAGCAGAACGATGCGCCCCCGACGTCTCTTGCGGGGTGGTGTGCCGTTGTGGCGGTTTGCCGACTTTCGGGCACGCCGGGGCTCGGTCGTGGCGCTGTGGCTCATCGGGTGCGGTTCCTCTCCTCACGGGCTCCGCCGACGCGGAGTTGCGGGGCCCGGGTAGGGGGGATTCCGGCCCAACTGAAACAACAGTGCAGTGGCTGAACTATAGGCACCCCTGTGACTTCGTTTTAAGCGGGGATGTACTCGCGCTGGGGTGGCGGTGAACACCACATGGCCGCCTCTTGACCCATGGTTAGTATCTGTTAAGAATATGGGGATCCTGTGACTCTCGGTGGAGGGGGCTCTGTCCGAGGCCATGGGGGCGGCAGTTGCGTGCCAGCGATGGGGCTGGGGGGCGTGCCGAGTCAGGGGGGTGTCCGCCCGAAGTGGGCTTCTCGACCAAGCTCAGTGGGCGAATTGTCTCGGTAGGAGTGGGAGTTGGCGGATCATCCGCGTCTCAGTGTTGTCGTTCCCTTTCAGGATGTTGAGACCTATCTCACTGAGTGTCTGGAGTCGATCGCACGGCAGTCGTTCCGCGATTTCGAGGTGATCCTCGTCGACGACGGTTCCACCGACCGTTCGACCGCGATCGCCGCCGAGTTCTGCGCGGCGGACCCGCGTTTCCGGCTGATCCGCCAGGAGCCGCAGGGACCCGGACATGCCCGGAACACCGGTCTGCGGGCCATGCATCCGCGCGGGGAGTTCATCGCGTTCGTCGACGGTGACGACGTCATTCCGGAGCACGCCTACGAACTCCTCGTCCGCACGCTGGAGGAGTCCGGCTCGGACTTCGTCTCGGGCAACGTGCAGATGATGAACTCCACCAAGAAGTGGCAGTCGCCGCTGCACAAGACCCCGATGCAGAAGAACCGGCGCGGCACCCACATCACCAGGTTCGAGGCGCTCATCTACGACCGCACGGTCTGGAACAAGTTGTTCCGGCGGTCCTTCTGGGACTACCACTTCATCGAGTTCCCCGAAGGCGTCCTCTACGAGGACTCCTGGGTCAACATGTTCGCCCACTTCCGGGCCGCCAAGGTCGATGTCGTCACCGACATCGTCTACTTCTGGCGCCGGCGCGAGGGCGGCGCCGCCCCCTCGATCACCCAGCGCCACACCGAGCTGTCCAACCTGCGCGACCGGGTCGCCGCCGTCCAGTCGGTCAGCCGCTTCCTGGCCGAGCGACGCTCCCGGTTGTACGAGGAGAGCAAGCGCAAGTACGACCTCGCCTGCCTCAAGTCCGACCTGATGCTGCATCTGAAGGTGCTCCCGGACGCGGACGAGGAGTACCAGCAGGCCTTCATGGAGTGGGCCAACGAGTTCCTCGACGAGGCCGACGCCACCATCATCGACGAACTGCCGGCCGACGCCCGGGTCAAGTGGCTCCTGGTGCGCGACTGGCGGCTGCCGGAGCTGCTGGAGGTCATCCAGTTCGAGCGCCGCGGCGGCCCCATGCCGGTGCAGCGCCGGTTCCACCGCTACCTCAAGTACCCCTACCTCGGCGACCGGGAGGTCGGCCTCGACAAAAAGGCCTACCGACTGGACAAGGAGTTCTCGCTGCACGGGTCGCTCGACGGCGCCCGCTGGAGCACGAACGGCCATCTGCTCACCCTGCGCGGCTCGGCGTACGTCCGTTTCATCAACGTGCACAAGAAGCACATGTCGGTGAAGGCGATCGCCCTGCGCAACAAGAAGCAGGGGCGGATGGTGATCACCACGGCGAAGACCACGTACGCGCCGCAGGCCACCGAGCAGTCCAACCAGAATCGTTACTGCTACGACTGGGCCGGCTTCGAGTCCAGGATCGACACCACCCGTCTCAAGCGCCGGGGCCAGTGGGTCGAGGGCACCTGGGACGTCGCCGCCGGCGTGCTCAGCCGCGGCCTGTTCCGCTACCGGGGCATCGACCGGGGCGGCGCCGGATCCGCCGCCAACCCGCCGTACCGCTATGTCGACAAGAACACCCGTGTCCTGCCGGTGTTCCTCCAGGGCAAGCTCAAGCTACGCGTGGAGATCGTGCGCTGCCGGGTCACCGGCCACCGGATCGACGGCGACCAACTGGAGCTGAACGGCGTCTATCTCGGACCCAAGGTGCCCGAGTGGGGCAAGCTCCGGGTCACCAGCATGAGCGGGACGGGGGAGCACGACGCACGGGTCCATTTCCGGCCCGGCGGCGAGGGCTGGTGCACGTTCACCGCCCGGGTTCCGCTGCGTGTGCTCATCCCGGGACACCGGGTCGACGCCGGGGCCGGGGCGGACGTACCCCAGTCCTGGAACATGGGCAGCAACGGCTGGAAGACCACCTTCCACGTCGAGGGCCGGAAGATGACCATCTATCCGGTGGTCGCGGAGGAGACGCCCGACGGGCACTACCGCATGCCCTCCACGCTGCAGACCCGCGAGGGCGACCGGGAAATCGTCGTCCATCGCAACGGCTCCGGCTACCTCGTGCTCTTCGAGCGCGCGACCCTGCCCATGGCGCGGGACTTCGTCTGGGGCGAGGACGGTTCCCTCCAGATCACGGGCCGCTATCTGGCCGCCGACCGGCTGACCGCGCGCGAGTTCCGCGACGCCCACCTCGTGGTGCGCTCCCGCGCGCACGGGGCCGAACGCGAGGTCCCGCTCCAGTGGGACGGCAACGCCTTCCGCGCCGTCCTCTCGCCGGCCGCGATGCGGACCCTGGCCGGCGAGATCCCGCTGGCCGCCGGGCGGTGGGACTTCTTCCTGCGCCGTCAGGACCTGTCCTCGGTGGCCCGCGAGGACCGGCTCGAAGACCTCATGGTGAAGATCGAGCAGTCCCTCGTCGACGCCTTCCCGAAGGACTTCGAGGAGAACGAGCGCCGCTACGAACTCCAGGCCGAGGCCTACGACCGGCTGTCCCTCCTCGTGCACTCCGCCATGCCGGACCATGCGCGCGGCCCGTACCGCCAGAAGCTGTTGCGCACCAAGGCCTACCCGGCCGCGCGGCGGAAGAAGGTGCGCCCCGCGATCCTTCTGGACGCCTTCAAGGGCACCCAGTACTCCGACAGCCCCCGCGCCCTGCACGAGGAACTGGTGCGGCGCGGCCTCGACTTCGAGTACCTCTGGGTCGTCCGCGACGACCAGGTCCAGGTCCCCCCGACCGCCACACCGGTGCGCATGTGGTCCCCGCAGTGGTACGAGGCACTGGCCACCAGCCGGTACGTCGTCGCCAACAACCACCTGCCCGACTGGTTCCAGAAGCGCGAGGGCCAGGTCGTCGTACAGACCTGGCACGGCACCCCGCTGAAGAAGATCGGCCATGACATCGAGGCCATCCACTTCGCGGACCAGCGCTATCTGGAACGGGTCGAGAAGGAGGTGCAGAACTGGGACATGCTGGTCTCGCCCAACAGCTTCTCCACCCCGATCCTCAAGCGGGCCTTCGGATTCCCGGGCGAGATGGTGGAGTCCGGCTATCCGCGCAACGACATCCTGCGCATACCGGGCACGGAACAGCGGGAGCGGGAGATCCGCCGGCGCATCGGACTGCCCGACGGCAAGCGGGTCGTGATGTACGCGCCGACCTGGCGCGACGACCAGTACTACGCGCCCGGCAAGTACAAACTGGACTTCCGGGTCGACCTCGCGGACGCCCGGGCCCGACTGGCCGCCGACCACGTGCTCCTGGTCCGCCGCCACCCCAACGTGGTCGACCCGGTGCCGGGAGCCGGCGACGGCTTCGTCTTCGACGTCTCCGACTACCCGGACATGGCCGATCTGTCCCTCATCACCGACGTGATGATCACGGACTACTCGTCCCTGATGTTCGACTACGTCAACACCGGGCGCCCGATCCTGTTCTTCACCTACGACCTGGACCACTACCGGGACACCCTGCGCGGCTTCTACTTCGACTTCGAACGCAGTGCGCCCGGCCCCCTGGTGTACTCCTCCGAGGACCTGGTGACCGCCGTCCGGGAGATCGACCGGATCCAGGACGCCTACGCCGAGCGGTACCGCTGGTTCCAGCGGGAGTTCTGCGACCTCGACGACGGCTATGCCTCGGCACGGCTCGCGGACCGGATGCTGGTCGCCGGCGGCGACCTCGCGCCGGAGGAGGCGCGGGCCCCCGCTGTCGGCACCGTGGACACGAGTCACTCGGGCCGCCCGCTCACGCCGATCAGCCGGCCCGCCCAGGGCTGGTTCACCCCGCAGCGGCACCCGGTGCGGCTCGTCGGCGATGTCACCC
Source organism: Streptomyces sp. NPDC005492 (assembly GCF_040605995.1). Taxonomy (NCBI): domain Bacteria; kingdom Bacillati; phylum Actinomycetota; class Actinomycetes; order Kitasatosporales; family Streptomycetaceae; genus Streptomyces; species Streptomyces sp. NPDC005492. Next base: position 149,288 of record NZ_JBEXDX010000016.1, read on the forward strand.
GGTCCGTGAACGCGCTGCCCACGCAGCCGATGCCGGCCGACACCCACGTCTCCCGCGGCGCGGCGAACGGGCCGCAGCGGCAGATGGTGCGGCCGCAGGATCGTTCCGCCACCGAACAGCCGCCCCCGGGAAGGGTCGTCGAGGGCGTGGTCGTATGACATCGAACGGTCAGCGCACCCCATGACGTCAGCCCGTGCGTACCCGCAGCAGCAGGGCGAAGTGATCCGACCTGCCGGTGTCGCGCACCGCGCAACGGACCCTGGGCAGCCCGGTGAAGAGATAGTCGACCTTGTGGCCGGACAGATGTGTCGCCCGGCCCGACCGGGAGGACCCGGACGCCTGGTCGCACTCCCGGTGCGTGGTGTAGGGGCCGGACGGCCACACCCAGGAGAAGGGGTTGCGGGACCCCGGCGGATTCACGTTGAGATCACCGCCGTACACCGTGCGCCGCGCGGCCCCCGCGTGCGCCAGTGCCTTCAACTGGTCGTCACGGAACTCCCATTCGGGATGGACGACGTCGCTGTGCCGCGGGCTCAGATGGGCCGTGCACACCCGGACGTCGTGCGCCGCGACCGTGGCGCACAGGATGCCCCGCCGCACCCCCACCGTGGGCTGCTGCGCGGGCACGGTGGTGACGGCCGACAGACGATAGGCGGCGAGGATCGCGAAACCGGCGGTGCCCGCTCCGGGCGTCGCGCAGCGGATCGGCGTCGTGTGCCCCGCCCGGTCGCGATCCGCGTAGGCGTGGAACGCGGTGTGCCAGGACGCGCCGAGTCGCCGGCGCACCGACTCCAGCTCCGCGTCGCAGGTCTCCTGCAGAAAGACCACCCGGGCCCCGTCCAGGGTCGCGAGGTGGTCGAGCTGTGTCCGCTTCTGCGCCCAACTGCCGGTCGCGGCACAACCCCACTGCCGGACACCGCACATGTTCCAGGTCGCGACGGTCAGCGTCCGCTGCGACGCGTAGGAGCGGGTGGGGCCGTACGTCTGCACCACCGTCACCACGGTGGCGAACCCCAGCAGCGCCGCCGCGGCGACGGCGAGCCTGCGCCAGGGGATGCCCATGTGCCCGGACGGGGAGGTAGCGGGATGCATCACGACATGATGGCCGACCCTCCGACCGGACACCACATTTCCGGTGGGCCCGGAGCACCCGACGAGAGTGAAGCACGCCATGTCTGAAGCAACCGCCAAGGGCCGCAAGGTGATCGGCGGGATCGACGCCTCGGGCAGCCACCCCGTCGAGTACCGGTTCACCCACGCGCGCAGCGGCAACCGGCATCTGATGGTCGTCTTCGCCAACATCTACGCCCCGGACGACTACGGCTGGGCCACCGGCATCCTCGACAACCTGCGGTCCAACATCCTCTGGATCCGCGACCGGTTCGGCGACGGGAACACCTACTACCTGTGCAGGGAGATGGACTTCGGGGTCGAGCAGTCCGTCATCGGGCTCATCACCCGGGTGATGAAGTCCCTCGGGCTGACCCCGAACGACGTGACCCTGTGGGGCAGTTCGAAGGGTGGCAGCGCGGCCCTCCACTTCGGGCTCAGATACGGCTTCCGCAACATCGTCGCCAGCGTCCCGCAGTTGCGGATCGGCACCTTCGTGCGCGACGTCTATCCCGACACGGGCAGGAACATGCTCGGCGAGGCGATGGCGGACGACGACGTCCGGGTCCTCGACGCGGTCCTGCCCGACCTGCTGGCGGCGGGGGCGAACCCCGAAGCCAACCTCTACCTGGTGTCCTCGCCGCAGGACGAGCAGTACACCACCCAAGTGGAGCCGTTCCTCGGCCTGTTGCGGCGATACCCGAACTTCAACCTCATCTTCAGCGAGTCCCCGTTCATCACCGGCCACGGGAAGGTGACCCAGCGCAACACGCCCCCGCTGCTGGGCATCGCCTATCTCCTCGTGGAGGGCATCGCGCCACGCCTCGGCCTCACCCGGCACGGCTACGAGGAGCCCGACGCCGACACGTCGGGCATCACGGAATTCCTGGCGTCGACCTCCGTGGTGCAGGAGTCGTTCGCCGCGCCGGTCGTCACCGCGCCGCGCCACCACGACCTGCTGCCCACGACCGACGTCCGCTTCGCCGGCCGGGCCCCGGGCGCGGTACGCGTCAGCATCTGGGAGAACGGCAAGTACCTGGCGTCCACTCCGGTCGGCGCCGACGGCGCGTGGACGTGGCTCCGGGAGCAGCCGTGGGGCGCGGGCGAGCACCTGGTGCGGCTCTTCGCCGTCGACGCCAGCGGCTACCAGTCCGAGCGTACGGACGTCCGGTTCACCGCCTCGGAACACATGGCGGCACCCGTCACGGCGGCGCCGACGGCAGGCCCGGGGGCCGTAGGGACCCTGTTGCCCCCGCTCGTGCACACACCGGAGCCCTTCCAACAACTCCTCGACGTACAGGTCCGGTTCACCGGCGCCGCCAACGGCGCCACCCAGGTGGGCTTCCGGGAGAACGGGGTCTTCCTGGGCTCCTGCGCGCTCGCCCACGACGGCCGCTGGTTCTGGAACGCGGACTGGCGGTGGACCGAAGGCCCACACACCGTCGAGGTGTTCGTGGTGAACGCCGCCGGCGACGAGTCCCCGCCCGCCCCCGTCACCTTCGCGGTCATCCCGACCCCGGCCGGTCCCACCGCCCCCGCCCACTGAACCCAGACCCCTCCCAGGAGTGGATTCCGCCATGTCCCCAGCACCCGCGAACGGGAGGCCGCTGCTCACCGGCATCGAAGCCGCGGGCGCGTTCCCGGTCGAGTACCGCTTCGCCCACGCGCAGAAGGGCAACCGGCACCTGGTCGTCGTCTTCGCCAACTTCTCCGCGCCCGGCGACTACGGCTGGTCCAACGGGGTGTTCGACAAGCTGCGCGCGAACATCCTCTGGATCCGCGACAGCTTCGAGGGCAACCGGAGCTACTACCTGTGCAAGGAGATGGACTTCGGCCTGGAGCAGTCCGTCGTCACCCTCATCTCGAACGTCATGAAGTCCCTCGACCTCACCACGGACTCGGTCACCCTGTGGGGCGGCTCGAAGGGCGGCAGCGCGGCCCTCTACTTCGGCCTGAAGTACGGCTTCAGGAACATCGTCGCCATCGCGCCCCAGTTCTCCATCGGCACGTACGTGAAGAACGTGCACCCCGGTGTCGCCCGCTTCATGCTCGGCGAGGGCGTGCCGGAGGAGAACGTGCGGACCGTCGACTCCCTCGTCCCCGACCTGGTCCGCTCCGGCGTCAACCGTGCGGCCAACGTCTACCTGGTCTCCTCGCCCCAGGACGACCAGTACCCGACCCAGATCGAGCCGTTCCTGGGCCTCTTCCAGCACTACGAGAACTTCAACTTCGTCTTCAGCGACTCCCCGCACATCGCGGACCACACCCAGATCGCCGGACGCAACGTCCCCATGCTGATGGGCATCGCCAACCTCCTGATCGACGGCATCGCCCCGCGCCTCGGTTACGTGAGCAATGGATTCGAGGAACCGGACCGCGACAGGTCCGCCATCGACGCCTACCTCGCCGCCACGACCATGGTGCGGGGCGACGAGTTCCTGCCGCCGGCGGTGACGGCACCCGCACAGGGCACGGAGCTCCGCAGGGACGCCGTACGGCTCACGGGCCATGCCCCGGGCGCGGTCAAGGTGATCGTCTGGGAGCACGGCAAGTACCTCGGACAGACCGACGTCGACGCCCGGGGCACCTGGTCCTGGGAACTCGGCAGGTCCTGGAGCAAGGGCGAACACCCTGTGAAGGTCTACGGCGTGGACGCCGCCGGCTTCCAGTCCCGGCGCACCGAGGTCCGCTTCACGGCCGTCGACTCCGGCCAGGCGGCCATCGCCCCGCCCATGGACCGGGCCGCGATGATCTCGACGGTCGGGCCGAGTACCACCGCACCGGTGGTACTGGAACCCGTGGCCCACGAGCAGGTGCCGTCCGCACGCGTCGTCTTCACCGGCTCGGCCACCGCCTCCGCCCAGGTGGGGTTCCGGGAGAACGGCGTACTGCTGGGCGGCACCGCCGTGGCCCCGAACGGCAGTTGGTCGTGGGAAGCGGGATGGCAGTGGGGCGCGGGCGCGCACGTCGTCGACGTCTTCGCCGTCGACGCCTCCGGCACGGAGTCCCCGGTGACCAGGGTCCCCTTCACGGTGATGGCCACCCCGGCAGGAGCGACACCCACGTCGTACTACGGCGGAACGTACTGAGGAACAGAAGGGGGCCTCCGCCAAGCGGCGGAGTCCCCCGTTCACCTGTCGCTACGTCACGCCGGAACCGACGCAACCCCCATCGCCAGGAACGTCTTCCCGTTCACCCGCTGCGACACGCCCTCGCGGTCCAGGTACGGCGTGATGCCGCCCAGGTGGAAGGGCCAGCCGGCGCCCGTGATCAGGCAGAGGTCGATGTCCTGGGCCTCGGCGACGACACCCTCGTCGAGCATGAGCCCGATCTCCTGGGCTACGGCGTCCAGGACGCGGTCACGGACCTGCTCCTCGGTGAGCACGGAGTCGCCCTGCTTCAGCAGCGCGGCGACCTCGGGGTCCAGCTCCGGCTTCCCGCTGTCGTAGACGTAGAAGCCGCGCTTGCCGGCCTTGACGACGGCCGCGAGGTTCGGGGAGACCGTGAAGCGGTCCGGGAAGGCCCGGTTGAGGGTCTCCGAGACATGCAGGCCGATGGCCGGACCGACCAGTTCGAGGAGGACCAGCGGCGACATCGGCAGCCCCAGCGGCTCGACCGCCTTCTCCGCGACGGCGACCGGGGTGCCCTCGTCGATGACGTTCTGGATCTCGCCCATGAAGCGGGTCAGGATGCGGTTGACGACGAACGCCGGAGCGTCCTTCACCAGGACCGCGGTCTTCTTCAGTTTCTTGGCCACCGCGAAGGCGGTCGCCAGCGACGCGTCGTCCGTCTGCTCGCCGCGCACGATCTCCAGGAGCGGAAGGATCGCGACCGGGTTGAAGAAGTGGAAGCCGACGACCCGCTCGGGGTTCTTCAGCTTCGACGCCATCTCGGAGACCGAGAGGGACGAGGTGTTCGTCGCCAGGATCGCGTCTGCCGGGGCGACCGCCTCGACCTCAGCGAACACCTGTTGCTTGACGCCGATCTCCTCGAAGACGGCCTCGATGATGAAGTCGGCGTCGGAGAAGCCCTCGGCCTTGTCCAGCACACCGGTGACCAGGGCCTTGAGGCGGTTGGCCTTGTCCTGGTTGATACGGGACTTCGACAGCAGCTTGTCGATCTCGGCGTGGACGTAGCCCACACCCTTGTCGACGCGCTCCTGGTCGATGTCCGTGAGGACGACCGGTACTTCGAGGCGGCGGAGGAAGAGCAGGGCGAGCTGGCTGGCCATCAGGCCCGCACCCACAACGCCCACCTTGGTGACCGGACGCGCGAGCGACTTGTCCGGCGCACCGGCCGGGCGCTTGCCGCGCTTCTGCACCAGGTTGAACGCGTAGATACCGGCGCGGAGTTCGCCACCCATGATCAGGTCGGCGAGCGCCAGGTCCTCGGCGTCGTAGCCCTGCTGGAGGTCGCCGTTCTTCGCGGCGGCGACGATGTCGAGCGCGCGGTAGGCGGCCGGGGCCGCGCCGTGCACCTTGGAGTCCGCGACGAAACGGCCCTTGGCGACGGCCTGGTCCCAGGCCTCGCCGCGGTCGATCGCCGGGCGCTCGACCTTGATGTCGCCCTTGAGGACGTTCGCCGTCCAGATCAGGGACTGCTCCAGGAAGTCGGCTCCCTCGAAGAGCGCGTCGGCGATCCCGAGGTCGAAGACCTGCTGGCCCTTGAGCTGCTTGTTCTGGTTGAGGCTGTTCTCGATGATCACCGAGACGGCCTTCTCGGCGCCGATCAGGTTCGGCAGCAGCGTGCAGCCGCCCCAGCCCGGGACCAGACCGAGGAAGACCTCGGGGAGGGAGAAGGCCGCGATGTGCTTGGAGACCGTGCGGTACTCGCAGTGCAGACCGACCTCGACACCGCCGCCCATGGCCGCGCCGTTGTAGTAGGTGAAGGTCGGTACCGCGATGTCCGCGAGGCGCTTGAAGACCTCGTGGCCGCCCTTGCCGATGGCGAGCGCGTCGTCGTGGTTCTTGAGGAGCTCGACGCCCTTGAGGTCGGCGCCGACGGCGAAGACGAAGGGCTTGCCGGTGATGCCGACACCGACGATCTCGCCGGCCGCCGCCTCCTTCTCGACCTGGTCGATGGCGGTGTTGAGATTCGCCAGCGAGGCCGGACCGAAGGTGGTCGGCTTGGTGTGGTCGAAGCCGTTGTCGAGGGTGATGAGCGCGAACCGCCCAGCGCCGTACGGCAGTTCCAGGTGGCGGACGTGCGCGGACGTCACGACCTCGTCGGGGAACAGCTCGGCCGCACCCTTCAGAAGCTCGGTGGTGTTGCTCACTTGTCCCCCTCGAAGTGCGGGTTCTCCCAGATGACCGTGGCGCCCATGCCGAAGCCGACACACATGGTGGTCAGGCCGTAGCGGACGTGTCGCTGCTCCTCGAACTGACGGGCCAACTGCGTCATCAGGCGGACGCCCGACGAGGCCAGCGGGTGACCGAAGGCGATCGCGCCGCCGTACTGGTTGACGCGCTCGTCGTCGTCCGCGATGCCGTAGTGGTCGAGGAAGGCCAGCACCTGGACGGCGAAGGCCTCGTTGATCTCGAAGAGGTTGATGTCCTCGATCGACAGGCCCGCCTTGGCGAGCGCCTTCTCCGTGGCCGGGATCGGGCCGTAGCCCATGACCTCCGGCTCGACGCCCGCGAAGGCGTAGGAGACCAGGCGCATCTTCACCGGCAGGTTGTGCTCGCGGGCGAAGTCCTCGCTCGCGATGATCGACGCGGTGGCGCCGTCGTTCAGACCGGCCGCGTTGCCCGCGGTGACCCGGCCGTGCACGCGGAACGGGGTCTTCAGACCGGCCAGGTTCTCCAGAGTGGTGCCCGGGCGCATCGGCTCGTCGGCGGTCACCAGACCCCAACCGGTCTCGCCGACCTGGTCGTTGGTGTTGCGCACCGAGATCGGCACCAGGTCCTGCTGGATCTTGCCGTTGGCGTACGCCTTGGCGGCCTTCTCCTGCGAGCGCACCGCGTACTCGTCGGCACGCTGCTTGGTGATCTGCGGGTAACGGTCGTGCAGGTTCTCCGCGGTCATGCCCATGAACAGCGCGGAGTCGTCGACCAGCTTCTCGCTCACGAACCGCGGGTTCGGGTCCACGCCCTCGCCCATGGGGTGGCGGCCCATGTGCTCGACACCACCGGCGATGACGGCGTCGTACGCACCGAAGGCGATGGAGCCCGCGGTGGTGGTGACGGCGGTCAGCGCGCCCGCGCACATGCGGTCGATGGAGTAGCCCGCGACGGACTGCGGCAGACCGGCGAGGATGCCGGCCGTACGACCGAGGGTCAGACCCTGGTCACCGATCTGCGTGGTCGCGGCGATCGCGACCTCGTCGATCTTCGCGGGGTCGAGCCCGGGGTTGCGGCGCAGCAGCTCCCGGATCGCCTTCACGACGAGGTCGTCGGCCCGGGTCTCGTGGTAGATGCCCTTCGGGCCCGCCTTGCCGAACGGGGTACGGACGCCGTCTACGAAGACGACGTCCCTGACGGTACGAGGCACGATTGGCTCTCCTCCAGGGTGCGGGATGGCACTGCTGCGATGCGCTGAGCGCGCGCTCAGGAACCATGCTACTTGTGGGTAACCAAGCTGCCCAGCCCCGGAGCCCGGAGCGGCGAACGTCACACCTTCAAGGCGCGGATCTTGGCGCGATCTAGCCGGTCCCGCGAGCAGGTGAGGCGCCCCAAGGGCCGCGGGCAGAGCCGATACGCGGCTCCGCCGCGCGGGCGCGACCAGCCGCGACGGGCGCGCACCCGCGACGGGCGCGCACCCGCGACCCGGCAGAACCCTTTACGGCGCTTTTGTAGTCAGCGCGTCCACCAGGACCGGCGTCACCTGCTCCACCTGCCAGGCCCGCGCCCCGTATCCCGCCAGCGCGGCCCCCACGGACTCCGCGTCCGCGCTCCTCGGCGGCTCCCAGCACACCCGCCGCACCGTGTCCGGCGTGATCAGGTTCTCCTGGGGCATGTTGAGCCGCTCGGCCACCGCCGACACCGCGGCCCGGGCCGCGGACAACCGGGCCGCCGCCTCGGGATCCTTGTCGGCCCACGCCCGGGGCGGCGGAGGTCCGGTGACCGGCTGGCCCGGCTGCGGCAGCGCCGAGTCGGGCAGCGCCTTCGCCCGGTCGACCGCCGCCTGCCACTGCTCCAACTGCCGTCGCCCCATCCGGTGCCCGAACCCGTTCAGCGCGGCCAGGGCCTGCACATCGGCCGGAAGGGAGAGCGCGGCCTCCACGATCGCCGCGTCGGAGAGCACCTTGCCCGGCGACACGTCCCGCCGCTGCGCGATCCGGTCCCGGGTCTGCCACAGCTCCCGGACGACCCCGAGCTGCCGGCGCCGCCGTACCTTGTGCATCCCGGACGTACGGCGCCAGGGGTCCTTGCGGGGTTCGGCGGGCGGCGCCGCCGCGATCGCGTCGAACTCCTGACGGGCCCAGTCCAGCTTGCCCTGCCGGTCGAGCTCCTTCTCCAGGGCGTCCCGCAGGTCGACGAGGAGTTCCACGTCCAGGGCCGCGTACCGCAACCACGGCTCGGGCAGCGGGCGGGTGGACCAGTCGACGGCGGAGTGCCCCTTCTCCAGGACGAAACCGAGGACGTTCTCGACCATCGCGCCCAGACCGACCCGCGGGAATCCGGCGAGCCGCCCGGCCAGCTCGGTGTCGAAGAGCCGCGTCGGCACCATGCCTATCTCCCGCAGACACGGCAGATCCTGGGTTGCGGCGTGCAGCACCCACTCCACACCTGAGACGGCGTCACCGAGGCCCGACAGGTCGGGGCAGGCGACGGGGTCGATCAGGGCGGTGCCCGCGCCCTCCCGGCGCAGTTGCACCAGGTAGGCGCGCTGGCCGTACCGGTAGCCGGACGCGCGCTCGGCGTCGACGGCGAGGGGGCCCGTGCCGGCGGCGAAGGCCGCGATCGCCTCGGCGAGGGACTCCTCGTCGGCGATCACGGGCGGAATGCCCTCCCGGGGTTCCAGCAAAGGGATCGGCGCCGGTTCGACGTCGTCCGGAGGGGCGCCTCCGGTGGTTCGCAGTGAACTGTCTGCTGCGGTTTCTTGGGCGTCGGTCACGTGTCAAGGGTATCCGTGTATGGACAACGCCCGCCGACGGAACGTTCCGTCGACGGGCGTGCGGGGGTCGTAAACCAGTCAGGTCGGTGAAAGTTCCGGTTCACGGCGCGGAAGGGGTTCGGGAGGGGCGTGGGACGGGGTGCGGGGGAGGGTCAGTGGATGATTCCGGTGCGCAGCGCCACCGCGACCATGCCGGCGCGGTCGCCGGTGCCCAGCTTGCGGGCGATGCGGGCGAGGTGGCTCTTGACGGTCAGTGCGGACAGGCCCATGGAGACGCCGATCGCCTTGTTCGACTGGCCCTCGGCGACCAGGCGGAGCACCTCGACCTCACGGCCGGACAGTTCGCGGTAGCCACCCGGGTGGCTCGGGGAACCCGGGGGGCGGCGGTGCATACGGGCGGCGGCGGAGCCGATGGGGGCGACGCCGGGTCGGGTGGGGAGCCCGACGTTGGTGCGGGTGCCGGTGACGACGTAGCCCTTGACGCCGCCCGCGAGGGCGTTGCGCACGGCACCGATGTCGTCGGCGGCGGACAGGGCCAGGCCGTTGGGCCAGCCGGCGGCTCTGGTCTCGGAGAGCAGGGTGAGGCCGGAGCCGTCGGGCAGGTGGACGTCTGCCACACAGATGTCGCGGGGGTTGCCGATGCGGGGACGAGCCTCCGCGACGGACGAGGCCTCGATGACGTCGCGCACACCGAGCGCCCACAGGTGGCGGGTGACGGTGGAGCGGACGCGCGGGTCGGCCACGACCACCATGGCGGTCGGCTTGTTCGGGCGGTAGGCGACCAGGCTTGCGGGCTGCTCAAGGAGAACGGACACCAGGCCTCCTGGGTGTGGGACGACTTTCAAGGTCACAGTCGTCTTCGGCACCAAACCCCTGGGCCTTTAGAGAAAGATCACGATTTAGTGAGTAGCAATCAGTGCAATTCGGACGCGCTGTCGATCGTTCGGTGAACGAAACGGCTCGTTCGAGGGGTCACTCCTGATTGAAAGTGGCCGTATCGACAAAGGCACTGCAAGGGATCGGTAAGTCCTCGGTGTGACCGAGGTAAGGCTCAGCGTGACTGTGGTCCCCTGCGTTGCGGCAGCGTGACGATGGACGCGTCGCCCGGACCCGCCGGCGGCAGGCCCGCGACCTGGGCCAGCAGATCGCACCAGGAGGCCAGATGCGCCGCAGTGTCCGGGACACCGCCGAGTCCCTCGCGCGGTGTCCACGAGGCGCGGATCTCGATCTGCGAGGCCGACGGGCGCTCGGACAGCCCGCCGAAGTAGTGCGAGCTGGCGCGCGTGACGGTGCCGCTCGGCTCGCCGTACGTCAGTCCGCGCGCCTGGAGCGCGCCGGTCAGCCATGACCAGCACACGTCGGGCAGCAGCGGGTCCGCCGCCATCTCCGGCTCCAGCTCCGCGCGCACCAGCGTCACCAGCCGGAACGTGCCGTGCCAGGCGTCGTGCCCGGCCGGGTCGTGCAGCAGCACCAGCCGGCCGTCGGCCAGGTCCTGGTCGCCGTCGACGACCGCGGCCTCCAGCGCGTACGCATAGGGGGCGAGCCGCTGCGGAGCGGGCGTCGGGTCGATCTCGATCTGCGGTCGCAGCCGACTGTTCCGCAGGGCCTGGACCGCGGCCTGGAAAGCCGGCGGAGCCGTACCGCCCCCATCCCGGTCCCCCTCCTTGGAGTCGTCCATTCCGTCAGCGCCGTCCGACAATCGTCCCTGAGCCGCAGCCATGCGGGAAGATTAAGGGGAACGGAGGCATCGTGCGGGACTAGACACCCGCTCTTCGGCTCAGCACACCGTGTAATCGCGTTCTGGCGCCGTGCGAGACTTGCCCCGTGAGTGCCAACCAGAGCCCCGCGGGCCAGCAGCAGACCGCCACTTACGACTCCGCCTTCATGAAGGCGTGCAGGCGTGAGCCCGTGCCGCACACGCCGGTGTGGTTCATGCGCCAGGCCGGGCGCTCGCTGCCCGAGTACCGCAAGGTGCGCGAGGGCATCCCGATGCTCGAGTCCTGCACGCGGCCCGAACTGGCCGCCGAGATCACCCTCCAGCCGGTCCGCCGGCACGGCGTCGACGCGGCGGTCTACTTCAGCGACATCGTCGTCCCGCTCAAGGCCATCGGCATCGACCTCGACATCAAGCCCGGCGTCGGCCCGGTCGTCGAGAACCCGATCCGCACCCGCGCGGACCTCGCGCGGCTCCGCGACCTCACCCCCGAGGACGTCTCCTACGTCACGGAGGCCATCGGCCTGCTGACCGCCGAGCTCGGTTCCACCCCCCTCATCGGCTTCGCCGGCGCGCCTTTCACCCTCGCGAGCTACCTCATCGAGGGCGGCCCGTCCCGCACTTACGAGAACGCCAAGGCGATCATGTACGGCGACCCCGAGCTGTGGGCCGACCTCCTCGACCGCCTCGCCGACATCACCGTCGCCTTCCTCAAGGTCCAGATCGAGGCCGGCGCGAGCGCCGTCCAGCTCTTCGACTCCTGGGCCGGCGCCCTCGCCCCGGTCGACTACCGCCGCTCGGTGCTCCCCGCCTCCGCGAAGGTCCTGAGCGCGGTCGAGGGCTACGGCGTCCCGCGCATCCACTTCGGCGTCGGCACCGGTGAGTTGCTCGGCCTGATGGGCGAGGCCGGCGCGGACGTCGTCGGTGTCGACTGGCGTGTCCCGCTGGACGAGGCCGCCCGCCGCGTCGGCCCCGGCAAGGCGCTCCAGGGCAACCTCGACCCGACCGTCCTGTTCGCCTCCACGGAGGCCGTCGAGACCAAGACCCGCGAGGTCCTGGAGTCGGCGAAGGGTCTGGAGGGCCACATCTTCAACCTCGGGCACGGCGTGATGCCGACCACCGACCCGGACTCGCTCACCCGGCTCGTCGAGTACGTCCACACGCAGACGGGCCGATAGGCGCGCTCACCACGTGTGCCGGGGCCGCGCCCGTCTGCCGAACAGCAGACCGCGCGGTTCCGGCGGCGGGGGCGTGCCCGCCTTGAGCGGCCAGGCCAGCAGCATGCCCGCGAGGAAGCCGACGACATGCGCCGCGTACGCCACGGTGCCGGCCTCGGAGACGCCCTCGCCGGACGAGTAGAACGCCTGGAGCACGAACCAGAAGCCCAGCACCAGCCAGGCCGGCAGCCGCAGCGGCAGGAAGAACAGGAACGGCACCAGGACCCACACCCTGGCCTTCGTGTACAGCACCAGATAGGCGCCCAGGACACCGGCGATCGCCCCGGAGGCGCCGATCAGCGGGTCGGCCGAGTCCGCGTTGAGCAGTGCGAAGCCGTAGCCCGCCGCGTAGCCGCAGGCGACGTAGAAGAGCGTGTAGCGGATGTGGCCCATGCGGTCCTCGACGTTGTTGCCGAAGATCATCAGGAACAGCATGTTGCCCAGCAGGTGGATCCAACTGCCGTGCAGGAACATCGCGGTGAAAACGCTCAGCGGCGCCGACTTGTCGTAGGTCGGCGGGCCGGCCGCGCAGCTCGCGCCGCCGGGGCCCGCCTGGACGGCGCCGGTCGGGACCACCTGGGGCATCTGATGGTGGATCAACTCCCGTGGTACGGCCGCGTAGTGGTCCAGGAACGCCTGGAGATGGCACAACTGCGAGAGGTCGCTGCCACCCGCCACGGAACCGGCCATTCCGGGCGTGGACAGGAAGACGAGCACGTTCGCGGCGATGAGCGCGTACGTCACCCAGGGGGTGCGGCGCACGGGGTTCACGTCATGGACGGGGATGACCACAAGGGATTAGTGCCCCCGATCCGCCCGGCGAACCGGTGAACACCGCCCTCCGCCTGTGCGTATGACTCCTCAACCGCTCGCGGTGCGGGGAAGGCGTGTCGCGGGCACGACGTGAGGAACAGACCATGAACGACCGTATTTCCCCTCAGCTGCAGGCGACGCCCGACGGCGAGGCCGAGATCTCCCTGGTGGTGCGTCTCCCCTGGGAGGACGTCGCCAAGCTCGGTCAGGAAGCGGGCCGCCTCGCCGCGCAGATGCAGCGGCCGGTGACCCTGGACGAGGCGGTGAGCAACCGGCTGCGGTCCACGGCCCTGGGCGCCCACGCGAAGCCCGCGGCAGCGGCGCAGCCCGCCGCGATGATGCCGCCGAGCGCGTCGGTCTCCTCGCTGCCGGCCAGGCCGCCGGCCGAGCAGGCACGGCAGGCCATAGACCGCATCAACGGAACGGCGTAGGAACGTTCAACGAGGCCCGGCCTGGACCTTGGCGCTCGCCTTGCGGGCCGCCACCAGGACCGGGTCCCACACTGGGGAGAACGGCGGGGCGTAGCCCAGGTCCAGCGCCGTCATCTGTTCCACCGTCATACGGGCCGTGAGGGCGACCGCCGCGATGTCGACGCGCTTGGCGGCGCCCTCCCGGCCGACGATCTGCACGCCCAGGAGACGGCCGGTACGGCGTTCGGCGAGCATCTTCACCGTCATGGGGGAGGCCTCGGGGTAGTAGCCCGCCCGGCTCGTCGACTCGATGGTGACCGCCTCGAACCGCAGGCCCGCCCGCCGGGCGTCCTTCTCGCGCAGCCCGGTACGCGCGATCTCCAGATCGCACACCTTGCTCACGGCCGTACCGACCACCCCCGGGAAGGTCGCGTAACCGCCGCCCGCGTTCGTACCGATGACCTGCCCGTGCTTGTTGGCGTGCGTCCCCAGGGCGATGTGCCGCTCCCGCCCGGAGACCAGGTCGAGCACCTCGACACAGTCGCCCCCGGCCCAGATGTTCTCGTGCCCGCGCACCCGCATCGCCAGGTCGGTGAGCAGCCCGCCGTGCTCCCCGAGCGGCAGCCCGGCCGCCTTGGCGAGCTCGGTCTCCGGCCGGACACCGATCCCCAGCACCACGACGTCCGCCGGGTACTCCGCGTCCTCGGTGACGACCGCCCGTACCCGCCCGTCGTCCCCGGTGCGCACTTCGGTGACCCGGGCGTCGTTGACCATGGTGATGCCCAGGCCCTCCATCGCCTTGTGCACCAGCCGGCCCATGTCCGGGTCGAGCGTCGACATCGGCTCCTGGCCCCGGTTGACGACGGTGACGTCATACCCCCGGTTGACGAACGCCTCCGCCATCTCCACCCCGATGTACCCGGCCCCGACCACCACCGCGCGGCGGCCACGCGTGCGTGCCAGCGAGTCGAGCAGCGCCTGCCCGTCGTCGAGCGTCTGCACCCCGTGCACCCCGGGGGCATCGACACCGGGCATGTCCGGACGGACCGGCTGCGCCCCGGTCCCGATCACGAGTTTGTCGTACGACGTCCAGGACTCGGCCCCCGAGTCGACGTCCCGCGCGCGTACCTGCCCGCCCGCGACGTCGATCTCCACGACCTCGGTGCGCATCCGCAGGTCGATGTCGCGCTCCCGGTGCTGCTCCGGGGTGCGGGCGATCAGGTCGTCCGGACCGGACACCTCGCCGCCCACCCAGTAGGGGATCCCGCACGCCGAGTACGAGGTGAAGTGGCCGCGCTCGAAGGCCACGATCTCCAGCTCGTCGGGCCCCCTGAGGCGGCGTGCCTGCGACGCCGCGGACATGCCCGCGGCGTCGCCTCCGACGACGACCAGTCGTTCCCGGGTACCCCTCGCACGGCTCATGCTCATGCGAACACGCTACGGGGACCGATCATTTCAGTCCTGCCCACCCTGCGCCCGAGCGTGCCGCAGCCGCAGCCATACGAGGACTGCCAGCGCCGCCACCGCCGCGAAGGGCAGTGCCGCGCCGAGTGCCAGGGCGATCCAGCGCAGCATCGTGACGAAGACGTGCCAGCCGCCCGCCACCGCGTCCACGAAGCCCGGGCTGTCGTCCTTCGCGGCGGCCTTTGCCACCGGGGTCTGCGACAGGGACAGCGTGATGGTGGCCAGGCTGGTGCGGTCTTTCAGGGAGGCCTGTCGCGCGAGCAGCGCCTCCAGGTCGGACTCGCGGGTGCTCAACTCGCCCTCCAGCTCCACCACATCGCTCAACTTGGTGGCCCGGTCCATCAGTTCACGCACGCGTGCCACGCTGGCCCGCTGCGAGGTGATCCGGCTCCGCACGTCCACGACCTGGTCGGTGACGTCCTGCGCCTTCGCGGTGCGGTCGAGCAGCCGGCCCGTGCCCTCCAGGTCGGCGAGGACCTCGTCGTACTTGTCGGTGGGCACGCGCAGGACGACCCGGGTGCGTTCGTGGCCCTGTCCGTCGCGGGTGGTCGTCTCGTCGCCGACGAACCCGCCCGCGTTCTCTGTCGCGGTGCGGGCCTCGTCGAGCGCCTTCGGTACGTCCTTGACCCGCACGGACAGCGATGCCGTACGGATGATGCTGCTCGCGGTGAGCTTGGGCACGGACCCGGTGTCCTTGGCGTTGCCGCTGCCCGATGCGCCCTCCTGTTGGGCGGTACCCGGAGCCGCGGCCTTGGCGTCCCCGCCGGCGTCGCTGGCGGAGGTGTCGTTCGCGCCGCCGCTGCACCCGGCCAGCGCGAGGACGGATGCCAGCAGGAGCCCGGCCAGGGCCCGCACGGGCCGTACGGAGTGTCGTGTGCGCATGTGTCGCTACCCCCGAGGGTCGTCGTGACGACTGACGCACCTTCGACGCCCGGGCCGGACCGGACGTTGGCCGGAAACGGTTCCGATGCGGTCACGGTCGGGACGCGCATCGGACACCGGGCCGGAGTCGGACTGTCAGTGGGGTCTGAGAGGCTGGGGGCATGGGTGAAGTGGAGACGCGCGGGGGCACAGGGCAGGTCGTCGTCATCGGCGCCGGGATCGCGGGGCTGGCCGCCGCGCACCGGCTGCTGGACAGAGGCGTGCGGGTGACGGTCGTCGAGGCGTCGGACCGCATCGGCGGCAAGCTGCTGCCGGGCGAGATCGCGGGCGCGCGCGTGGACCTCGGCGCCGAGTCGATGCTGGCCCGCCGCCCCGAGGCCGTCGCGCTGGCCCGCGAGGTGGGTCTCACCGACCGACTCCAGCCGCCGGCCACGGCCACCGCGTCGATCTGGACCCGGGGTGCCCTGCGCCCGATGCCCAAGGGCCATGTCATGGGCGTTCCGGGCACCGCCTCCGCCCTCTCCGGAGTCCTCTCCGACGAGGGTCTGCACCGCATCGAGCGCGATGCCGACCTGCCCCGCACGGAGGTCGGCGACGACGTGGCGGTCGGGGAGTACGTGGCGGCACGCCTCGGCCGCGAGGTCGTCGACCGCCTGGTGGAGCCACTGTTGGGCGGGGTCTACGCGGGCGACGCGTACCGCATCTCGATGCGCTCCGCCGTCCCGCAGCTCTTCGAGGCCGCGCGGCGGCACGACTCCCTCACCGAGGCCGTCCGGGGCATCCAGGAGCGCGCCGCCGCCGCACAGCAGACCGGCCCCGTCTTCATGGGCATCCAGGGCGGAGTGGGCCAACTGCCGCTCGCCGTCGCGGAGTCGGTGCGCGCGCGGGGCGGCGAGATCCTCACCGGGACACCGGTGACGGAGCTGCGCCGCAGCGGGGCGGCCGGCTGGCGGGTCGTCGCCGGAGACCGCGTCCTGGACGCCGACGGGGTGATCGTCGCCGTACCCGCGCCGGCCGCCGCCGCACTGCTGCGGGCCGAAGTACCCGGCGCCGCCGCCGAGTTGGCCGCCGTCGAGTACGCCTCGATGGCCCTGATCACCCTCGCCTACCGCCGCGCCGACATCGACCTCCCCGAGGGCAGCGGCTTCCTGGTGCCGCCCGTCGACGGCCGCACCATCAAGGCGTCCACCTTCGCCTCCCAGAAGTGGGGCTGGATCGCCGACGAGAACCCGGACGTGGTGGTGGTGCGCACCTCGGTGGGCCGGTACGGCGAGGCGGCGGTCCTGGAGCGCGAGGACACCAGCCTCGTGGACGTCTCGCGGCACGACCTGCGCGAGGCCACCGGTCTCGACGCCACACCCCTAGACACCCGCGTCATCCGCTGGACCGACGGCCTGCCCCAGTACCCGGTCGGCCATCACGCGCGCGTGGCCCGCGTCCGCGACCACGTCGGCAAGCTGCCCGGCCTCGCCGTGTGCGGCGCGGTCTACGACGGCGTCGGCATCCCGGCCACCATCGCGAGCGCGTACGCGGCCGTCGAGCGGCTGACCGGCGACCCGGTGCCGAGCGCGCCGGGCGGAGCGGGAGAATAGCCCCATGAGTGACGACGCCCCCACCACCGAGCCCGGCCGCATCCCGAACAAGGGCAAGCTGGCCAAGGACCTCAACGAGGCCATCCGCTACACGCTGTGGTCCGTCTTCAAGCTGAAGGACGTACTGCCCGAGGGCCGTGCCGGATATGCCGACGAGGTCCAGGAGCTGTTCGACCAGCTCGCCGCGAAGGACGTCACGGTCCGCGGCACGTACGACGTGTCGGGCCTGCGCGCCGACGCCGACCTCATGATCTGGTGGCACGCCGAGACCGCCGACCAGCTCCAGGAGGCGTACAACCTCTTCCGCCGCACCAAGCTCGGCCGCGCCCTGGAGCCGGTCTGGTCGAACATGGCGCTGCACCGCCCCGCCGAGTTCAACCGCGCGCACATCCCGGCCTTCCTGGCCGACGAGTCGCCGCGCGACTACATCAGCGTGTACCCGTTCGTGCGCTCCTACGACTGGTACCTGCTGCCCGACGAGGACCGCCGCCGCATGCTCGCCGACCACGGCAAGATGGCCCGCGGCTACCCGGACGTGCGCGCCAACACGGTCGCCTCGTTCTCGCTCGGCGACTACGAGTGGATCCTCGCCTTCGAGGCCGACGAGCTGTACCGCATCGTCGACCTCATGCGCCACCTCCGCGCCTCCGAGGCCCGTATGCACGTCCGCGAGGAGGTCCCGTTCTACACGGGCCGCCGCAAGGACATCGCCGAACTGGTGGCGGGCCTGGCCTAGGGCCTGTCCGGCGGATCCTGTCGCAGACGCGGGGCGTGGCACGCGCGTCTGCGGCGTTGCCGTCGGTTGCCGACTCCCTCATCGCGTCGCCGCCCTCCTCCGCCTTGCAGCCGCACGCACCACGCCCCGCTCACGGGCGCTGATCAGGCACCGCAGATTTCCTGCGACCTGATCCGCCGGACAGGCCCTGGCCGGAGCCCGTCAGCCCTGGGCGGCCTTTCCCTTGACGGACTCCTTCACCGGGGTCCGGTGGGAACGGTCGCCCGGCGACACCGCCTTCGGCTCCGCGTGCGGCGCGCACGCGGCCTGCCGCTCGGGCATTCGCCCCTCCAGCAGATACGCGTCCAGGTATCCGTTGACGCACTTGTTGGCGCCGCCCGCGATGCCATGCGTCCCGGCGTCCCGCTCGGTCACCAACACCGAGTCGGAGAGCCGCCGTTGGAGTTCGAGCGCCCCGTCGTACGGGGTCGCCGCGTCCCGTTCGGCGGCCAGGATCAGCACCGGCGGCAGCTCACCCGGCACGGTCCGCACATCGAGGGGCTGCTGCCGGGGCGCGGTCCAGTAGGCGCAGGGCAGGTTCATCCACACGTTGTCCCAGGTCTCGAAGGGCGCCACGCGCGCGAGCCGGGTGTTGTCCCGGTCCCAGACGCTCCAGTCCGTCGGCCAGGGCGCGTCGTTGCACTCGACGGCCGTGTAGACGGCGTTGCTGTTCTCCGCCTCGACGGCCGCCTCCGGCGTCGGCCCGGCCTGCTCGATCAGCGGCTTCGGGTTGCCCTTCAGATAGGCCGACAGGGCCGCCGCGCTGTGCGGCCAGTAGTCGTCGTAGTACCCGGCCGACAGGAACGCGCCCTGCAACTGCGCAGGCCCCACCTTGCCGCCCGCGGGTTTCTCGGCGAGCTGCGCCTGGGCCTTCTCGTAACTGCGCAGCACCTTCTCGGCGGTGTCGCCGAGGCCGTACACGTCGTCGTGCTTGGCGGCCCACTCCCGGAAGTCCGCCCAGCGGCCCTCGAACGCGGCCGACTGGTCGAGGTTGTCGCGGTACCAGATCTGCTCGGGGTCCGGGTTCACCGCCGAGTCGAAGACCATCCGCCGTACGTGGGAGGGGAAGAGCGTCGCGTACAGCGCCCCGAAGTACGTCCCGTAGGACGCGCCCATGAACGTCAGCCTGTCCTCGCCGAGGGCCGCGCGCAGGACGTCCAGGTCACGGGCGTTGTTGAGGGAGGTGTAGAAACGCAGCTTGCCGCCGGAGCGCTTGGCGCAGCCGCGCGCGTAGGCCTTGGCCTCCGCGACGCGCTCCTTCTTGTACGACTCCGAGGGGTACGTCGGCGACTGCGAGGGCGCCTTGAAGAAGTGCTTGGGGTCCACGCAGGACAGCGGTGACGACTTGTCGACCCCGCGCGGGGCGTAGCCGACGAGGTCGTAGGCCGACGCGATGCGCTTCCACTCGGGGAGCATGCCGATCAGCGGGAAGTACAGGCCGGAGGCGCCGGGGCCGCCCGGGTTGTAGACCAGGGAGCCCTGGCGGGGGACTCTGCGCTTGCTGTTGTGCGGGTCCTTGTGGGTGGCCCGGGCGCGGCTGACGGTCAGTCTGATCTGCTTGCCGTCGGGGTGCGCGTAGTCGAGCGGGACGGAGACCGTGCCGCACTCCATGGTGCCGGGCATGTCCTGGGCGCCGGGGCACTTCCCGAAGCCGATGCCCTTGGCCCGGGCGTGCGCGGCGGCGAGCGTGGTGCCGGTCTGCTCGGCGTCGCCCGGGGCACCGGTGGCCGGGGCGGCGGCGAGGGTGGTCAGGAGCAAGGACCCGGCGGCGGAGTACAGGGCGGCGGCTCGCATGGTGGCGTATCCCTTCGGAGCACGGCAGCAACAAAAGGGATGTTTCGTTCGGTTGTTGGCGAAGGCAAGCACCATCGGGCCGGTGTCGGCCCCAATGACCCCTGTGCGCCCCCTGGCGCACTCTCACGCCGCGGTCAGCGGCGCCACTCGTCGAACTGCCCGCGGTACTGCTCGCGGTGCGCGAAGGCCGCCCGCAGATCCGGCTCGCCGACCGCGCGGATGCCGCGTACGGCGACGGAGGTGAGATACGTACGGTCGTCGGCGCCGCCGCCCGCGTGCCGGGCCAGCGCGCCGAGCAACCGCTGTCCGGCCGGCGAGGCCCAGCGCGAGTACGGGTGCACCTCGACCCGGGCGATCGCCAGACAGCTCAGCGTGACGGCGAGCGGCAGCGCGAACCAGAGCGCGACCAGTCCGCGCGGCATCTCGGCCCCCGGCGTCAACAGCGCGGTCGCGCCCAGCGCGAGCACGGCGAGCGCGGCGGCCCGCACCTGCCGGACCCCGGAGGCAACGGTCGTACTGCTTCCGTCCGGTACGGCGAGACCCGCGTCGACGAGTCGGTCCGCCACGTCGCGCACCGCGTCCGTGGCCGCCGCGGTGGCCCGCACCGGGGCGATCCGGGACTGCCCGTCGGGCCCGATGGCGCCGATCACCGACCGCTCGATGTCGTCCCGGCCGCGCGGGTCGACGACGGTCGCCCAGCCGGTGTGGGCGAGCAGCAGCCGGTGCTGCCGTGCCATGGAGACGAGCGTCAGATCGGCGACCCGCGCGGGACCGCCGGACAGGAACGCCGCCTCGTAGAGCGTCAGATCATGCCCTTTGCCCATGTCGTCCACGTCGACGGCCGCCGCTCTGACGGCGGCCAGGCACAGCCGCGTGCACGCCGTGCCGGCGACGGCCCAGGCCAGGAGCAGGAGAAGGACCCAGAACATGCCAAGTTTCTATGCCAAAGGCCCAGTAGAACGCCATGCCTTGTTCACAATCCGGACGGAGCGTTGCCTGCACGTGACGTTCCGGTTGTCCGGAAACCCACCACGGTCGAAACCGTTCTACGGCTGGGCCGACGGCGGCGGGCTGGAGGCGGCCGGCGGGAGCGTGTAGGTCGGGGAGACCGACGGAGTCAGTGGGACCACCGAGCCGACTCCGGCGGAGCCGGTCACCGGGGGCGCGCTCGAAGCGGCCATCTCCCGGGCCAGGGCGGAGAAGTCGACGTACCCGGTGGCCTCCAGGACCTTGATGTGGTCCAGGACGGTCGTGTTCGCGTCGTCGGCGAGGGCGCGGACCAGCGAGTTCTGGGTGGTCGCGCGGACCTGCGCGACCACCGTGAACACCTTGCCGTGCGCGACGCGCAGGAGGTTGGCGAACTTGCTGTCGAAGTCCACGCCCTGCGCCGCGTTCAGCGTGGCGAGCCACTGCTGTTGCTGCGCGTTGGGCCGGTCGGGCAGCGGCAGCCCGAGCTTGGCCGCCACGTCCCGCACCCGCTCGTCCAGGAATGTGTGCCCGTCGATGAGGTGCTGCCCCGCCGTGCGTACGGCCGCGGTGGTGCCCTTCTCCTCGGCCTGCTGACCGGCCGGCAGCTCCCAGAGCCCGGCCAGCCTGACCCTGGTCACGAAGTCCCGGTCCAGCGCGGACAACGGCCCGTACTGCGTGGCCACGGTCTGGTCGCTGAGCACGCTCGCGCCGACGGTCCCGGACCGGTCCGCGTACGACCAGACCGGGAAGATCAGCGCGGCCAGCGTCGCGGTCAGACCCATGATGATGACGCCGGTGCCACTGAAGATGCCTCGGCCCTTTACGGGGGAACGCGGTCGCATGGGGTGCCTCCTGTCACGGCACCGCACGGGAGTGTGTTTCTCGTGAACCTCTCGTGCGGGACCGCAATATTACTGTGGAGTCACTGTCGGCCTCCAAGGCCCCTCCCGGCCGATCGCACCCCTCAACGGCGCAACAGCACCCGCCGGGTGGCCCGGGCGAGCCGGACCGTCGGCCGCGCCGTCCGCGGGACCGGGCCGGAGCGCTCCAGCCACCAGTCACGCAGTGCCCGCCTGACCTCGGCGTCCTCGGGCCCGCCCGAGAGCAGCACCTGCCCGGCGAAGTCCAGCGCGTCACGCCGGTAGCCGCCGGTCATCGGGTGCGTGTGCGCGTACGCGAGGAAGGCCGAGCGGTAGCCGTCCCCGAGGATCTCCGGCAGCTCGGGAGCCACCTTCGCCACGACGTCGGCCCGCTTCACCCCGAGCGCCCGCGCCTGCACACCGAGCCGTACGCGGTCGAACCCGTCGGGGAGGGGAGTGCCGGCCACCAGGGCGGAGAGCAGGGCGGTCTGGGCGAGCGCGAGGCGCTGACGGGCGGACCCGGGAGCGGGAGCGGCGGCCGGGGGCGTGGCGGGTGTCCGTGTCCCGCCGCTCACGGTGCGCGCCCGCCCCTTCGCCAGCGCCCCGCGGATCGCGGTCAACTCCCGCTCCAGCTCGGCGGGTTCGGGGAAGTTGTCGTCGCGCTCCAGCAGCACCCCCGGCGGCGAGACGCGGGAGGCCAGGTCCGTCAGGATGTCGAGGACCGGGGCGGGGACCGGGTGGGCGTGGGTGTCGTGCCAGACGCCGTCGCGTTCGACACCGCCCGCGACATGGACGTAGGCGATGGCCTCGACGGGCAGTTCGGCGAGGGCCCTGGCCGGGTCCTCGCCGCGGTTGACGTGGTTGGTGTGCAGGTTCGCCACGTCGATCAGGAGCCGTACGCCGGTGCGGTCGGCCAGTTCGTACAGGAACTGGCCCTCGGTCATCTCCTCGCCCGGCCAGGCGAGCAGCGCGGCGATGTTCTCGACGGCGAGCGGCACGGGCAGCGCGTCCTGGGCGATGCGGATGTTCTCGCAGAGCACGTCCAGGGCGTCCCGGGTGCGCGGCACGGGCAGCAGATGGCCGGCTTCGAGGAGCGGGGAGGCGGTCAGGGGGCCGCCGGCGCGGACGAACGCGATGTGCTCGGTGACCAGGGGCGAGCCGAGCGCCTCGGCCCGTTCGGCGAGCGCCGTCAGCCTGCGCTCGTCGGGCCGGTCCGCGCCGCCGAGGCCGAGCGAGACACCGTGCGGGATCACGGTCACCCCGCGCTCGCGCAGCCGTAGCAGCGATGAGGGGAGGTGGCCGGGGCAGACGTTCTCGGCCACGGCCTCGACCCAGTCGATGCCCGGCATGCGCTCCACGGCGTCCGCGATCTCCGGCCGCCATCCGATGCCCGTCCCCAGTCGCTCCATCGTCCGTCCCCGTCCTGCACGCGATCAATGAACTCCACAAGGCCGCTGTTCGGCGTGCCGGAGGTATCGCCCATTGACGGGGCCCCGAACCTCCGCGGTGTCACCTTCAGAGCAACATTTGAGGTTCGGGGCCACGGCCCGGCTGGCTAACCGAGCACGCCGATCGAGTCGACCGGATCCGGTCGGCCGGTGTTCACCGTGCCCGGTGCTCCGGCGGACGGCTGTGAGGTGGCCCCGATGTCCGGGCTGCCCTCGGCGGGCGGTGCCGAGGGCACGAACTGGCCGGGCAGGGGCGCCGCGGGACCGGTCGGGCTGGCGGTCGAGGCGTTCGCGATCTCGTTGGCGATGGCGTCGAAGTCGACCCGCCCGGTCTTCTCCAGCATCGTGATGTGGTCGAGCACGGTCTGGTTGGTGTCCGAGGCGAGCTGTCTGACCAGGCTGTTGCGGGTGGTGTTCCGTACGGCGCCGATGGCCGGGAAGATCTTGCCGTGCGCGGCCCGCAGCAGGTTGGCGAACTTGTATTCGTACTCCGCGCCGGTCGCCGCGCTCATCTCCCGCAGCCAGCCCTGCTGTTGCTCGTTCGGCACGTTGGGCAGGACGACACCGAGCTGGGCCGCGACGATCCGCACCCGCTTGTCCAAGTCGGTGTGACCGACGACGAGATGGTCACCGGCCTCCTTGATCGCCTGGCTGGGCGCCCGCTCGATCGCCTGCTGCCCGGCCGGCAGTTCCCACAGCCCGGCCAGCCGCACCCGCACGATCAGGTCCCGGTCGGCCGCCGTCAGCGGCCCCCACTGGGTGTTGACGGTGCCCGCCGCCACGTTCGCCTGACCGGTGCCCGAGCGGTCGCCGTACGACCACACGGGAAAGGCCAGTGCGCCGGTGGTGGCGACGATGGCCGCGATGAGCACAGCCGTACCGTTGATACGACGCAAGGGAGCCTCCCGGGAAATCAACTGGTCGTTGGAGAAGCCGACGCGTGGCCAGTGCCAGGAGGTACGCGCGGGACGGCCGCCTTGTTCAAGCGGAGGGCAGCTTTACGTAAAGGGCAGGCAAAGAAGGCGAGTTCGTCAGCTCCTCGTCGACCACTGCTCCGGCGACCGGCCGAGCAGCCGTAGCGTCTTGTCGAGCGGGTCGGCTGCCGGGGGTACGTCGAGCGGCGGGGCGAACGCGAACCCCGGTCCGCGCCCTGCCGGGTCGGTCGGTACCAGCCGGGCCACCACCAGGGCGACGTCCAGGACGTCGTCCGGCAGGTCCAGCCGCACGCCGAGGGTGGCGGCGGCGTCCCAGGCGTGGACGACGTAGTCGATGAAGTGGAAGCCGATCGCCGTCCGGCCGGGGAAGCTCGCGCCCAGCTCCGGCAGCGTGAACTCCCGTTCGGAGACGCCGGGTTCGGCGAACGCGGCGAGGACGGCCGTGGCCGCCGCGCGATGCGTCCGGGCCGGCTCGCTCAGGTCATCCGGCTCCCGCCAGTACGCCCTGTCCTGACCCGCGCCCCGCGCGGCGGCCGCGAATCCGTGGTGCTGCGCGGTCATGTGCGCCACGAGCCGGCGCAACGTCCACCCCGCGCAGGGCGTGTCCCGCTCCCAGTCCTCGTCCCGCGCCCACTCCAGCACGCGCAACGCCTCGTACACGGCGATCCGGTCGAGCTCGACGATGTCCGTTCCGGTGGCAGTCATGGGCGTGAGCCTAGAAACTGTGCGAACGGTCGTGCTACTTGTTTTCGGCCGAAGTGAGGGAGGGGTTGGGTGGTGAAGTGCCTTGTGTGTCAGGTGGCTTGCGGGACTCGCGAAGGGTCCGTGGCCGCGCCTCGCAGCCGTGCCGCTATGCCGATCCGGGCCCGGCGGTACGCGGTCTCCTCGTCGTGCAGTACGGAGACCGCGTTGGCCGTCTCCATCAACGCGACCAACTCGAAGGCGAGTTGGGGTATGTCGGTGTCGGCCCGCAACTCGCCCGCGTCCCGGGCCTCGGTGATCGTCCGTTCCACGAGGGCCGTCCAGGCCCGCTGCGCGCCGACCACCGCGTCGTGCACCGGCCCGGAGCGGGCGTCGAACTCGGCGATGACCTCGTAGAAGAAACAACCCCCCGGGAAGACCCGTCCCCGCGAGTACTCCAGCCACAGCTCGCACAGCCGCCACAACCGGCCTACTCCGGCCGGGAGTTCGGCGGCGGGCCTGATCACCCGCTCGGTATAGATACGGGCGGCCTCGCGCACGGTGGCCAGTTGCAGCTCCTGCTTGGATCCGAAGAGCGCGAACACGCCGCTCTTGCTGAGCCGCAACTCGGTGGCCAGCCGGCCGACGGACAGTGCCTCCAGGCCTTCGACGGAGGCGATGTCGACAGTACGGCGCAGGATCACCCGCCGGGTGCGGTTGCCCCGCTCGACCCGGCCGTCGAGTCGTGTCATGACGGCATCCTA
Source organism: Streptomyces sp. NPDC005492 (assembly GCF_040605995.1). Lineage (NCBI taxonomy): Bacteria > Bacillati > Actinomycetota > Actinomycetes > Kitasatosporales > Streptomycetaceae > Streptomyces > Streptomyces sp. NPDC005492. The sequence goes on from NZ_JBEXDX010000016.1 coordinate 174,771, forward strand.
AGCAACGTGAGGGGGGACGGGCCTTTGGCCGGCTATCCCGTACACCGTGAACTCCGCTTGCCTGGCAGGGACTTCGGCCTGCGGCGAGTCTGCCGTAAGCGTTCGGGGAGCGGTCTGCGGTAGTCGGGGAGGAGTCGTTGGGTGAGGAACGCGGACTTCAGGAAGAGGCGGACGGTGCGCTCGCGTCGCGGGGTGAGGGTGCCGATGCGGTGGAGTCGGCAGACCTGTTCGCCGGCGAGGTATCGGGTCAGGTCTCTGCCGAACTCCCGTAAGGGGAAGGGGAACCAGCGCTCGGCGAAGTGCTCCATCATCGCGGTCGCCACCCGATGGCCAAACTCCGTCGCCTCGTACGGCCGCGCGTCGAATTTCAGCGCGAACTCGGTCATCGCGTCCCAGTCCTCGGGGAACGCCTCACCGGCGAGCGGGCCGGACTCGCGTTCCAGGAGGCGGAAGAGGGTCTGTGCCCAGCGATGCCAGGCGACCTTCATGTTGTCGCTCGTGCCGGGCAGGCCCAGCGAGGTCTGGAGACGGTCGGCGGACGTGGCCAGCAGGACCAGGGGATAGACGAAGTCGTCGACGTCGTCGAAGTTGCCGGGCAGGTGCGGGGTCGCGCGGGCGATCGCCAGGTGCATGCGGTTGAGTCGCTCGGCCGCGCTACGGCCCGCCGGGCTGGACAGCCCGTCCACCATCCACGCCATCAGGAACTCGTTGCCGTCCTCGAAACGCCGCCGGGGCCTCGTCTCCAGCTTCCCGGTGTGGGCGAGGGTGGCGGATCCGTGGCCCGGCCGCATCATGCGCATGGTGCCGGGATAGACCATCATCGCCAGCGCGAACTCGGGGACGCGGTGGCCGACGTAGAGCGAGATCATGCGCTCCCAGTCGGTGTCCGGGTCCAGCCGGGCCAGTTCGCGGTCGACCCACTTGTAGCCACGGCCACGGCGCACGGTCGGTCCCCCCATTCGGACTTTCAGTGGAGGGACGCTCGGGCGCGGGCCGGTCGATGCCTCGGTCGGTCGTGATCTGTGTCACCTCGACCGAGAGTCACCGGTGTCCACCCGAGGGTGGAGCCGCCGATTCAACCCGTGGGTGGTGGTGATCCACTCCGGTCGAGGAGCAGTCTTGGGCCATGGGCTCACTACATTCCGCACTCGTCGCTCTCACCGGCGGCTGTGTCCTGGTCTTCGTCGTGGCCTGGCTCGCGGGCGCCGTCTACTTCGGCGTGAAGAGCGAGACCGGGGCGCGCGGCTGGGCGCACGGCCTGCGCCGCACCCTGCCGCAGCGGGCTCTGCTGATCGCGGGCTGCTGCGCGGTCTCCATCCTCATCAACCGCGGCCCGGACGGCTTCTGGCGTCATCTCCAGTACTGGCAGCCGGAGTTGGCGCTCCTGGGCGCCCTGATCGCCGTCGCCTCCACCGCTCTGCTGCTGTGGTCCCGCTGGGTCCTGGGCGTCATGTGGGCCAGCGTCCCGATGGTCCACGACCACCACGAGCTGCGCACCGAGGGCCCCTACCGAATAGTGCGGCACCCCATCTACACCGGACTCCTCGGCCTGATCTTCGGCGGGATGCTGGCCTGCGGCTTCGGCGTCTGGATCGTGTTCCTGGCCGTCGCGGTCCCCTGGCTGTTGCGCAGGGTGCGGATAGAGGACGGCATGATGGCCGACCGGTTCGGTGCGTCCTACGAGGCCTATCGCTCCCGCGTTCCGGCGCTGATCCCGTGGACACGGCACGCTCGGGCCGGGGTGCCGCGCTCTCACGCCGGGTAACGCGCGACGTCAGCCGGCCGGTCGCTCGCCCTCGCCCGCCAGGTCGCCGACCCGGTCGTGCCCCTCGACCGCGACGGTCAGCCCGGGTGCGATCTCCGTGAAGCCCGCGTCCCGGACCAACGGCCGCTCGGTGCTGGTGAGTTCGGCCCAGTGAGCGGGGTCGGCGGTGCGGACGGAGAGCGGGAAGCCCGCCTGACGCCAGGCGGTCCGGTCGGTGTCCGACAGCTCCCACCAGGCCAGTTGGGCGCCGTGGCCGGTCTGGGCCATCGTCTTGCCGGCGGACATGTCGAGGTCGGGGTTCAGCCAGAGCACCGGCGCCGCCGGGTCCGCGTCGGCCGGTGGTTCGGGGTCGTCGAGGTCGGTGCCGGAGACCTGCAGCCGGGCCAGGTCCTTGGGCCAGCCGTCGAGCGGGACGGGCGGGAAGACGCGCACCTGTGCCGACTTCCCGGTGACCGTGATGCCCGGCAGTGCCTCGGCCCGCCGCCACTCGGCCCCGCGCGCCCGCCGGACCACCTTCCGGATCCGCGCGTCCTGCCAGTCCCGCATGACCTGCGCCCACTCCCCGTCACCGACGGCCCGGTCGTCGCTGAGAATGGTCAGCACGGCCCGGGCGGCCGTCTCCAGCGCGTCCGTCCGCGCCGGGGGAGCGTCGCGCTCGATCCGGACGACCAGGGGCAGCACGAACTGCGGAGCCTCGTCGCGCGCGGTGCGCTCGTTGCGGAAGGGGTCGGGATCGTCGCCGGGGACGGTGGAGTCACTGGTCACGTCCTCCAGTCTGCCAGGCGGAAGATCGGCTCTCCCCGGGGCGGGGGCAGGGGCCTTGCACGGAAAGGAGTGGGGGCCGGGAGGATGGGACGCATGCCACGTGAGCTACGACTGGAGGGCGCGGGCCGCCGCTACGGACTGCGCGGCCCCTGGGTCCTGCGCGGGGTGGACCTGGCGCCGGCGGCCGGCACCCTCACCCGGATCGAGGGCGCCAACGGCACCGGAAAGTCCACCCTCCTCCGTCTCCTCGCCCGCATCGACGCACCCACCGAAGGCCGCGTCACCGGCCGCCCCCGCACCGCCTACGTCCCCGAACGCTTCCCGCAGGCGCTCCCCTTCACCGCCGAGGGCTATCTCACCCACCTCGGCAGAGTGCACGGCCTCTCCCGTACGGCGGCGGCGCGCGCGACCGGTGAGTGGCTCGACCGCTTCGGCGCCACGGCCTACGCCGGTACCCCCATGACCCGTCTCTCGAAGGGCAGCAGCCAGAAGGTCGCCGTGGCCCAGGCCCTGCTCGCCGAGCCGGAACTGCTCGTCCTCGACGAGGCGTGGACCGGCCTGGACGCGGACGCCCGGGCCGAGTTGGAGCGGGCCGTGGCCGAACGGACGGCGGCCGGCGGAGCCGTCGTCTTCGTCGACCACGACCCGCGCCGCCTCGCGGGGGCGCCCGACGCGACCTATACCGTCATGGACGGAACCCTCAACCGCCGTACGGACACGACCGCTTCACCGTCCGGACCGCAGGTATGGGTGGACGTCCAAGGCCCGCCGGGAAGCCAACTCCCCACTGAGGCACACCAGTTCCTCACCTCAGCGACGCAGCTCACCCCCGGCACCCACCGGTTGACCGTCCCCGCCACCCACTCGGACGTCCTGCTCCGCGCCCTGCTGACGGCCCGCCCGCCCTGGCACGTGGTGAGCCTGAACCCGCGGACGGACCTCCCCGTCGACGACGAAAGCCCCCGGTGACCGCGATGACGGCCCTCCTGCGCTACCAGGCCGCCCTCCTGCTGCGCTCCCAGCGCTGGCTCCCGCCGCTCATCCTGTACGTCGCGTTCCTGGGCATCGGCGTCCAGGGCGGGCAGCCGGTGCTCGACTCGCTCGGCTACACGGCGGCGGCCCTGCTCCCCGTCGCCGCCTGGCTGGTGCGGATCTGCACGACCAACGAGCCGCCCGCGGCCCGCAGTTGTGTCGCGGCGGCGGTCGGTCCCGGACGGGCGCACCTCGCCTCGCTGCTGGTCGCGCTGAGCACCGCGGCGGGCCTCGGCGCGGTGGCCACCGCCGTCGTCACGCTGATCAGCGACCCGGCGAGCGTCGATCACCGCACCCGGGTGCCGCTCCCCGCCGCCGCTGCGGCCGGTCTGCTCGCGACCCTGGTCGGCGCCCTGCTCGGCACGGCGGTCGGCGCGCTCACCAACTGGCCGCTGCTGCGCTCGCCCGGCCGGGCCGTTCCCGCGATGCTGCTGGCGGCGCTGCTGTCCGTGGTGGTGAGCGGCTCCCCGGCACAGGCGGCGGTCAGCGGCCTGGTCACCGGTTCGCGGTCGGGCACGGTCCAGCTCCCGTTGCTGCCCCTGGCCGCCGCGGCCCTGGTCACGGCGGCCGCGACCGCCGTGGCCTGCGCCCTCACCTCCCGCCGCTCACCCTGAACAGGCGGTCCGCTGTGCTTCCTGCCACTCGCAGACGGGGCACAGCGTGATCCCCTTGTGCGTCTCGGGGTACTCGGTGGGCTCCCGGCACAGCACGCACTCCGCGTACGCCGGCGCCGGTTCTTCGTCACTCATGCGGCCAGCGTACGAGGAGGGCGTGAACCTCAGTGGTGCCGGTCCGTGGCGCCGATCAGCTCGGAGACCTTCACGAACCGGTATCCCTTCTTGCGCAGCTCGGGCACGATCATGCGGACGGCCCGTTCGGTCGCCGGGGCGGCGCTGCGCGTGCAGTGCATGACGACGACCGAGCCGGGCTTCACACCGGCCAGCACCTGCTGGGCCACGGCGTCGGAGTCCGTCGCGAAGGCGTCGCCGCTCACCACGTCCCACTGCACCGCCGTGACACCGACCGCGCTCAACGCCTTCAGCGCCTGCCGGTCGTAACACCCGCCGGGGAAACGGAAGTACGGCATCGCGTTCGGCACGCCCGCCTTCTTGAACGCGGTGTACGCCCGCTCCACATCCGACTTCATCCGGTCCGGGGAGACGGTCGGCAGGCCGTAGCAGTCGCCGGTGAAGGCGTAGTGGCTGTAGGAGTGGTTGGCGATCTCGAACTGCGGGTCCCGGCCGATGGCACGGGCCTCGGCCGGATACTCGTCGGCCCATCGACCGGTCATGAACACGGTCGCCGGCACCTTCAAGGTGCGCAAGGTGGCGATGAGCTGCGGATTGTCGAAATGCTCACCGGCTGCCGCGCGCGGCCCCTGATCGGCCGTCATGTCGGCGTCGAAGGTCAGCGCGACGGTCTTGCCGTCGGCCCGGGGACCGTTCTTGAAGACGGGCGTCAGACCGGCGGGGCCGGGCGCGAGGGTCGGGGGCCGCGAGGGGGCGGCGGTGGGCGCGCTGGGCGCCGGACGGGAGGCGTGGGGCGCCGCGGGGGCCCCGCAGGCGGAGAGCGCGGCGCCGAGCGCACAGGCGGCGGCGACTCGTCGTACACGAATGATCACCGTAAGAACATAGGTGAATAAAAGTGATTAATCGGGCATCGACACGGAAGTCGGCCCGGGGGTCGGCGCGGCGTGGGTCGTCAGCCCTCGCTCAGGAGCCGTCCCCGGAAGGCCTCGACGTCGAAGTCCGCCTTCGGGTACCGCGGGTCCAGGGCCGTCAGATGGTCCAGGAGCAGGCGGGTGACGGCCCAGTTGCGGTACCACTTGCGGTCGGCGGGGATCAGGTACCAGGGAGCCTCAGACGTGGTGCAGCGGGCGAGCGCGGTCTCATAGGCCTGCTGGTAGGCGGGCCACAGGGCGCGTTCCTCGATGTCGCCGGGGTTGAACTTCCAGTGCTTGTCCGGGTTGTCGAGGCGTTCGAGCAGACGGCGGCGCTGTTGGTCGTAGGAGATGTGGAGGAAGCATTTGACGACGGTCACGCCGTCGTCGGTCAGGGACTGCTCGAAGCGGTTGATGCGGCCGTAGCGGTCGTTGATCTCGCGGTGCGGGGCGAGTTCGCGGACGCGGGCGATGAGGACGTCCTCGTAGTGGGAGCGGTCGAAGATGCCGATCTCGCCGGATGTGGGGAGGGCTCGTTTGATGCGCCAGAGGAAGTCGTGTTTGCGTTCCTTGGGTGTGGGCGCCTTGAAGGCTCGGATGCGGCAGCCGGAGGGGTTGAACAGACCGATGACGTGCTTGACCGTGCCACCCTTGCCGCTGGTGTCCATGCCCTGGAGGACCAGCAGCAGGCGGCGCCGGTCACCGGCGGTGCTCGCCGCCCACAGGCGTTCTTGCAGGTCGGCGAGGTGCTCGCCCATGCGGGCCATGTCTTTGAGGCCTGAGGCCTTGTCGTCGGGGCCGCCAGGGGTGGCCGCCGCGTCGTAGGAGGAGAGATCGACCGGCTTGTCGGCGGGGACGCGCAGCAGCTCGCCGAGGGCCGGTGCCTTGCTCTTCTTCCCGTGCTTGTGTTTCGCGCCCTTCTCGGCCATGGGGCACCCCTTCCGGTCGGCTCCCTCGATCCTGCGGCGCGGGGGCGGGGACCGCCAGTCAGCGTGTCCGAGGCGAGGGTGCGGTCGGTCAGGTCCGGTGCACCGACCCGCCCGCGAAGGCCACCGGCGGTGTCACCTGCTCGCCGTCGCGCGGGAGCGTGCCGCTCTCGGCGAGGGCCCTACTCGCGGCCGCGATCCGCTGCGAGGTGCCGGGTGCGGGCGCGGACGAACCGCCTCCGTCCTCCCCGCATCCGGCGACGGTTCCCAGGAGGGCTGCCACGGCGACGATCGCTAACTTCGGGCGCATGGCGGCATGTTACTGCTCGACTGCGGGCGGGGGAGGGGACTGCGGTGGTTGCGCCTGTGCCCGCTCCAGGAAGCGGAGCAGTTCCACCGGGAAGGGGAGGACCAGGGTCGAGTTCTTCTCGGCGGCGACCGCCACCACCGTTTGCAGCAGGCGGAGTTGGAGTGCGGCGGGCTGTTCGGACATCTGCTCCGCGGCCTCGGCGAGTTTCTTCGAGGCCTGCAACTCGGCGTCCGCGTTGATGATCCGGGCCCGCCGCTCACGGTCGGCCTCGGCCTGGCGGGCCATCGAGCGCTTCATCGTCTCGGGCAGGGACACGTCCTTGATCTCGACGCGGTCGATCTGCACGCCCCAGCCGATGGACGGGCTGTCGATCATCAACTCCAGGCC
>NZ_JBEXDX010000017.1:0-179900 GCF_040605995.1 Streptomyces sp. NPDC005492
ATAGTCATACCGCAAAGCTAGAAACGGAGGCGCCGTAGAAGGTGCTGGCTGGGCCTAGAAGGAGTTGGACCTAGAAGGGGTACGACGCCACGTCGCCGCGCACCGTCGTCCACCGCACATCGGTGAAGGCCTCCACGTTGGCCTCGCCGCCGAAGCGGGCTCCGGTGCCGGAGGCTCCTGTGCCGCCGAAGGGTGCCACGGCCTCGTCGTTCACGGTTTGGTCGTTGATGTGGACGATCCCAGTCGGGATACGTTCCGCCAGGTCCAGACCGCGGGCGCTGTCGCGGGTGACGATGCCGAGCGAGAGGCCGTAGGGTCCCGCCGCGGCCAGGGTCGCCGCCTCGTCGGGGGTGGCGAAGGACCGTACCGGCGCCACCGGGCCGAAGACCTCCTCCGCGTAGGCGGGGGTGTCGTCGCCGGCGCCCGCGAGGACGGTCGGCCGGTAGAAGAGGTCCTCGTGGGTGCCGCCGGCCGCGAGCCTGGCGCCGCTCGCCGTGCTGGCCTCGACCAGGCCGTGCACCTTGGCCAGTTGGGCGCCGTCGATGATCGGCCCGAGGTGGACCTGTGCGCGGTGCGGGTCGCCCACGGCGAGGGAGTCGGCCTTGGCGGCGAGGCGTTCGACGTACTCCTCGTAGAGCGACTCGTGGACGAGGTGGCGGCCGGTCGTCATGCAGATCTGGCCCTGGTGGAAGAACGAACCCCAGGCCGCCGTGGAGATCACCGCGTCCAGGTCGGCGTCCGCCAGCACGATCAGGGCCGAGTTCCCGCCCAACTCCAGGTGTGCGCGCTTGAGATGACGCCCCGCCGCCTCACCGACCGCGCGGCCGGCCGCCGTTGAGCCGGTGAAGGAGATGACCGGCACCTGCGGGTCGGCGACCAGCGCGGCCCCCACCTCCGCGCCGCCGGGCAGGACGTGGAGCAGTTCGTCGGGCAGGCCGGCCTCCGCGAAGATCGCCGCGAGGGACAGTCCCCCGCAGACCGCCGTGCGCGGATCCGGCTTGAGGACGACGGCGTTGCCGAGTGCGAGCGCGGGGGCGACGGAGCGGATGGAGAGGATCAGCGGGGCGTTGAAGGGCGCGATCACGCCGACGACTCCGACCGGGACGCGCCGGGTGTACGACAGCCGGGGCGCCTCCGAGGGGAGGACCTGTCCGGCGGGGCGGGAGGCGAGCGCGGCGGCCTCGTAGCACTCCTGGGCGGCGACGTGCAGTTCGAAGTCCGCCTTGCCGGGGATCGACCCGGACTCCCGCACGATCCACTCGCGCAACCCCTCGGCGTGCGCGGCGAACAGGTCACCGGCCTTGCGCAGCACGCCGGCCCGGACGAAGTGCGGGACGCGCGCCCACTCGGCCTGCGCGGTGCGCGCCGCTTGCACGGCGGGGCGTATGTCCTCGGCGGCGGCGAGCGTGACGGTACCGAGCGTGTCGCCGGTGGCGGGCTCGGTGACCGAATACTCGGGGCCCGAGAGGGGGCGGGACTGCCAGGTCTTGGGGTCGAGCAGGGGCATGGCGGCTCTCCGTTCCGTCACCGGCGGGACCCACGGGGCAGGTGGAGTCCCGGGTCGTTCGCGTGACGGGATGCGGCGATCCGACGCAGACGTGCGAGCCGCATCCGGTGGTCGAACGCATCCCCGTCTGGTTGAGCATGCAACATCCTAGTCGCGTACGGCGAGTTCGCCCCGGTGCGGTCGTCGGCCCCCGTTCAGCTTGAATCGCGGTGGACGACCGAGGCGCCGAGCAGTTCGTGTACGCCCGGTGGCGCGCCGGGCTCGCGTACCGCGCCGTCGACCAGTTCGGCGAGGTCGCGGCCGGACGGCAGTTGGATGTGGACGGTGCTCAGGCGGGGGCGCAGGAGGCGGCCGATCATCAGGTCGTCGGCGCCGATCACGGCCGTGTCCTCGGGGATGCGGACGCCTTCGTCCTGGAGGGCGCGCATCAGCAGCATCGCGTACTCGTCGTTGTACGCGAACACCGCGTCGAGGCCGAGAGCGCGCCATCGTGCGGCGGTCTTGGCGGCACTCTCCTCGGTGTAGGCGAGCGGGAGTTCGGTCACCGTGGCGTCCGTGCCGAGCAGGGCGCGGCGCACTCCTTCGAGGCGCGGCCGGGAGAATGCCTCCAGGCCGGGCTCCTCGGGGACGACCACACCGATCCGGCGCCTGCCGCGACCGTAGAGGTGCGCGCCGGCGGCGTGGCCGACGCCCTCGTGGTCGAGCAGCAGGGCGTGGGCGCCCTCGACCCGCTCGGGGCCGAGCGTGAGGACGGCGCGCGCACCGGCACGCTTGAGGACCGCGACGCCCTGCGGGCCGAGTCCGGAGCCGGGCACCAGGACGGCGACCGGGCGGAGTTCGGCCCAGGCACGGGCGGCCTCGTCGCCGTGCAGACCGACCGAGCCGTGCTGCACGACCGTGTAGTCGAGGCGGCTCAGCGCCCACTGGAGTTCGGTCATGAACTGGCTGTAGAGCAGTCCCACCGCCACGGTCGGCGCCGGCATCAGCACCATCCGGCTGTGTCCGGCGCGCAGGCTGCGGGCCGCCGCGTGCGGGACGTACCCGAGTTCCTTGGCGGCCGCGTGGACGCGACGGCGGGTGGGTTCGCTGATCCGTACGGCGCTGGTGTTGTTGAGGACGTAGGAGACGGTCGCGCGTGAGACGCCGGCCAGGCGGGCCACATCGGCGCTCGTGGGGACGGAGCGCGGTGCGGGCGACGGGGCTGCGGGCGTTTTCGGTATCTGCACCATGACGTACGGCATCTTGGCAGAAGCCGGGGCCGGGCAGTGCGGCGGGGGAACGGTCGTCACGACAGCGACATGGTCCGGGATTTTACGAACATGTTCGTCACGAACTTGTTCTCAACGAACATGTTCGTTACCTTGAAGGCATGACAGCTCGCCCCGACACCCCGCGCAGCCGCCGTGAACGCCCGGCGAAACCAGCCCTGACCAGGGAGGGCATCGTCGCCGCCGCCGTGGCGGTGCTGCGAGCGGAAGGTTTGAACAAGGTCACCATGCGGCGCCTGGCCCAGGAGCTGGACACCGGTCCGGCCTCGTTGTACGTGTACATCCGCAACACCGCGGAGCTGCACGCGGCGGTCCTGGACGAGCTGCTCGGCACGATCGGGCCCGTCCCGGCCGAGGGCTCCTGGCGCGAGCGGCTGGAGCGGGTGCTCACCGCGTACACCGCGATGCTGTACGAGCATCCGAGCCTCGCCCGTTCGGCACTGACCGCCTGGCCCAGCGGCCCGCACTACCTGAACCTGATCGAGACCCTGCTGGCCCTGCTCGACGAGGGAGGCGTGCCACCCGCGCAGGCCGCGTGGGGCGTGGACCTGCTGCTCCAGCAGGCCACCGCGACGGCCGCCGAGCACTCGGCCGAGGACACCGGCCAGGACGCCGACTGGGACGCCCTGACGCACGCCCTGCGGAACGCGTCCGACCGCACCCACCCGCACATCGCCGCCGTCTCCGACGACCTGCTCTCAGGGGCACCCGAGGCCCGCCTGTCCTGGAGATTCCAGGCACTGATCAACGGTATCGAGCGCACCGCCGTAGTCGACTGACATCCCATCAAGTCGCGTCCCTTTCAAGGAGGTTCACCATGACCACCCCCCATCACCCCATCGCCGTCGTCGGCGGCGGACTCGGCGGGCTCACGCTCGCCCGGGTCCTGCACGTCAACGGCATCGAGGCCGCCGTCTTCGACCTGGAGGCCTCCCCCGCCGCGCGCACCCAGGGCGGCATGCTCGACATCCACCACGACTCGGGTCAGCCGGCGCTGCGCGCGGCGGGCCTGTACGAGGAGTTCCGCGCGCTGGTCCACCAGGGCGGCGAGGCCACCCGCGTCCTCGACAAGGCCGCCACGGTCCTGCTGGACGAGCCCGACGACGGCAACGGCGGGCGCCCCGAGGTCGACCGCGGGCAACTGCGCGACCTGCTGCTCGACTCCCTGCCGGAGGGCACCGTCCGCTGGGGCGCCAAAGTCACCGGCGCCCGTCCGCTGGACGGCGGCCGGCACGAGGCGACGCTCGCGGACGGCACCTCCTTCACCACCGATCTGCTGATCGGCGCCGACGGCGCCTGGTCCCGGGTGCGGTCCCTGCTCTCGGACGCGCTGCCCGCGTACACCGGCATCTCGTTCGTCGAGGTGGACCTGCCGGAGGCCGCCGTACGGCATCCCGTGAGCGCCGAGGTGGTCGGCGGCGGCATGCTGTTCGCGCTCGCCGCGGGCAAGGGATTCCTCGCCCACCACGAGACCGACGGGAGCCTGCACATCTACGTGGCGCTCAGCGTCCCCGAGGACGAGTTCGACGGCATCGACTTCGCGGACACCGAGGCGGCGAAGGCGTACACACTGGAGCACTTCGCCGACTGGGACAAGAGCCTGCGGGCCCTGGTCGCCGACGCGGACGGGCCGCTGGTCCCGCGGCGGATCCACGCCCTGCCGATCGGGCACCGCTGGGACCGGGTGCCCGGCGTCACGCTGCTGGGCGACGCGGCCCATCTGATGTCACCGTTCGCGGGCGTGGGCGCCAACCTCGCCATGCTCGACGGGGCCGAACTGGGCCTGGCGCTGGCCGCGCACCCGGGCGACACCGAGGCCGCGCTGACGGCCTACGAGGAGCGACTGTTCCCGCGCGCCGAGGAGTCGGCGGCGGACTCCGCGGCCAACGGGATCCTGCTGTTCCGTGAGGACGCCCCGCAGGGTGTGCTCGACATGTTCGCCGCCCACGACTGAGCGGGACTCAGCGGGGCGGCGGCGTACAGGTCACGCGGGCGACGAGGTCGACCCAGCCGGCCTCCAGCCGCTCCATGGGCATCCCGCACTGTCGGGTCAGATGGTTGATCAGGGCCGGGTCGAGATACGCCATGAGCGGCTGGGCGAGCAGCTCGCAGTCGGCGTCCGGCAGGATCTGCCGCAGCAGCATCGTGACGTGTGTGTGCAGGGCCCCGAGCGAGGGGTGGGAGAAGCGCCGGGTCGGCTCCGGCTGGGCGGCGAGCTGCAGGTCGAGCTGTTCCGCCGAGCGGTAGAGCACCGCCACGCCGAAGGCCCGCAGCCGCTCGACCGGCGGGGCGCCGGGACCCAGCGGGGGCGGCCCGCCGAGGAAGTCGGCCTGGAGCTCCCGCGATGAGTGGTCCAGCAGGGCGATCAGCAGGCCGGTGCGGTCGCCGAAGCGGCGGAAGACCGTCCCTTTGCCGACCTCGGCCGCGGCGGCCACGGCCTCCATGGTGACGCCGGCGACCCCGTGCTCCGCGATCAGCCGGGCGGCGGCCTCCAGCAGCCTGGCCCGGTTGCGGGCCGCGTCGGCGCGCAGGCACGGCTCGCGGTCGGCGGAGGAGCGGACCTCGAGCAACTGGGCTTCGCCGCTTGCCTCTTCGGGCTGCGAAAAGGGCGGCAGGACGCTGGACATGAACCCAGCATAAAGCACCGGGAAGAAACTGGACCGTGGTCCGGTTAGCCTGGTACAACTTAAACGGACCCCGGTCCGGATCGTAACGGCAGTGTTTCAGCACCCCCCTTTGGAGTCCCCCATGTCTGTTCGTATCCTCGCGCTCGTCGGCAGCCTGCGTGCCGGCTCGCACAACCGCCAGCTCGCCGAGGCCGCCGTGAAGTTCGCGCCCGAGGGCGCCGACATCGAGATCTTCGAGGGTCTCGCCGAGATCCCGTTCTACAACGAGGACATCGACGTCGAGGGCGACGTCCCGGCCGCCGCCGCCAAGCTGCGTGCCGCCGCCGGCTCCGCCGACGCCTTCCTCTTCTTCTCCCCCGAGTACAACGGCACCATCCCGGCCGTCCTGAAGAACGCCATCGACTGGCTGTCCCGCCCCTACGGCGCCAGCGGCTTCGGCGGCAAGCCCGTCGTCGTGGTGGGCACCGCCTACGGCCAGTACGGCGGCGTGTGGGCGCAGGACGAGACCCGCAAGGCCGTGGGCATCGCCGGCGGCAAGGTGATCGAGGAGATCAAGCTCTCCATCCCCGGTTCCGTCACCCGCTTCGCGGAGACCCACCCGGCCGACGACGCCGAGGTCGTGGCCCAGTTGACCGAGGTTCTCACCCAGCTCCACGGCCACGCGGGCGAGGCCGTCGCCGCCTGATCCTGGCACCCCGCCGCAGCGCCCGAAGGGGCCGGAGTCCACACGGACTCCGGCCCCTTCCACGTGTCAGTCCAGTTCGGCCAGGCGCGGTACCGCCGGGGCCACGAACCGCTCGATCCACTCGGCCGGTTCGCCCGTGCGCGGACCCAGGATGACCGTGTCGACACCGAGCTTGGTGAAGCCGTCGATCTCACGCAGGAAGGCCTCGACGTCCCCCGTGGTGACCGACTCGCCGGTGTGCACGATCGTCTTGCGGATACGGCCGTAGTCGCGCCCCAGCCTGTCGCAGTGCCCTCGCAGCACGTCGAGCTTGTGCCGCAGCTCGTCCGGCGTCGACACGATCAGGTTGCAGGCGTCGGCGTACTGGGCGACCAGCCGCAGGGTCTTCTTCTCCCCGCCGCCACCGATCATGATCTCGGGGTGCGGACTGCTGACCGGCGCGGGTACGCAGAGGGTCTCGGCGAGTTGGTAGTGCTTGCCCTCGAACGGGCCGTTCGCCTCCGGGTCCCACATCTGCAGACAAATCCGCAGCGTCTCCTCCAGCCGCTCGAAACGCTCCGCGACCGGCGGATAGGCCACGCCCAGACCGTGGTGCTCACGGTCGTACCAGGCGGCCCCGATGCCCAGCGTGGCCCGGCCGCCGGAAAGCACGTCGAGCGTGGTGGCGATCTTCGCGAGCAGCCCCGGATTCCGGTACGTCACACCGGTGACCAGCGCGCCGAGCCGGACCGTGGAGGTGTGGCCGGCCAGGAAGCCCAGCGTCGTGTAGGCCTCCAACATGGCGTCCTCGCCACCGCCGTTGAACTCCATCTGGAAGTAGTGGTCCATCACCGAGAGCCAACTGACGCCCGCCGCCTCGGCCGCGGCGCCCGCGGCGGCCAGCTCGGGCCCGACCGCCGCAGGTCCTCCGGGATGGTTGAAGCGGTTGATGTGTACGCCGACCCGCATGTCCGACTCCGTTCACAGTCCGCACGGACGTTCACCGTCCCCGTGACGGTAGGTCTTCGAGCGCCCTCGAAGTCAACCGCTGTACGCCCTGGTGGCCCGCGGGCCGGTGAGCGCGCGGTGCTCCTCGTACAGCCAGTGGCGCGCGAGGCACCCGCCGTCCGGCGGAGAGGTCCCGCCGGACGGCGGTGACCGGATCAGGGGTGGTCGCGCGGATTATGGCCGTACGAGCCGCCGCACCCAGCGTCAGGAGAAGCGCATGACGTCCGTCCCGCCGCCGCCCCCGTTCGACCCCGAACTCGCCGCCGCCCTGGAGTTGATCAGGGAGTTCATCTCGCCCGGGATGTCACTGGAGGAGATCGACGAGATCCGCCGGGGCCCGGCGATCACGCAGTCCGCGGAAATGGACCTGACCCTGGACGGTGCCTTCGAGATCGAGGACCGGGAGGTGCCGGGACCGCCCGGCGACCCCGCCGTCCCGCTCCTCATCTGCCGCCCGACCGCGCCCTCGACGCCCGCACCGCTGCCCGTCATCTACCACGTGCACGGCGGCGGCATGGTGCTCGGCAACAACCGGGTCGGAGTGGCCGGGGCGCTGGACTACGCGCGGGAACTGGACGCGGTGGTGGTGTCGGTGGAGTACCGGCTGGCGCCCGAACATCCGCATCCCGCGCCGATCGAGGACGTGTACGCCGGTCTGCTGTGGACGGCGGAGCACGCGAAGGAGATCGGCGGTGATCCGGAGCGGATCCTCATCATGGGCGCGAGCGCGGGCGGCGGCCTGTGCGCGGCACTGGCCCTGCTCACCCGGGACCGCGGCGGCCCCCGCCCGATCGGCCAGTTGCTGCTCTGCCCCATGCTCGACGACCGCAACGACACCCCGTCCGCACACCAGATGGCCGGCATCGGCATCTGGGACCGCACCGCCAACGAGACCGGCTGGACCGCCCTCCTCGGCGACCGCCGCGGCGGCCCGGACGTATCCCCGTACGCCGCCCCGGCCCGCGCGGACGACTTGACCGGCCTTCCCCCGGCCTTCCTCGACGTCGGCTCGGCGGAGACCTTCCGCGACGAGGTCGTCACCTACGCGTCCCGCCTCTGGCAGGCAGGCGGTATCGCCGAACTCCACGTCTGGCCCGGCGGCTTCCACGGCTTCGACGGCTTTGCGCCTCAGGCAGCGGTGTCGCAGGCGGCGCGGGCCGCTCATGTGGGGTGGTTGAGGCGGTTGTTGGGGGTGTGAGAGGGGCTTGCGCGTGACGCGGGGGGCGGCTGCTGCGGGCGTGGGTGTCGGTCGGGGCCGGTGGTTGGCGTTGCCGCGGGTGTCCTCGCCTTGCCGTGCCGTCAGGTGTCGAGGCGTAAGCGGTATGGGCAGTTTCCGTACGCTGCCGGGCGCGCCGTCCGGCGTCAGCGCGCCCGAGCCGCGCGGACGGGGCGCGTACGGTGGCATCTCGCCTCGGTCGGTGTTGTCCCTTCGCCTTGCTGCCGCGCCGAGGCATCGCCGCTCACGCACAGGGCGAGAGCGCCCGAGGCCGGACTGACGGCGGGGGCACGGTGACCTGGCGTCTCCGTTGGGGCCGGCGATTCGCGTATGAGGGGCACAGGCGCCGCCGCACCATGTCGGCGCGGGGCGAACGGGGCCCGCTGTTGGCTCGCGTGCGGTGACAGGTCGTCTTCGCCGGAGCCGATGGTTGGTATCGCTGCGGGGCCAGCACTCCCCCGAACCGTCGCTCGCGCACCGCGCCGTCGGATGCCGGAGCGCGGACGATTCGCGCGGTTTCCGTACCCCATCCCGGGGGCCGCCTGGCGGGAGAGCTGTCGAGTGCGCGCCCCGGCCCACACGTGCGGTGCTTGATGGCCTGGGTCGGCGCCCGTGGTTCGCGTTTCCCGGAGTCCGAGGACGCGATGGCCTTCTCCGGCAGCGTTCCACGTGTCCGTGTCGGCGGCGGAACCTCGTCCGCAGGCTCCTGCATACCCGTTTCATGGCGCACCATGGGCTTATGAAAGAGCTGGCCGGGCGGCTGACCGCGTTGGATCCGGACGCGGGGGCCGCCGTGCGGGTCATCGGTTACTTCGATCGGCTCGCCGAGTCGCGGGCCGGGCTGGAGGCGCTGGTGCGTGGGGCGGCGGTGCTGGCCGGGTGTGCCGCGCGGCTGGTCGACGGCGAGCGGCGGGTGCGGGTGCGCGTCGAGGCGGACGGCACGCGCAGGGACAGCGAGTCGCCGCCGGATCCCGCCTGGCCGTCCGCCGCGCTGACGCCGGGCGGCGCCTCGGCGCTGTGGCTGGAGCGGGCGGCGGAGGCTGAGCCCAGTGTCGTCGACGCGGTGATCCTGGAGCGGGCGGCCGGTGCGGTACGGCTCGTGCTCGACCGCACCCGGGGCCGGGTTCCCGCCGACGACCCCGAGCTGGTCGAGACACTGCTCGACGCCACGGCTCCGGAAACGGCACGGCTGCACGCGGCCCGCCGCCTCGGCCTCGACACGGCCGACCCCGCGACCCGCGCCCGGGTCGTCGCCCCGCTCGACGGGCGGCCCCGGGTCGTCGCCGCGCCGCGGGACACCGGTACGTCCGGTGCGCGGCCTCCGTCGGTCGGCCCGCGCGCCGACGGCGATCCGCAGACGGCCACTGTCATGGCCCACGCCGACGCCGAGTTGTCCGCAGGCCGGCTCGGTATCGGCCCCGCCGTCCCCGTACTCGACCTGCCCCGCTCCTGGGCCGCCGCCCGCACCGCTCTCCGCTTCACCGCCGACGGGACCGCACAGGATCCCGGCCCGCGCATCGCGTACGCCGACGAACTCGGCGGCATCGCCCTCCTCGCCGAACTGGTCGCACCGGGTGCCGAACCACCGCCCGACGTCCACGACTTGGAAGCGGCGGCGGCGAACGCGCCCTGGCTGCTGGCCACTCTGAACGCGGTCGCCACCACCACGAGCCTGCGCGCGGCCGCCGCCGAGATCAACGTCCACCACTCCACCCTCCAGGACCGGTTGGCCCACGCGGAATCCCTCCTGGGCTGGCCGGTACGCACGCCGCAGGGACGGCTACGACTCCAACTGGCGCTGACGATGCGGCATTTGGCACGGCCGTAGGTGCGGTCCAGGAGGTGGTGGCGTGCTCAGTGTCAGTGGTCCCGCATACGGTTCTCCAATGGATCGTCAACGGTCGTCGCCTCGCCAAGAGGACGACTTCACAGTCCAGGAGACCGGGCATGAGCGGAACTTCGATGCACGGGACAGAAGACGTACGAGAAGCGTGGGGCCGGGTGACCGCGTGGCTCGAACGCAACGACCCTGAAACTCTCGCCACGCTCGGCGGCCCCGGAAGTCGTTCCGCCATCAGGGAAGCCGAACTGCGCATGGGTCTGGACCTGCCCGCGGAGATGCGGCAGTGGCTGCTGGCGAACGACATCGATGCCGGCAGGCAACCCGACGCTCGCTCCTGTCTGGTGGCGCTGGGCTGCCAGATGGACATCCCCGGCGGCCACATCCTTCTCGGGCTGACGGATATCCAGCGGGTCTACCTCAGCCGGATGGGCCTGGAGGAAATGCAGCCGTCCGCAGACCCGGACCATCCGTTCTGGCGTCGCGAATGGGTACCCGTCGCCGCGGAGGCCGACGGTCTCTACGGGACGTTTCTCAACACGCTCAGCGGAACCATCGGAACCTGGGACGAGGCATCCGGTCCCGAAGAGGGCACCTACGCTTCGTTGTTCGCCTTCTTCCAAGAGACGGCGGACCGCCTGGAAGGGGTGTCGTCGGGGGACTGGAGCGGCCCCGGCCCGGCTGCCGGACCCGGTAGGTTCGATCCCCGTCCGGATGACGAGCCGATACGCCTGTGGGCACGCGCCAACGGTTATCTCGTGAATGACCGTGGACGTATCCCTGCGTCGATCCGTGAGGCCTACGAGATGTCACAGAACTGAGCACCGGCTCCGATCCCCCACGGAACACCGGCTCGCACCCGCCGCGCAGCCACCCCGGACCGCTGTCGAGGCAGCCGCTCGGACTCCGCGGCCGTATCCGCCCGCACCCACAACAAACGGTCACCCACCGGCACTTGGCCATCTCCACGTCATGCGGAATTCCCGATTCGGTACATCCGGAGGGGAGCCATAGCAAGCGCTTGTCGCTACATTTCGACAGGACCGCCGCATCACCATCACCCTCCCCCTCTGTCACTCCGCAGGAGGCACTTCCCCATGCGCAGACTTCTCGCCTGTCTGGCGGCCGCTACCGCGGCCCTGGGCGGGATCACGGTGGCCGCCGCCACTCCGGCCGCCGCCGCTACCTCGGGCAGCTTCAACGTGCTCAGCTACAACGTCGCCGGACTGCCGGAGTCGTTGTCCAGCGCCTCGACGCCGCGCGACACGAGCACCACCGAGATCGGCAAGCGCATCGCCCCGTACGACATCGTGAACGTGCAGGAGGACTTCAACTACCACGCCTACCTGTACTCCACCGACACCCACCCCTACCGCACCGCGACCAGCGGCGGCGCGGGTATAGGCAGCGGGCTCAACACCGTCTCCAACTACGCCTGGGACGGGGACGACTTCGAGCGCGTCCACTGGAACTCCTGCCAGGTCGACTCGGGCGACTGCCTGACCCCCAAGGGCTTCTCGTTCATGCGTGAGCGCCTCTCCGAGGGCGTGTACGTCGACTTCTACAACCTGCACACCAACGCCGGTACCAACGACGGCGACGAGGCCTCCCGTGCCGACAACCTCAGCCAGTTGACCTCGTTCATCAGCACCCACTCGGCGGGCAACGCCGTCGTGGTGATGGGTGACACCAACACCCGCTACACCCGCTCCGCCGACACCATCGCGGAGTTCGCCTCGAACAACAGCCTCACGGACGCCTGGGTCAAGCTGATCCGCGGCGGGTCAGCGCCGGCCAAGGGCAGCGACGCGCTGGTGTGCGACCAGACCGGGGCCACCGTCCCCAACACCTGCGAGGTCGTGGACAAGGTCCTCTACCGCAGCAGCAAGCTGGTCACGCTCAACGCGACCTCGTACAACAACGAGCACGCGAAGTTCCTGAACTCGGACGGGCTGATGCTCTCCGACCACGACCCGATCACGGTCGGCTTCACCTGGTCGCAGAACGCGGACTTCCAGCTCAGTGACCAGTTCGGCGGTCCGCACGGCGACTACTACCAGGACCTCCCGAGCGTCCCCGCCGCCGCCCAGGCCACGAAGATCTCGCTGCGCGCAGGCTCCCGCGTCGACCAGGTCGGCATCACCCTCGCGAACGGCACCACCCTCACCCACGGCGGCACCGGCGGCACCGCGTCCTCGCTGACGCTGGGCAGCGGCGAGTACGTGACGTCGGCGTACCTGTGCGAGGGCAAGTACAGCGACACCACGCGGATCTTCTACGCGAAGTTCACCACCAACCTGGGCAACACCCTGGCCGGTGGCACCACCACCTCGGACTGCGTGACCCGCACCGCCCCGTCCGGCTGGCAGATCGCCGGCTTCCACGGACGCTCCGGCGACGAGCTGGACAAGGTCGGCTTCATCTACACGAAGCGCTGACCCGAAGTACCGCAGGACGTCCGCCGGATCACCCGCCGCCACGGGTGGTCCGGCGCGGTGCGTTCCGGCCGCCTAGGGCCTGTTGCGAAAGTCCCGTCGTCCGCCGGGGCAGGCGGGACTTTCGCAACAGGCCCTAGGCGAAGGCCGGAGGCACCAGCCGCCCCCGTGAGATGAGCGACGTGGCCTGCTTCAGGCGGTGGACGTGGATGCTCACGCCGTAGCCGTCGACGCCCGGGACGGCGGCCAGCCTGGTGGTCAGGTAGCGGTACAGGTCCTCCGTGTCACGGCAGATGGCGATGACCATCACATTGGAGTCGCCGCTGATGGCGGCGGCGAAGGCGACCTCGTCGTGGCCCGCGAGTTCCTCGCCGGCGCGGGCAAGGCGGGCGGGGGCGACCCGCAGCCACAGGGTCGCGGTGAGCGCGAACCCGAGGCGCGCGGAGAGCAGTTCGACGTCGTAGGAGAGGGCCCCCGAGTGCTCCAGGGCGTCCAGGCGTCGCGCCACGCGGGCCGTGGACCAGCCGGTGGCGTCGGCGAGTTGGGTGTGGGTGGCGCGCCCGTCCTCCGCGAGGGCGTCGAGGAGCGGGGTGTCCTCGTCGGTGAGGCGTACGGGCGGTCCGGCGGGGCCGGGCGGCCGGTCGCCCACGAGGCGCCGGATCTGCTCGGGGGTGAGGTGGCCTCCGTAGCCCGTCCAGTCGTTTCTGCCGGTCGTGCCGAAGGGATGGATGAGCAGGTCGATGCTCACGTCGAGGACCGATGCCGATCTGGGCAGTTGTCGTAGCAGGACGTCGTCGCGCGACACATGTACCGGCGCGCTGATGACGCAGATGATCTCCGAGCCGCCGGACGCCAGCCCGGCGTAGGCGATGTCGGGCCGTCGGGAGAGGGCGTCGGCGAGCGGGCCGACCCGGTCGGGGCGGCAGCGGATCCGGGCCACCCAGCGCGCCTCGCCGTGGACGGCGGGATCGACCAGGCCGATCACCCGCATCACCCCGGCACGGCGCAGGGCGTGGAAGCGGCGGGCGGCCGTCTGCTCCGAGACCCCGGCCACCTCGCCGATCAGCCGGAACGACGCCCGTGGCGCGCACTGCAGCGCGCGGAGGATTTTTCCGTCGACTTCGTCCGTCATGGGGAAAGTCTGACATCAGTGCCGCGCTCCATGGAGGTTTCGGCTCGCTTCTCGGTGACACGTTGGTGATTGTCGATGCCGGAGCCGATCCTGGGGCGCGTGCCTGTTCTAGGGCATCACACCTCAGAAGGAGAGTTCTCCGTGAACGTCACGACCCCGGCGAGCGGGCCGACCGACCGGCGGGCGGCCACCCTTGTCATGGCCTGTCTCGGCGTCTTCGTCGCCTACCTGCCGGTGACCACGGTCGCCGTGAGCCTGCCCGCCGTCCAGGCGGCGCTGAACGCGTCGACCGCCCAACTGTCCTGGGTCCAGGACGCGTTCGTCCTGCCCATGGCCGCGTTCATCCTCACCGCCGGTGTCTTCGGCGATGTGCACGGGCGCAAGAAGGTGTTCCTGGCGGGGCTGCTGTTCGCCGCCGCCGGTGCCGCCGTGGCGCTGTCCGCGCAGTCGGTGCAGGTGCTGTGGATCGGGCAGGCGCTGGCCGGGCTCGGCGCGGCGACCCTGCTGCCCACCACGCTGGCGCTGATCAGCCACGCGGTGCCCGACCACCGGGAGCGCGGCAAGTTCATCGGCCTGTGGGCGACCTCCCTCATGGCCGCGCTGGCCATCGGCCCGCTGATCGCCGGAGTCATCCTCGACCACGCCTCCTGGCGCTGGATCTACCTGCTCTCCGTCCCCGTCCCGCTGATCGCGCTGGGCTTCGCCGGCCGCCTCCTCCCCGACTCACGGGCCCCGCACGGCCGCAGGCTCGACTGGCCCGGCCAGCTCACCGCCACTCTCTCCATCACCGCCCTCGTCTACGGCGTGATCGAGGGCGGCGCGGGTTCGTTCACCGACGTCAAGGTCATGGTGGCGCTGTTCACCGCGGTGGTCGCGGGGGTCGCGTTCGTGCTCGCCGAGCGGCGCGGCGACAGCCCGATGCTGGACCTGACGCTGTTCCGCAGCCCGGCGTTCACCGCCACCACCCTGGTCGCGATGATCACCTTCCTGGCGCTGATCGGCTTCTTCTTCCTGCTCAGCCTGTACTTCGGTCTGGTGCAGCAGCTCGACACGCTCCAGGCGGCCTGGCGGCTGCTCATGGTCACCGCGGCGGCGATCGTGGTCGGCCAGCCGGTCGGGCGGCTCATGCACCGGGTCTCGCCGCGCGTCCTGATCACCGGCGGTCTGCTCGTCATCTCCGGCTCGATGTTCTCGCTGACCGGCGTCGACGCCGACACCTCGTTCACGTCCATCGCCTGGCGGCTGGCGCTGCTGGGCCTGGGCATCGGGACCGTCCTGACGCCGATGACCGCGACCGCCGTGGCCTCGGTGCCGTATCAGCAGGCGGGGATGGCCGCGGCCGGCAACAACGCGTTCCGGCAGGTCGGCGGCGCGCTCGGCCCGGCCGTCCTGGGCGCCCTGCTCACCACCAAGGCGCTGGACGCGCTGCCCGGCCACCTCACCGACGCCGGGGTGACCGGCGCGACGCAGCGCAGCATCGTCTCGACCGCCGACGCCGGCGGTCTGGGCGCCGTCGCCCATATGAACCTCGGCGCGGACACCGGGCGGGCGCTCGGCGCGCTGGGCGACTCGTTCCTGGACGGCATGCGGCTGTGTCTGATCGTGGCCGGGGCGCTGACTCTCCTCGCCGCCGCGGTCTGCGCCCTGCTGCTCCGCCCGCGACAGGCGTCCGCGCCCACGACGGCTCCGACCGCCGGGGCTGCCACCGAGGCGCCCGTCGCGGCGGGCGACCCGGTGGCGAACCGCTGAACCACCCACGAGCGGGGCTCCGTTGACGGAGCCCCGCTCTCTGTCGTCTCAGACCGGGACGGCGACGGCGGTGAACGTCGTCTCGGGCGTCTGCGGGCTGGTGAAGCGGGCGTTGACCAGGTAGAGCCGGTTCCCGAAGCGGGCGGCGGTCGTGGGGACGTCGAAGCGCGGGTCGGTGATCGTACGGCGCAGGGTCGCGGTGGTGACCTCGGCGTCGAGGTCGAACACGCTGATCCGGTTCAGCCGGTTCTGGACGACGTACAGGGTCCGGCCGATCCGGAACAGACCGTCCCCGTTGGCCACGTCGGACGCTCCGCTCAGGGCGATCTCGGTGGCGGCGCCGGTCCTGAGGGACACGCGGTAGAGCTTGCCGGGTGTGCTGCTGACGACGATGAGGTCATGGCCGTCGGGGGTGCCGACGATGCCGTTCGCGTTGTTCACCCCGGGTGTCTGCACCCAGTCGCCGGTGAGCGGCAGGGCGGTGACCTCTCCCGTACGGCCGCGGGGCACGCCGTGGAGCACCGCGTCGAGGGAGTCGGTGAACCAGGCGCGGTCGCCGAGCAGGGTGACGTCGTTGATGAAGTGGCCGGTCGACGGGGTGAGTTGATAGGTCGTCAGGATCTCGCCGGTGCGGGAGTCGACGACTCTCGCGGCTCCGGTGCTGTCGGCGACGTACAACAGGCCGTCGTGGTCCAGCTTCAGTCCGACGGAGACCAGGCCGGTGGCGCCCTCGGAGAGCACCTTGCCCTCGCCGGTACGCAGGTCGGTGCGGTAGATGGCGCCGTCGGCGCGGGAGCCCATGTAGGCGTACGGCCTGCCGCCGATGGCTATGCCCTCGGGGAGGAAGCCGTCGGGCAGCGGGAACTCCGTCGGCCAACTGGCCTGGGCGGTGGACGAGTTGGCGCTCGCGGTGCCGGTGCCGACGGTCACGGCGAGTGCGGTCAGGGCGGCGCCGCCGAGTAAGGCGCGCCGGGTGGGCCGGGGAGGGACAGCGGTCATGACCAGGGCCTCCGGGACGAGTGGGAGTGGGGGGAGTTGAGCTCTGGGACCGGGTCAAGTCGTCTTCAACTCCGCCCCAAAGCCTTCTCTTTGCGCAACGGCCCGTCACGCCCCCGGAGTTCCCACCCGGGCGAACAGCAGGAAAGGTTCTGGTGCTCTACTCACCGCTCCCGACCACGAATCTGCGGACACTTCCGATTTCGGCATCGGAAATGCCACGAACTCCTTGCGCAGACCTTGAGGAGATGCCGGTACCGCATATGAGGAGTGGCGTGGCTGCGCTATATTTCACGCCTCAACTTCCCCTGCTCGCAGGCGTTTTCCCCTTGCTCCGCCTTCCTTGAATTCCTTGCGCCCCAGGCCGGTTCCGTCCGTTTCGCCCCCCGTGATACGCCTCACCGAAAGCCCCCCATTCCGTGGCCATCACCCTGCACGAGGACCGGCCGCCGGCCGGTCGCCATGCAGCCGTTCCGTCCGGCAGCCTTTTTCGACGGATCTACGCACCGCGCACCAGTGACGCGCTGGCGTTCTCCATGTCCACGTACGCCATGCCGCTGCTGGTGCTGGCCATCACCCGTTCCTCGTCGCTGACGGGTCTGGCGTTCGCCCTGGAGTGGACACCGCGGATCGCCGCGTTCGTGCTGGCCGGAAAGGTGGTGGACCGGCGCGGCGCGGCGATCGTGTGCTTCCTCGCCTCGCTGCTGCGGGCCCTGGTGCTGGTGGCGGCGGCCGTCGCGCTGGCCATGCTGCCGCACGGCACCGCGGAGACGGTGACCGTGCTGGTGCTGGCCGCGGTGACCGGCACCCTCACCCAGTTCAGCTTCGTCGCCAACGAGGCCGTGGGCGCGATCGTCACCCGGCGGGCCGAACACCACCCGCACGGAGTGCAGTCGGTGCTCATCGGCATCGACCAGACCGCCATGCTCGTCGGCCCCCTGCTCGCGGGCTTCCTGCTGCTGGTGGGCCCGGGCTGGATGCTCGGCTGCCTGACCGGGCTGTCGCTGCTGGCGGCCGTGCTCGGCCTGCAGACACCGCCCACCCCGCTGCGCTCGGCCCGCCCGGACGGCGAGCGGACCCCCGGCGGCATGCGGACCGGGCTGCGCATGCTGCGCCGACTTCCCGCCCTGCGCTGGCTGGTGGCGGGGCTGGCCTGTTCCAATCTCGCCCTCGGCCTGCTCCAGTCGGCCAGCCCCGTCATCGTGGTGCAGAACTTCGGCCGCGACTCCGCCGACGTGGGCACCCTGTGGTCCGCCGCCGCTGCCGCCACCCTGCTGGCCATCACCCTGTGCCGACTCGCGCTGAGCCGCGTCGACCTGTGGGGAGTGGGGGTGGTGTGCGGCACGTTCGCGTCGGCGGCCTGTCTGGCACTCCCCCAGGCCCCGTCCTACGCCGCCTACACGGTCCTCGTCGCGCTGTTCATGGCCGGCGACGGCGGCCTCACCGTCGTCCTGCGCACCCTGCGGTCGCTGGTCATCCCGGCCACGGCGTTCGGCACCACGCTCTCGCTCACCATGCTGCTCCTGCTGCTGCCGTTCCCGGTGGCCGGCGTCCTCGTCGCCATCACTCCGCCGGCCCACCTCGGCACGGCCGTCCTGTGCTGCGCCGCCGTGCAGGCCGTCGCCCTGGCCGTCACCTTCGTACGGCTGCGCAACGAACCCACCCTGCGCGCGAGCGCCGACCCGACGCGCGCCATGCTCCCCAAGGAGCCGTCGACGGCGGCGCGTTGACGAGCCGTGCCCCACGGTAATTCGGTTGAACGGGCGCCGGGTGGGTGGGCAGGCTTGCGCGGTGCTGATGGACCTGAACCCGAGGACGCTGAGCTGGGACGAGGTGGACCCCGCCCGTCATCCCTTCGACAGCGGGTCCGCGGCACAGGCGGTCCGTTCGCTCGGACCGGCCCTGCGGACACCGAGCCGCCCCGACCTCCCCTACGGCGATCCCGTACTGCACGAGTGGAGTTGGCACGTGGCGACGCCCTGGGCCGACGCCATGTCGTATTCCCTCGCCGAGCGCTTCGGCGACTGGGCCGTCGGCTGGCGCTGGGCGCACGACGAGGGGGACTTCGACGGCGGCCCGGTCGGAAGCTGGTGCTGTGCCACGCATTCGCACCACTCTCCGGAGGAGACCCTGGACCGGGTGGCCTCCGGGCTGTGCGAGTGGCGCGACTGGCTGGAGCGGCTCGCCGACCTGTTCGAGGCGTATCCGCTGGACCTGGCGACCGTGGCGGACCAGCGGATCCTGTGGGAGTGCGCCGCCCGGAACCTGATCCTTCAGGTGACGGACCGCACCGGTTGCGGCAGCGGCTGGTACGGGCACTGCCGTCAGGTCCTCTCCTGGTTCCTCAGCCGCTGGCACGTCGACCCAGAGGTCGCGGAGGTGTTGGTGGACGAGGCGATCGGCGGGCGGTTCCGCAGTTGGAGCGGCCCGGACCGGGTGCTCGTCGACGACATCGCGGAGCGACTCGCGCGGTCACTGCGGCCCGACGACGCGGTACGCCGCGCCGCCGGACCTCTGCCGGACCATCTGCGGAGCTGGCTCGCGCTGCGCGAGGACGTGCCGTGGGAGGGAGTGCCGGACGGCGGCGGGGACGGCCCGGTGATCCCGGTGCGTGACGGAGCGGCGGAGTCCATACGTACCTTCGACCGTGCCGTGGACACGGCCCGCGGGGAGGGACTGCTCGCCGCCCTGGACCTGGTGCGGGCCGACGCGGCGCGTGGCGCCCGGCTCGACTTCGACCTGCTGCGCGGCTGGCAGCAACAGGTGCTGGGCACACCGGAACCACCGTCGTTCCGCACACTCCCTGCCTTCGCCAAAGGCGGCAGGGAGCGCTACGGCATCGGCCCGGACACCCGGGAACACCTCGACGTCTGTCTGGCCGAGAGCGCAGCGAGCGGTGCCCGGCCCCTCCCGCTGACCGCCCGCGCGGCACGTGCCCATCTCGACGTGTGCTTCTTCCATCCCTTCGACGACGGCAACGCCCGGTCCGCCTTCCTGGCCCTGGTCTTCGTCCTCGCCCGCGAAGGCGTCGCCCTGGACCGGGTCACTCTGATCCGCCGCTTCGGCCTGCGGGCCGACGACCCGCAGAGCGGGGTGATCCTGGCCCGGTCCCTCGACACCCACCTCAGGGAGACCCGGCGCCGCGCCGCCTCAACCAGCCCCTGACACAAGGGAGTTCACCAGCGCGGCAGTCTCAGCTCGTAGTCGGGGTGGATCCGCCGCATGTAGGCGGTGTCGTCGCGGGCGCGCATCCCGGACTCCGCATACAGCCGGTGCAGTCGGTCGAGGGCGTCGTGGTCGAGCTCCACGCCGAGGCCCGGGCCGGTGGGAACCTCGACCGCTCCGTCGCGCAGCTCCAGCACCCCGGGGACGACGATGTCGTCGGCCGAGTTCCACGGGTAGTGCGTGTCGCAGGAGTGGTCGAGGTTGGGGATGGTCGCGGCGACATGGGTCATGGCGGCGAGGCTGATGCCCAGGTGCGAGTTGGAGTGCATGGACAGGCCGAGCCCGAACACCTCGCAGACGGCGGCCAGTTCACGGGTCCGGCGCAGCCCGCCCCAGTAGTGGTGGTCGGTGAGGAGGACCTGGATGGCGCGCTGCTCGATCGCCGGCCGCAGATGCTCCCAGGCGACCACACACATGTTGGTGGCCAGCGGCAGCGGTGAGTCCTTCGCGACCTGCGCCATGCCGGGGATGGTGGCGGTCGGGTCCTCCAAGTACTCCAGTACGCCGTCGAGTTCATGGGCCACATACACCGACGTCTCCGGTGTCCAGGCCGTGTTGGGGTCCAGGCGCAGCGGCTGCCCGGGGAAGGCCTCGGCCAGTGCCCTGATCGCGGCGATCTCCTCGTCGGGCGGGAAGACACCGCCCTTGAGCTTGAACGACCGGAATCCGTACCGCTGTTGCATCAGCCGGGCCTGCGCGACGATCCCGGCGGGGTCCAGCGCCGCACCCCAGTCGTCGGCCACGGCGGCCCGGCCGTCGAGAGCGGGGTGTTCGGCCCATTTGTAGAAGAGGTACGCGGCGAAGGGCACCCGGTCGCGGACCTTCCCGCCGAGCAGGTCGCAGACCGGGAGCCCGAGGAGCTTGCCCTGTGCGTCGAGGCAGGCCACCTCCACCGCCGAGGTGGTCCAGCCGCGTTCGTGGGCGCTGGGGACGGTCGGCAGCAGGGCGGCGTCGATCGCGGCGACGAGGGCCGACGTGTCGAACACGTCCCTGCCCACGACGATCTTCGCCGCCGCCTCAAGTCGCTCCAGACGGACCGCGCCGCCCGTGGACTCGCCGAGGCCCACCGTGCCGTCCTCCAGCACGAGTTGGAGGACGCACCGCAGGGCGAGCGGCTCATGGACACCGGTGGAGTTGAGCAGGGGCGGGTCGCGGAAGGCGATCGGGGTGACGATCAGTTCGCGGATCCGGGTTCCTGCCGTACTGCTCATGCGTCGAGCGCCTCCAGGCCATCGCCGTTCATGTCCATCAGCATCCTGCCCCGTTCCGGCAGCTCTCAGCCGCCGCTCAGGCCCAGGCCGTCACGGGCACGAACGAGCTGTCGGTCCGGAAGAGGTCCGTGCCGTCCGTCGGGTCCACCCGCAGTTGGTAGTCGTAGTGGCGCAGGTAGTAGCCGGGGTAGTTGTACGACTCGAAGCGGAGCGCGCCGGTGGTGGCCCCGGTGCGCGCGTAGAACGTGGCGTCCTTCGCGAACGTCGTCGTGCCGTCGTTGGCGTCGAAGCGGCCCCGGAAGTCGTAGTGGCGCAGGTAGTTGCCCGCGGAGTCCCGGAAGGAGAAACCGGTCGCGTCGGCGAGGCCGGCGACGACGGTGAAGGTGGAGGCCTGCTTCAGCGCGGTGGTGCTGGAGCTGGTCACCACCGGCAGGTTGAGCAGGGCGGACTGCTCCTGCCAGTAGCGGGTGGTGTAGTTGGCGGACCGGAAGGAGCGGGTGACGCCGGTGGCCAGGCTCGGGCCGCCGGACACCGTCTCCTTGATGACCGTGAAGTGCCGTGCCGTACCGGAGAGGGTGGTCAGCGCGGTCGGCGCGGACCAGGTGGCGAAGGTGTCGTAGCTGTCGCTGTAGTAGTAGTTGCCGTCGCCGTAGCCGTCGAAGAAGATGCGCCAGCCGCCGTTGTCGAGCTGCACCACCGAGGGGCCCTCGCGGTAGCTGCCCCAGCCGGCCCAGTCGCCGGTCTTGGAGATCGTGTAGGGGCCGGTGAGGCTGGTGGCGGTGGCGTACTCGATGTACTTCGCCGTCTCGTTCTTGGTGAAGGCGTGGTAGGTCGAGCCGGTCCGCACGATGTACGTGTCGATGTGGTTGGAGCCGATGCCGGACACGGCGACCGGTGAACTCCAGGCCGTCAGCGCCGAGTTGGTGGCCTTCAGCACGTACGGCGTGAAGATCCACTCGTCGTCGGTGGTCGAGCAGGACACGATGACGTTGACGCTGCCGTCGCTGTCCACGAACCACTCGGGCGCCCAGGCCCGGGACAGGTTCGTGATCGGGACCGTGTAGTCGTACAGGAACGTCCAGTTGACCCGGTCGGCGCTGCGGGCGAAGCCGATGGTGGTGCTGACGTCCTCCCAGGTGTGGGTGGTGTACGTCAGGTAGTAGGAGCCGTCGGTGTGCTTGAACACGCTGGCGTCGCGGATGCGGTTGCTGGGCGGGGTGTAGGCGGAGGACTGGACGAGGCGGAAGTCGGTGGCGTCGTCGGACTGGTAGACGTTGACGGTGCCGTCGTCGCTGTTGAGGAACGGGACGATCGTGTACCGGGTGGCGTAGCCGCTGGACGGGGCGGCTGCCAGGGCCGCGCCGAGCAGTCCGGGGGCCTCGCCCAGGACGAGCGCGGAGGCGGGGAGGACGGCCATCGCGCGCAGCAGGGCGCGGCGGGACGGCGTGGGGGGACGTGTGGTCACGGGCGGCTCTCCCGGAGACTCGATGGTTTCACTGGTTCGCCATGTCGAAATCTCGAACACGGTTCGCCAAATCGATCAGAAGGTAAGGGTGGGTCAGGAGCACGTCAATGGTTTGCGCAGGGCTGGATGATCTCTGTGGGACGTCTGTGGTGAACACCCGCCCGTTCGGCTCCCGTTGGAAGTCGCCGCATCCATATCCCGCCGGGCGCCCGGACGTTACCGTGCGGTAGACATCGTGCTTCCGGAGGTGCCCGTATGACGCCCGACCGCTCCGCAGGCCTGGCCGAGTCCGCCCGCGCGCTGGCCGCCGGGGAGGTGACGGCACGGGCGCTGACCGAGCAGGCCCTCGCGCGGATCGAGTCGACTCGGGCCTCCCTGAACGCCTTTCGGGTCGTACGGACGGAGGCGGCGCTCGCCGAGGCCGAGGCGGCGGACCGGGAACTGGCCGCCGGAGTGCGCAGGCCGTTGCTCGGCGTACCCATCGCCGTCAAGGACGACATGGACGTGGCGGGCGAGCCGACCGCGTTCGGCTGCCGGGGCGAGTTCCCGCCGGTGGCCGAGGACGGGGAGGCGGTACGGCGGCTGCGGGCGGCCGGTGCCGTGATCGTCGGGAAGACCAACACCTGCGAGTTCGGGCAGTGGCCGTTCACCGAGGGGCCCGCGTTCGGAGAGACCCGCAATCCGTGGAACTCCCGTCACACGCCCGGGGGTTCGTCCGGTGGCTCGGCGGCGGCCGTCGCCGCGGGGCTGGTCCCGGCGGCTCTCGGCTCGGACGGCGCGGGGTCGGTGCGCATCCCCGCCGCGTGGACCCACCTCATCGGCGTCAAACCGCAGCGCGGCCGCGTCTCGACCTGGCCGCGCGGCGAGTCCTTCCAGGGCATCACGGTCAACGGCACCCTCACCCGTACGGTCGCGGACGCGGCCCTGCTGTTGGACGCGGCGAGCGGCAACCACGCCCGCGACCCGCACCAACCTCCCGTGCTCGCCCTCGCGGAGGCGGCGGGCCGCGACCCCGGACGGCTGCGCATCGCGCTCTCGCTGAAGCCGCCGTTCACCGCAATGCCCGCCCGGCTGCGACCGGAAGTGCGGGCCAGAGTTCTCGAACTCGCCGAGAAACTGGCCCAGTTGGGCCACACAGTCGTCGAGGCCGATCCGCCGTACGGGCAGATCGGGCTGACGTTCGTCCCGCGCGCCACCGTCGGTCTCGCCGAGCGGGTCCGCGAGGCACCGCACCCCGGGCTCCTCGACCGCCGCACCGTCGAAGCCGCCCGTCTCGGTCGGCTGCTCGGCGGGGCCCCGCTGCGGGCGGCCCGGCGCGCGGAGGCGGTCCTGCACGACCGGATCGGCGCGTTCCTCGGTATGTACGACCTGATCCTCGCGCCCACAACCGCCGCTCCCCCGCCCGCAGTTGGCGCGATGCTCCCGCTCGGCGGCCTCGCCACAGACCGCGCGATGATCGCCGCGTGCCCCTACGCCTGGCCGTGGAACATCCTCGGCTGGCCCGGCGTCAACGTCCCCGCGGGCTTCGTGGCGGGTGGACTCCCGGTCGGCGCCCAGTTGTTGGGCCCGGCCAACAGTGAACCGCTGCTGCTGTCGCTCGCCGCCCAACTGGAGGCGGACCTGCGCTGGCACGAGCGGTGGCCCGAAGCGGCCGCAGCGGATTCCCCGGCGGGTTCGGCCCGTACGCTGTGAGCATGGAGGACGCTTCGATGGTCGGGCTGATGGGACGGGTCACCGGGACGGTCGGGCCCGGGCTCGTCGGCGAGGTGATCGTCCGGGTGCGCGGGGGCGCCGAGCACTTCCTCGCGTACGCCGCCGCCGGCGCGGACCGGATCGAGCGGGGCACCGTCGTGATGGTGGTGGAGTACCTGCCGCCGAGGACGGTCTACGTCACGCAGGCATACGACAGTTGAGCCCCCTGCTTCGCAGGTGAGAGCGGTCCGGGGCCGTATGCGTCAAGATTGCAACAAGGATCCGTCAGCGGCTGTACCCCGGTGTCGCGCAGGCGCACACTCCCTTCGTTCGGTGCCGAAAGGGCACCATCACAAGGGGGCGAATGCCGATGATCATCGGCGTCGTAGCGGGGGCGGCGGTTGTCGCCGTGCTCGTACTGATCGGTCTGTTCAAGTCGATGTGGCGGGTCGCCGAGCCCAACGAGGCACTCATCATCTCGGGCTCCAAGCACCGTACCGAAGGCCTTGAGGAGGGCATGGGGTTCCGCATCGTCACGGGGCGCGGCACGCTGGTGCTGCCCGGTGTGCAGGCGGTGCGCAAGATCTCGCTCGACCTGAACGAGACCGAGTTGCACGTGGACTGCGTGACCACCCAGGGCATTCCGCTCAAGGTACGGGGCGTGGTCATCTTCAAGGTGGGCGACGACTTCGTGTCGATCGCCAACGCGGGCCGTCGTTTCCTCGACCAGCAGAAGATGATGTCGGAGCGGGTGCACAATGTGTTCGCCGGTCATCTCCGGTCCATCGTGGGCGGGTTGACGGTCGAGGACATGATCCGCGACCGGGAGAAGCTGACCGGTCAGACCCGTGCCGCGTGCGGTACGGAGATGGAGAAGCTGGGTCTGATCGTGGACTCGCTGCAGATCCACGAGATCGAGGACCCGACCGGGTACATCAAGAACCTCGCGATGCCGCACGCCGCCGCCGTCCAGCGGGACGCGCGCATCGCGCAGGCCGAGGCCAACCGGCTCGCGACCGAGGCCGAACAGAAGGCCGCGGCACGGATGTCGGAGGCCACCCGGGACAGCGAGATCCTCCAGGCCGGCTATCAGGCCGAGCGCGACAAGGCGGCGGCGAAGGCCCGACAGGCCGGACCGCTCGCGGATGCCGCCGCCCGGCAGGACGTCGTCGTCCAGGAGACCCGGATCGCCGAACTCGACGCGCTGCGCCGGGAACAGCAGCTCCAGGCGGACGTCCGCAAGCCCGCGGACGCCCAGGCCTACGAGACCCGGGCCCGCGCCGAGGCCGAGCGCGACGCACGGATCTCCGCCGCGCAGGCCAAGGCGAAGGAGACCGAACTCGCCGCCCTGGCCGAGGCGAACCGGGTCAAGACGGCCGCGAACGCCGAGGCCGAGGCGACCCAGGCACGCGGTGCGGCCGCCGCTACGGCCACCAGGGCCACCGGTGAGGCCGAGGCCGCCGCCGCCCAGGCGAAGGGCCTCGCCGCCGCCGAGGCGACCCGGGCCCAGGGTCTCGCCGAGGCGGAGGCCATCAAGGCGAGGGCCGCGGCCCTCGCCGAGAACCAGGAGGCCGTGGTCGCACAGCAACTGGCCGAGAACTGGCCGGAGATCGTACGGGCGGGCGCGTCCGCGTTCGGCAGCGTCGACAACATGGTGGTCCTCAACGGGGCCGACGGCATGGCGGACATGCTCGCCAAGGCGCTCACCATGGGCGGCACGGGTCTCGGTCTGGCCCGCCAACTGCTCGCCACGATGAACCAGAACGGGCAGACCCCGAACGGGACTTCGGCCCTCAACGGGACCGTGACACCGCCGTCGCAGAAGGTGCCGGTGGAGAAGGACGAGAGGTGACCCCGACGGGAGGCTGACGTACAGGTCACGGGGGACACCGTTTAAGGTGCCCCCCGTGACCGCGTTTACCGATGGATACGTCCCGGGCCGCTTCGGCCCCTCCGCCACCACCGAGGCCGACCCGCGCGAGGTCGGCAGGGTGCGTACCGAGTACTCCCCCGCGCACGACGGTGACCCCGACCCCGGTGAGATCGTCTGGACCTGGGTGCCGTTCGAGGAGAACGACGGCCGGGGCAAGGACCGCCCGGTGCTCGTCGTGGCCCGTGAGCCCGGCGGAACCCTGCTCGCCGTCCAGCTCTCCAGCAAGCGGCACGACGCCGACCGCGAGTGGGTGCCGATCGGCAACGGCCCGTGGGACAAGTCGGGCCGCGACTCGTGGGTCGACGTGGACCGGGTGCTGCGTCTGCACGAGGACGGCATGCGCCGGGAGGCGTGCGCGATCGACCAGATGCGCTTCAACCTCGTACGCCACCGGCTGCACGAGCGCTACGGCTGGACCTGAGCGGCTACCGCTGGAGCTGACCCTCCGGGAACGCCCGTACGAACGCGTCCCGGACCGCGGCACCCGGTGTGCGGTCCAGGACGCCGAACACCACATGCTCGAAGGCCGCGGCGAACCGTCCGCCCGGCCCGAGCAGCGCGCGGAAGGCGCCCGCGACCTGCACCGGGTCGTTCCGGAAGACCCCGCAGCCCCAGGCGCCCAGGACCAGGCGCCGGTAGCCGTGCGCGAGCGCCGTCTCCAGCACCCGCTCCGCCCGTACGGCGACGGCGTGCGGCAGCTCGGCCGCGCGCTCCGGTGCCGTGCGCAGCACAACCCCGGCGTTCGGCGCGGCGGCGGTCAGGAATCCGGCGGTGTACGGCTCGTCGAGGAGGCGGCCCTCGTCGTCGCGGAAGACGGGGACGGCCGGTGAGTGGATCACCCGGTCCGTGTAGAACGGATCGCGGTGGGCGCGGTGGTGGTCGTAGAAACCGCGGGCCTCGAGCAGGCACGTGTACAGCGCGGAGGCGCGGCACAGGGCCTCCTCCTGGGCCTGGGCGCCGTTCAGGAAGCCGCCGCCCGGATTGCGGGCCGAGGCGAAGTTCAGCACGGCCACCGGGCCGGTGAGCCGGCGGGCGGCTTCGAGGCTGCTCTCGCCCGTGACCTCGACGAACGTGTCCACGGGCGAGAACGGTGGTATCTGCACCGGTTCCGGTCCGTGGAGGCGGGTAGCCGCGCGGGCCGCCTCGGTCTCCGCCGCGATGGAGATCTCGCGGCCGTCCGCCGCGCGGTAGCCCCCGGCCGCCACGATCTCCTCGGTCTGCTGCGCGATACCGCGCAGACGCGCGCTCATGGCGCAACCCCCGTATACGCCATGACCGCGCGCTGAGCGATCTCCCCCGTGCTCTCCCCCGTCGTGCTCATACAGGCATCGTGAGCGATGCTGGTTCTGCCGTGCAACAGAGTTTCCGGGCCCCCGGAAACAGCGGAAGAACCGGAGATTACCGATCCCGAACGTGCCGATACGCACCCTTGTGCGATGCGGCGCGAGGGTCTTGGGTGGTACGAGTGTGCCGACCCGGGCCCAAACGAAACCGGGCCGGTGGCATGGTGGAATCTCAGGAGGATCCCGACATGTCCGATACGGCAAGTGACTGTAGCGACTGTACGGAGCCCGTCGTCGCGGTCACCGAACCCGAGGTGGAAGCCCTGGTCAAGGGCATCTGCTTCAAGACAGGACCGCCCCGAAAACTCGGGGTCGAAGTGGAATGGCTCGTCCACGAGCTGCGCCTGCCGCAGCTCCCCGTGACACCCGAACGACTGGAAGCGGCCTACGCCGCTCTCAGGACCGTGCCCCTGAGGTCGGCGCTCACCGTCGAGCCCGGCGGCCAACTGGAACTCAGTTCGTCGCCCGCCGCCTCCCTGATGGAGTGCATCGGTTCCGTCTCCGAAGATCTCGACGCCGTCCGCGCTGTGCTGGCCCGCGACGGCCTGGGACTGGTCGGCGTCGGCCACGATCCCTGGCACCCGCCGCGCCGGTTCCTGCACGAGCCTCGCTACGACGCGATGGAGCGCTGCCTCGACCGCACCGGCACCGCGGGCCGCCGCATGATGTGCACCTCGGCGTCCGTGCAGGTGTGCCTGGACGCCGGCCACGAGGAGCCGGGCCCGCTGGGCCTCGGGCGGCGCTGGTGGCTGGCGCACCAGTTGGGCGCGGTGCTGGTGGCCGCCTTCGCCAACTCCCCGCTGGTCGGCCGCAGCCCCACCGGCTGGCGTTCCACCCGGCAGTTGATCTGGATGGAGATCGGCCCCGGCCGGGCGGGCGCGCCGCCGCTGGACAAGGAGCCGCGCGACTCCTGGACCGGCCATGTCCTGGACTCGCCGGTGATGTGCATACGGCAGGACAGCGGCCCGTGGGAGGTCCCGGAGGGGCTGACCTTCCGGGAGTGGATCAGGTCGGGGTCGCCGAGACCGCCGACCCGTGCGGATCTCGACTATCACGTCACGACCCTGTTCCCGCCGGTCAGACCGCGTGGCCATCTGGAACTGCGCATGATCGACGCGCAGCCCGGGGACGACGGCTGGATCGTGCCGCTGGCCGTGACGACGGCGCTGTTCGACGACCCGGAGGCGGCCGAGACCGCGTACCGGGCCGTGAAGCCGCTGGCCGAACGGTCCCTGGGGCTGCCCGCGCCGCACAATCCGCTGTGGATCGACGCGGCCCGCTACGGACTGTCCGACCCGGAGCTGCACGAGGTGGCCCTCGTCTGCTTCGCCGCGGCGCTGGAGGCCCTGCCCCGGCTCGGCGCCACCGCCGAGGTCACGGACGCCGTCCGCGCGTACTTCGACCGCTATGTCATCCGGGGCCGCTGCCCCGCCGACGATCTGCTCGACCGCGTGCGCGGCACGGACAGCCGTCCGCACGGGAAGGACATCCGCACATGACCGACGCAGACATCGCCACTGACATCGATATCGAGGCGCTCCGGGAACGGGCGTTGACCACCCTCACCACGGCCCGGGACCGCACCACGCTCCTGACGAGCTGCGTGGAGGAGCCCGAACTCCTCGCCCAGGTCTCGCCGTTGATGTCCCCGCTGGTCTGGGACCTCGCACACATCGGCAACCAGGAGGAGCTGTGGCTGCTGCGGGCCGTCGGCGGCCGGGACGCGATACGGCCCGACATCGACGGCCTCTACGACGCGTTCGAGCACCCGCGTTCCGAACGTCCCTCGCTGCCGCTGCTGCCGCCCGAGGAGGCCCGGCAGTACGCGGCCGAGGTACGCGGCCGGGTCACCGACGTGCTGGAGAGCACCGCGTTCCACGGGAGTCGGCTGACCGCGATGGGCTTCGCCTTCGGGATGGTCGCCCAGCACGAACAGCAGCACGACGAGACAATGCTGATCACCCATCAGCTCCGCACGGGACCACAGGCGTTGACGGCCCCGGACCCGGAGCCGGTCCCGCTGTTCACCGGTCCTACCGAAGTCCTGGTCCCCGGCGGCCCGTTCACCATGGGCACCTCCACCGAGCCATGGGCCCTGGACAACGAACGGCCCGCTCACCGGCGGGAGGTGGAGTCCTTTTACATCGACACGACCCCGGTGACGAACGGCGCATATCTGGCGTTCATCGAGGACGGCGGCTACGACGACCCGCGCTGGTGGACGAAGGAGGGCTGGGCGCACATCCGCCGCAACTCCGTCACAGCGCCGCTGTTCTGGCGCCGTGAGGCGGGCCAGTGGCTGCGGCGCCGGTTCGGCGTCACGGAGGCCGTACCGCTCGACGAGCCGGTGGTGCACGTGTGCTGGTACGAGGCCGACGCCTACGCCCGCTGGGCCGGACGCCGGTTGCCCACCGAGGCCGAGTGGGAGAAGGCGGCCCGTCACGACCCGACGGGCGACCGCTCGATGCGCTACCCGTGGGGCGACGCCGACCCGGCGCCGGAACACGCCAACCTCGGCCAACGCCACCTCCGCCCGGCCCCCGCCGGAAGCTATCCGGCAGGCGAATCACCGCTCGGCGTACGGCAGTTGATCGGTGACGTGTGGGAGTGGACGTCGAGCGACTTCCTGCCATACCCGGGGTTCCGGGCGTTCCCGTACAAGGAGTACTCGGAGGTGTTCTTCGGCCCGGAGTACAAGGTGCTGCGGGGCGGTTCGTTCGCCGTGGACGAGGTGGCCTGCCGGGGCACGTTCCGCAACTGGGACTATCCGATCAGGCGGCAGATCTTCTCCGGATTCCGCACCGCCCGCTCGGGGGCCGTCTGATGTGCCGTCACCTGGCCTATCTGGGACCCGAGGAACCGCTCGGCCGGCTCCTCGTGGAACCGGAGCACAGCCTGTACCGCCAGTCCTGGGAGCCGCGGCGGCAGCGGCATGGCACGGTCAACGCCGATGGTTTCGGGGTGGGTTGGTACGCCGAGGGCGACCCGGTGCCGGGCCGCTACCGGCGGGCCGCGCCCATCTGGGGCGACCAGTCCTTCGCCGACCTGGCCCGCGTGGTCCGCTCGGGCGCGCTGCTGGCCGCCGTACGGGACGCGACGCTCGCGGGTGCCGACGGGGAGGCCGCGGCGGCGCCGTTCGCCGCGGGCCCCTGGCTGTTCAGCCACAACGGCGCCGTCACCGGCTGGCCCCGCACCCTCGCCGTCCTGGCCAGGCGCCTGCCCCCGGTGGACCTGTTGTCCCTGGAGGCGCGCTGTGACTCCGCGCTCGTCTGGGCGCTGGTCCTGAACCGGCTGCGGGCGGGCGACGAGGAGGGCCAGGCGCTGGCCGACACCGTGCTGGAGGTCGCCCACTACGCCCCCGGCTCCCGCCTCAACCTCCTTCTCACCAACGGCGAGACGATCGCCGCGACGGCCTGGGGCGACACCCTCTGGTACCTCTCGGAGCCCGGCCGCACGGTCGTCGCCTCCGAGCCCTACGACGACGACCCGCACTGGCAGGAGGTCCCCGACCGCACTCTGCTCACCGCGACCAGCGCCGAGGTCCTCCTCACCCCCCTGAAAGACCTCGCACCTTCGAAGGAGCCCCGTACGTGAGCCCGTTCCTTCTCACCCGCACCCTTCCCGAGGACGCCACCGACGCGGCCCTGCGCGCCGACGTCCTGCAGGGCCTCACCCGCACCCCGAAGACCCTCCCGCCGAAGTGGTTCTACGACGCCCACGGCAGCGAACTCTTCGAGCGGATCACCGAGTTGCCCGAGTACTACCCCACCCGAGCCGAGCGGGAGATCCTCGTCGACCGGGCCGGCGAGATCGCCGCCGCCACCGGCGCGCGCACGCTCGTCGAGCTGGGCTCCGGTTCCTCGGAGAAGACGCGCCACCTGCTGGACGCGCTCACCGGCCTGGCCGTGTACGTCCCGGTCGACGTCAGCGAGAGCGCGCTCACCCAGGCCGGGCAGGCCCTCGTCGAGGAACACCCGGACCTGAACGTGCACGCCCTGATCGCCGACTTCACCGGCGCGATGACCCTGCCGGAGACGCCCGGGCCCCGGCTGCTGGCGTTCCTCGGCGGCACGATCGGCAACCTGCTCCCGGCGGAACGCGCCACGTTCCTCGCCGGACTGCGCTCGCTGCTCTCCCCCGGCGACGCGCTGCTCCTCGGCACCGACCTGGTCAAGGACGAGCAGGTCCTGGTCAGGGCGTACGACGACGCGGCCGGAGTGACGGCCGCGTTCAACAAGAACGTCCTGACCGTGGTCGACCGCGAGCTGGGCGCCGACTTCGACCCCGACGCCTTCGACCACGTGGCCCTCTGGGACAGCGGCCACGAGTGGATCGAGATGCGGCTGCGGTCCCGCACCGACCAGACCGTGAAGATCCCGGCGCTCGATCTCGCCGTCGACTTCGCGGCCGGCGAGGAACTGCGCACCGAGATCTCGGCGAAGTTCCGCAAGGAGGGCGTGCGGACCGAACTGGCGGCCGCCGGGCTGGAGTTGGCCCACTGGTGGACCGACCGGGAGGGACGCTTCGCGCTGTCACTGAGCGTGGTGCGTTGACGGCGGGTGACGGGCCGTCTCGCGCACCGCCGCACCTTGGGGCACGGTGGAGTGACGCGTGACGCGCCCGTCACGGCCGAGAGGAGCACCCGCATGTCCAACCACACGTACCGGGTCACCGAGATCGTCGGCACCTCTCACGAGGGCATCGACCAGGCCATCCGCAACGGCGTCGCCCGCGCCGCGCAGACCCTGCGCAGCCTCGACTGGTTCGAGGTGACACAGGTCAGGGGCCAGATCGAGAACGGGCAGATCGAGCACTACCAGGTCGGCCTGAAGGTCGGCTTCCGCATCGAGGACGAGGACTGACAGCCGTACAGGCCGTCGTAGGGAAGAGAGTCCTCAGGTCCGGCCCTCCCCCTCCTGCGCCGCCTCCAGCGCGGCGGAGGGGGCGGTCCAGCGGGCCCGTACGACGCTGAACCCGGCCCGTTCGGCGTCGTCGCACACCAGTTCGTCATCGTCCACGAGAACCCGGACCACGCGGTTGTGGGCGAGCCGCTCCAGGATCTCCAGCTTGGTGCGCCGAGCGGGCCTGCGGTCGTCGTTGCGTCGCATGAAGACCCGCCCTTCGGGCAATCTTTGGGCGGCGAGCCAGGCGAGCGTGTCGCGCCGGCACCGCTCGGGCCGCCCGGTCAGATAGACGACCTCGCACTCCTCGGCACACTCCAGCACCAGCGCGATGCCCGCCGCCAGCGGCGGGTCCTGCGGGGCGGCACCGAAGAAGCCGTCCCAGTCGCGCGGCCTGCTCTCCAGGAAATGCTGCCGGTGCGCCGTGTCGGCGAGGGTGTTGTCCAGATCGAATACGGCGAGGGGGCGGCTGCTGTCGGTTGTCACACGGCCACTTTAGGCAGCCCCGGAAGGCTGGGAATGCCAGGGGCTGTCGGGCGTTGAACCCCTTGTGAGCTCCGTGATCGCCTCGACCCCCTTCTCCGTCCTCGACCGCTCCCGCACCCGCGAGGGGCACCCGGTCGCCGAGGCGCTGCGTGACACCGTTCGGCTGGCGCGGGAGGTCGAGGAGCTGGGGTATCGGCGGTTCTGGGTGTCGGAGCACCATGGTGTGCCCGGGGTCGCCGGGTCCGCGCCGACCGTGTTGGCCGCCGCCGTCGCCTCGGCCACCCGGAGCATCCGGGTCGGGACGGGCGGGGTGATGCTGCCCAATCACCAACCCCTGGTCGTGGCCGAGCAGTTCGGGGTGCTTGAGGCGCTGTTCCCGGGCCGGATCGACATGGGGCTCGGCCGTTCGGTCGGTTTCACCGACGGTGTGCGCCGGGCTCTGGGTCGCGACAAGGACGACGCCGACGATTTCGCCGGACAGCTCGACGAACTCCTGGACTGGTTCCGCGGCACCTCGCCCACCGGTGCGCACGCGCGGCCCTCGGAGGGCCTGAGTGTCCCGCCCTTCGTGCTCGCGATGGGCGAGGGTGCCGACATCGCGGCCCGCGCCGGCCTGCCGATGGTGATCGGGGACCTGCGCAATCGGGAGAAGATGCGGCGCGGGATCGACCACTACCGCACACGGTTCCGGCCCTCCCCCTGGGCTCCGGAACCGTACGTCGTCATCTCCGGGACGATCGCGGTGGCCGCCACCCCCGAGGCGGCCCGCCGGCTGCTGGTCCCGGAGGCGTGGTCGATGGCGTACTCGCGTACCCACGGCACCTTCCCGCCGCTGCCGCCCGCCGAGCGGGTGGAGCAACTGGCCATGACCGACAAGGAGTTCGGCTTCTACGAGGCCGGGCTCAGCGGACAGCTCGCGGGCACCGAGGAACAGGTGGCCCACGAGCTGGAGACGGTGCTGAAGGAGACGGAGGCCGACGAGGTCCTCGTCACCACCAGCACCTACGACCGCGAAGCCCTGCTGGACTCCTACCGGCGGCTCGCCCGCATCGCCTCGCTCACGGGGTGAGCACCATCCGGAAGCGCGCGGCCCCGGACAGCATCCTCTCGTAGGCCTCGCCGGCCTCGTCCAGAGGCACGGTCTCCACCATCGGACGGATGCCGTACAGGGCGCTGAAGGCCAGCGTGTCCTGGACGTCCTGCGCGGTGCCGGAAGGATGGCCCCGAACCACCTTGGCGCTCA
This sequence comes from Streptomyces sp. NPDC005492, assembly GCF_040605995.1. Lineage (NCBI taxonomy): Bacteria > Bacillati > Actinomycetota > Actinomycetes > Kitasatosporales > Streptomycetaceae > Streptomyces > Streptomyces sp. NPDC005492. The sequence continues at coordinate 33,942 of NZ_JBEXDX010000017.1, forward strand.
TGAGCAGTTGGAGCGGACTGATCCCCAACGGCGCGTTGTCCGCCCCGATGACCACCAGCTCGCCGCGGGGCCTCAACCCCTCCACGGTCGCCGTGGTGGCGTCGGCGTTGCCCGCAGTGGCCAGGACGACCTTGGCGCCGCCCAGCGCGCGCAGCGCCTCGGCGACCTCGGTGTCCGCCGTGCTGTCGACGTAGTGATGCGCGCCCAACTGCTTGGCGAAGTCGGCCTTTTCGGCGCCTCGCGCGATCGCCACGGTCTCGAATCCCATGGCGACCGCGTACTGCACGCCCAGGTGACCGAGGCCGCCGAGGCCGAGTACGGCCACCAGGTCGCCCGGTCGCGCGGAGCTGTGCCGCAGCCCGTTGAACGTGGTCACTCCCGCGCACCCCATGGGCGCGGCGGCGCTCGCGGCCAGCCCGTCGGGGATCCGGGCGAGCGCGTCGACCGGTGCCACGGTCATCTCCGCGAAGCCCCCGTCGTAGGCCCAGCCGGGCACCTTCAGGTTCTCGCAGACGATGAAGTCGCCCTGCCGGCAAGGGGTGCAGTAACCGCAACTGCCGCCGAACCAGCCGACCGCCACCCGGTCGCCGACCCGCCAGCCGCGGTCCGAGCTGCCCTCGCCGAGCGCGTCGATCCGCCCGGCGATCTCATGCCCGGTGACCAGCGGGAACCGCACGCCGGGCACGCCGGCGTTCACGAAGAACGTATCGCTGTGGCAGATCCCGCAGGCCTCCACGGCGATGCGCACATGACCGGGCCCGGGCAACGGCACATCACGCTCGACGATCTCGAACTCACCGCCGGCGGAACCGACTTGCGCTACTCGATACCTGTCCATCCGTCCCTCCGGGAGGGGTTGCGCATCCGGGGCGTCGCTACTGCTCGGCCCCCTGGCTCGCGCGGATCACGATCGCGCCGTCGCTCGCGTCTACCCGGGCCTGGTCGCCCGCGTTCAGCTCGCCGGAGAGCAGCAGGTCGGCCAGCCGGTCGTCGACCTCGCGCTGGATGGTGCGGCGCAGCGGGCGGGCGCCGAAGTCGGGCTGGTAGCCGAGGTTCGCGAGCAGGTCGGCCGCCGCGTCGGTGACATCGAGGGTGACGTCCTGGGCGTGCAGCCTGCGCCGGGTGTGTTCCAGCAACAGGTCGACGATCTCGCGCAGTTGGGTGCGTTCGAGGCCGCGGAAGACGATGATCTCGTCGATGCGGTTGAGGAACTCGGGCCGGAAGTGCTGGTTGAGGACCGGCATCACCGATTCGCGGACCTTGGCGTAGTCGTCGACGCCCGCCGCGAGGATGCGGTCGGCGCCGATGTTCGACGTCATGATCACGACGGTGTTCTTGAAGTCGACCGTGCGGCCCTGCGAGTCGGTGAGCCGTCCGTCGTCCAGGAGTTGCAGCAGTGTGTTGAAGACGTCGGGGTGCGCCTTCTCGACCTCGTCGAGCAGCAGCACGGCGTACGGCTGCCTGCGGACGGCCTCGGTGAGCTGTCCTGCCTCCTCGTGGCCGACGTATCCGGGAGGGGCGCCGACCAGCCGGGAGACGGTGTGCCGCTCCTGGAACTCGCTCATGTCGAGGCGGATCATGCGGTTCTCGTCGCCGAAGAGGGCGGCGGCGAGCGCGCGGGCCAGTTCCGTCTTGCCGACGCCGGTGGGGCCCAGGAAGAGGAAGCTGCCGATGGGCCGGTTCGGGTCGCTCATCCCGGCGCGGGCACGGCGTACCGCGCGGGCGACGGCGGTGAGGGCCTCGTCCTGGCCCACGACCCGCTCGTGGAGGTGCTCCTCCAGCTTCATCAGCCGGGCCCGCTCCTCCTCGGTGAGCTGGGCCACGGGGATGCCGGTGGTGCGGGAGACGACCTCGGCGATGTCCTCGGCGGTGACCTTGGGCGCCTGTTCCTCGGCGGTGCCGGCCGCCTTCAGCTCGGCCTCGGTCTCCTTGATCCGGTCGCGGAGTTCCCGGGCCCGCTCGTACTCCTCGTCGGCGACGGCCTGGTCCTTCTCCCGGTTCAGGGCCGCCAGTCGGTCCTCGGCCTCGCGGGTGTCGGAGAGCGGGGTCTTCGCGCGCAGCCGTACCCGGGCCGCGGCCTGGTCCATCAGGTCGATGGCCTTGTCGGGAAGGAAGCGGGCGGTGATGTACCGGTCGGAGAGTTCGGCCGCCGCGACGACCGCCTCGTCGGTGATCCGGACCTGGTGGTGGGCCTCGTAGCGGTCGCGCAGCCCGCGCAGGATCTCGATGGTGTCGTCGACGGTCGGTTCGCCGACCAGGATGGGCGCGAAGCGGCGCTCCAGCGCGGAGTCCTTCTCGATGTGCTTGCGGTACTCGTCGACGGTGGTGGCGCCGATGAGGTGCAACTGACCGCGGGCCAGGGCGGGTTTGAGCATGTTTCCGGCGTCGAGGGAGCCGTCGCCACCGCCTCCCGCGCCGACGACGGTGTGCAACTCGTCCAGGAACAGCACCAGTTCGTCCCCGTGCTCGCTCACCTCGTCGAGGAGCTTCTTCAGCCGCTCCTCGAACTCGCCCCGGTACTTGGTGCCGGCGACCATCCCGGCCAGGTCCAGCGACACGAGCCGCTTGCCCTCCAGGGTCTTCGGCACGTCCCCGGCGACGATCCGCTGGGCGATGCCCTCGACTACGGCGGTCTTGCCGACGCCGGGGTCACCGATGAGGACGGGGTTGTTCTTGCTGCGCCGGGAGAGGACCTCGATGGTCTGCTCGACCTCCTCGTCCCGCCCGATCACGGGGTCGAGCCGCCCCGCGCGGGCGTCCTCGGTGAGGTCGCGCCCGTACTCGTCGACGGTGGGCGTGTTGCTGTGCCGCTTCCGCTCGGGCTCGGCACCGGTGGGCAGTGCGCCGTTCTCCCAGCCGCTGCCGGCGAGGGCCTGTCCGGCGGCCGACTCGGGGTTGGCCGCCAGGGCCCGCAGCAGGTGTTCGGGGCCGATGTACGAGGAGTTCTCGGCGCGCGAGATCTGGTACGCGTCGAGCAGGGCGCGCTTGGCGGCCGGGGTGAGCGTGGTGGGTTCGGTCTTCACGGCGCCGTCCGCGCCGGCCAGCCGCTCGCGGATCCGGTCGGGGTCCGCGCCCGCCTCGGCGAGCAGCCGCCGGGTCGACTCCTGCTCGGTGGCAGCGGCCAGCAGATGCCGGGCGTCGAGTTCCTCGCTGCCCTCCACGGCGGCGATGTCCCGCGCCTGCGCCACCAGTTCCCGGGCGCGTTCGGAGAGCAGGCTGCCGATGTCCACGCGCTGGGGCCGGCGCGAAGGCGTCGCCGGTCCCGAACCGCCGAAATACCGGGACATCAACTCGTCGAATTCCTCGAAGGGGCTGCGTCCGAAACCGAATCCGGGAGTGGTCATGACCACGGGCCTTCCGTGTGACGACTGGCATCCGTATCCTCCAACGTGGCACAGTGCGGACACCCGCGCACCCCCGCAGGTCAGCGGGCGTCCCACGACGAGGCCGCGTAGACTCTTCGGGTCATGCACAGCCCTCAGGCCCCCTACGTCCGCGTCCGTGGCGCCCGCGAGCACAACCTTCAGGGCGTCGACGTCGACATCCCGCGCGACGTGTTGGCGGTGTTCACAGGGGTCTCCGGCTCCGGGAAGTCGTCCCTCGCCTTCGGCACGATCTACGCCGAGGCGCAGCGCCGCTACTTCGAGTCGGTCGCGCCGTACGCCCGCAGGCTGATCCATCAGATCGGCGCGCCGAAGGTCGGCGAGATCACCGGCCTGCCGCCCGCGGTCTCGCTCCAGCAGCGCCGCTCGGCCCCCACCTCCCGTTCCTCGGTGGGCACGGTCACCAATCTCTCCAACTCCCTGCGGATGCTGTTCTCCCGCGCCGGTGACTACCCGCCCGGCGCGGAGCGTCTCGACTCGGACGCCTTCTCCCCCAATACGGCGGCGGGCGCGTGCCCGGAGTGCCACGGCCTGGGCCGGGTGCACCGGACGACCGAGGAGTCCCTCGTCCCCGACCCCTCGCTGTCGATCCGCGAGGGCGCGATCGCCGCGTGGCCGGGCGCCTGGCAGGGCAAGAACCTGCGCGACATCCTGGACACCCTCGGCCACGACGTGGACGTGCCGTGGCGCGAACTGCCCGCCGAAGCGCGTGAGTGGATCCTGTTCACGGACGAGCAGCCGGTGGTCACGGTCCATCCGGTACGGGACGCGGACCGCATCCAACGCCCGTACCAGGGCACGTACATGAGCGCCCGTCGCTACGTCATGAAGACCTTCTCGGACACGAAGAGTCCGACCCTGCGCGCCAAGGCGGAACGCTTCCTGACCAGCGCCCCCTGCCCGGTCTGCAAAGGCGCCAGGCTGCGCCCCGAGGCACTCGCCGTGACCGTCGCGGGCCGCACGATCGCCGACCTCGCCGCCCTGCCGCTCGCGGAGCTGTCCGGCATGCTCGGCGGCACCTCGGAGGCGGCCCGCGTCCTCACCGACGACCTCCGGTCCCGCATCTCACCCATCCTCGAACTCGGCCTCGGCTACCTCAGCCTGGACCGTCCGACCCCCACCCTCTCGGCGGGCGAGCTGCAACGGCTGCGTCTGGCAACGCAGTTGCGCTCCGGTCTGTTCGGTGTCGTCTACGTCCTGGACGAACCGTCCGCCGGACTGCACCCCGCGGACACCGAGGCCCTGCTCACGGTGCTGGACCGGCTGAAGACCGCGGGCAACTCGGTGTTCGTGGTGGAGCACCACCTCGATGTGATGCGCGGCGCCGACTGGCTGGTGGACGTGGGCCCGCTGGCGGGTGAGCACGGCGGGCGGGTGCTGCACAGCGGGCCGGTGGCCGACCTGGCGGCGGTGGAGGAGTCGGCGACGGCTCGTTTCCTCTTCGATGCCTCCCCCGCACCGGTCCGCGAAGTCCGCCCGCCGCGCGGCGAGTTGAAGGTCGGGCCGATCACCCGGCACAACCTCAGGGATGTGACCGCCGAGTTCCCGCTCGGTGTGTTCACTGCGGTCACCGGCGTCTCGGGGTCCGGAAAGTCCACGCTGATCGGCGAGATCACCGAGGAACTGCCGGGCGTGGGACGGCTGGTGTCGGTCGATCAGAAACCGATCGGTCGCACCCCGCGCTCCAACCTCGCCACCTACACCGGCCTCTTCGACACCGTCCGCAAGGTGTTCGCGGCCACCGACGAGGCACGACAACGGGGTTACGGCGTAGGGCGGTTCTCGTTCAACGTGCCGGGCGGCCGCTGCGAGACCTGTCAGGGCGAGGGATTCGTGAGCGTCGAGCTGCTCTTCCTCCCGAGCACCTACGCACCCTGCCCGGACTGCGGCGGGGCCCGCTACAACCCCGAGACGCTCCAAGTGACGTACCGGGAACGGAACATCGCGCAGGTGCTGGACCTGACGGTGGAGGCCGCGGCGGGCTTCTTCGCGGACACCCCGTCCGTGGCACGCAGCCTCGCCACACTCCTGGACGTCGGTCTCGGTTATCTGCGGCTGGGCCAGCCCGCCACCGAACTCTCCGGCGGTGAGGCCCAACGCATCAAGCTGGCCAGCGAGTTGCAGCGCGCCCGGCGCGGCCACACCCTCTACCTGCTCGACGAACCGACCTCCGGCCTCCACCCCGCCGACGTCGAGGTCCTCCTCCACCAGCTCCACGGCCTCGTCGACTCGGGCCACACCGTGGTGGTGGTCGAGCACGACATGGCCGTGGTGGCGGGCGCGGACTGGGTGATCGACCTGGGGCCGGGTGGCGGGGAGGAGGGGGGACGGATCGTGGCGACCGGTCCGCCGAGGGACGTGGCGGGGGCTGCGGGGAGCGTTACGGCCCCTTATCTGGCGTGGGCGCTGGCACCCCCGCAGCCGTAGTTCCGCGGTTTCCTACTTCTCGTTCACCAGCCCGGCGACCAGTTCACGTGGCAGCCCGTGGGTGTCGTGCAGGTAGTGGTAGTCCTCCTCGCGCAGCGGGCCCCGGAACTCCGGCCTCGACAACACCCGCCGCCCCCGTTCGAGGAGTTGGGTGAACCGCCGCTCCTCGTCCAGCAGCACCTCACGGACCGTGCCCGTGTCCGGCGACTGTCGGAAGTGGTCGAGCGTGTGCTCGACGGGTTCCACCGGCAGGTCGGACACCGTGCGCGAGTCGTCGTCCCGGCGCAGCACGGTGAGCAGCCGACGGATCAACCGCCGCAGCACATACCCACGGCCGGTGTTGGTCGGCCGTACCCCGTCCCCCAGGACGACCACGCTCGACCGCAGATGGTCGCAGACCACCCGCGTCGAACGCTCGTCGAGGTCCCACAGGACGGGCACCGTCCTCATCCACGGCTCGAACAGGTCCGTCTCATAGACCGACCGCCGCCCCTGGAGAACGGACACGAGCCGCTCCAGCCCCATCCCCGTGTCGACGCCGATCTGCCGCGAGGGATCCAGGCCGCCGTCCTCACCGCGTTCGTACCGCAGGTGCACGTGGTTCCAGATCTCCACCCAGCGCGAATCGGTCGTGGGCGTGCCCTCAGGCACTGTCCCGCCGGTCCAGACGAAGATCTCGGAGTCGGGGCCGCACGGTCCGACCGGTCCGTTGGACCACCAGTTCTCGTCCCGGGTGGACTCGACGGGCAGGCCCAACTCCCGCCAGGTGTGCAGCGATTCGAGATCGGGGCCGAGCTGATCGTCGCCGCCGAAGACCGTGACGTACAGCCTCTCGGGCGGGATGCCGAAGCCGTCGCGCAACAGGTCGTAGCCCCAGCGCAGGCTCTGCGGGTGGTCGTAGTCGCCCAACGACCATGATCCGAGCATCTCGAAGACGGTGAGGTGGGTGAGGTCGCCGACCTCGTCGAGGTCGGTGGTGCGCAGACAGCGCTGGACGTTCACCAGGCGTCGCCCTTGTGGATGCGGGCGGCCCTGGAGGTACGGCGTGAGGGGGTGCATGCCCGAGGTGGTGAAGAGGACCGGGTCCGAGGGCGGTGGCAGGAGTGTGCTGCCGGTGATCGGCCGGTGGCCGCGTTCGCGGTAGAAGTCGAGGAAGGTGCGGACGACAACGTCAGTGTTGATGTTCGTGTTCATGGCGGTGGTCCTTCGGGTCCGGGGGACGACCGGAAGGGACCGCGGGGAAGCCTGCGAAGGGGCTGGAAACGACACGTCCCGGCGGTCCGTTTCCGGCCGCCGGGAGAGGTGGGTGGAGTCAGGCGTCGGCAGCCGGCGAGCTGGTCGCTCGCGCGGTCGCGGTGCCGGTGTGCCTGATGATCCTCATGGACGCCACGCTAACAGGACGCCTCCGCGCCGTCCTGCGGATTTTCACCGGAGCCGGGGCCACCGAGGTGCAGTGGTCCGAGTGCCGGGCCTGTCCCCACGCCCCGGCCTGTGCCGCGTACGCGAGGGAGCGGCGGTCGGGGTGGCTGCCGGGCGCTATGGCCTCCCCCACCTCGACCTCGGCGACCAGTCCACGCGTCGACACCACCCGCCACACCGAGGTGAGCAGCGAGTCGCTGCCGACGAAGGCGGGTGCGGTGCTGGCCGTGCCGCCGTCGGTCAGGTAGTGCAGGCCGATCGGTTGGACGGGCACTCCGGCGTCCAGCGCGGCCTGGAAGACGGCCCGCCGGAAGTGTCCCTGGGCTCGGCCGCACCAGGTGCTGCCCTCGGGGAAGACGGCGACCGCTCCGCCTGCGCGCAGGGCGCCCGCGATGGAGGCGACCGTCTCGGGCAGGGCGCGCAGCCGGTCGCGGTCGATGAACAGGGCGCCGCTGCCCGCGGTGAGCGTCCCGGCCACGGGCCAGTTCCGGATCTCGGCCTTGGCCAGCATCCGGGCGGGGCGTACGGCGGCCATGAGCGGGATGTCCAGCCACGAGATGTGGTTGGCGACCAGCAGCAGCCCACCGGTGGGTGTGGTGGTGCCGGTGATACGGAGCCGGATGCCGGCGGTACGGACGATCGTGCGGCACCACCAGCGCACCGCGCGGGCCGGGACGCGCCCGCCGATGGGGGTGAGGGCGGCCCCGACGGCCACCACGACCAGGACGGCCACGAATCGCAGCACGGCGCGCGGTATCGCCGTGACGGACCCCGTCGACTCGATGCACGCCCTGGGGGTGCAGGGTGCGCTGGGCAGCCAGACGCTCATCAGGCCGGGACGAGCGAGAGGAAGTGCCGCAGATAGCGCGGGTTGACCCGGCGCATCGACAGCAGCACGTACAGGTCGGCGACCCCGAAGTCCGGGTCGCGGGCGGGCTCGCCGCAGACCCAGGCGCCGAGGCGGACGTATCCGCGCAGCAGCGGCGGGAGTTCGACGCGGCCGGTGGGGCGGGTGACGCCGTCCGCGCTCCAGGGGAGCAGCGGGCGTACCCGGAACTCCTCGGGAGCCAGGTGCTTGGCGCTCACCCGGTCCCAGGTGCCGGCCGCGAGTGCGCCGCCGTCGGCCAGGGGGATCGAGCAGCAGCCGGCCAGCCACTCGTGGCCGCGGTCCACCATGTAGCGGGCGATGCCGGCCCAGATCAGGCCGATGACGGTGCCGTCGCGGTGGCCGGGGTGGACGCAGGAGCGGCCGACCTCGACGAGGCCCGGGCGGATCGAGTCGAGGGGGGCGAGGTCGAACTCGCTCTCCGAGTAGAGCCGTCCGGCGACCGCGGAGCGCTCGGGCGGCAGCAGCCGGTAGGTGCCGACCACCTGCCCGGTGACCGTGTCGCGGACGAGGAGGTGGTCGCAGTAGGCGTCGAAGGCGTCCACGTCCAGGCCGGGCTGCGGGCTGGAGAGGTGGGCGCCCATCTCCCCGGCGAAGACGTCGTGCCGCAGCCGCTGCGCGGCACGCACCTCGTCCTCGTCGCGGGCGAGCGTGACGGTGTAGCGGGTCGGCGCGGCGGGCTGCGAGGGACGGTCGAGGGTGGAAACGCCGGTCATGGCTCTCCCTGATCACGGGCCGGGGACGGGGGAGGAACAAGCTGGCCGGTTCCGTAAGTCCAGCCGCAACAGTTCTTCCTACGCCGGGCGTCCTGCGCGTGACCTGTGCCCGGAGGCGGGATGTGGGGTTGCTGAACGGCGGACCCGCCTCGGGGTGCCTGGCGGGACCGGGGATGAGCACCACTCCCGGTCCCACCCGTCCGCACCTTGTCGGCGAACGTCCTTCTCCCGTAAGGGAGTTGATGCGGGAGTTCAGCGCTTGGCGGCCTTGCGGGTGGCGCGCAGCCACTCCTTGTTCATCGCGGTGATGGAGACCAGCGGGATGCCCTTAGGGCAGGCGGTGGCGCATTCGCCGGCGAGGGTGCAGCCGCCGAAGCCCTCGTCGTCCATCTGCGTGACCATGTCGAGGACGCGGGTCTCGCGCTCGGGGGCCCCTTGTGGGAGGACATTGAGGTGGTTGATCTTGGCGGAGGTGAACAGCATCGCCGCGCCGTTGGGACACGCGGCCACGCAGGCCCCGCAGCCGATGCACTCGGCGTGCTCGAAGGCGAAGTCGGCGTCCGGTTTGGGCACGGGGGTGGCGTGGGCCTCGGGTGCGGCGCCGGTCGGGGCGGTGATGTAGCCGCCGGCCTGGATGATGCGGTCGAAGGCCGAGCGGTCGACCACGAGGTCCTTGACGACGGGGAAGGCGGAGGCACGCCAGGGTTCGATGTCGATCGTGTCGCCGTCCGCGAAGGACCGCATGTGCAACTGGCAGGTGGTGGTGCGCTCGGGGCCGTGCGCGTCGCCGTTGATGACCAGGCTGCACGCGCCGCAGATGCCCTCGCGGCAGTCGTGGTCGAAGGCGACGGGGTCCTCGCCCTTGAGGATGAGTTCCTCGTTGAGGGTGTCGAGCATCTCCAGGAACGACATGTCCGTGGAGATTCCGTCCACTTGGTAGGTGGACATGGCGCCCTCGGCGTCGGCGTTCTTCTGCCGCCAGACGCGCAGGGTGAGCTTCATGCGTAGCTCCGCTGAGTGGGGTGGACGTACTCGAAGACCAGGTCTTCCTTGTGCAGCACGGGAGATGAGCCCGTGCCGGTGAACTCCCAGGCGGCGGCGTACGAGAACTCCTCGTCCCTGCGCGCCGCTTCGCCGTCCGGGGTCTGCGACTCCTCACGGAAGTGACCGCCGCAGGACTCGGCGCGGTGGAGTGCGTCGAGGCACATCAGCTCGGCGAGTTCGAGGTAGTCGACGACGCGGTTCGCCTTCTCCAGCGACTGGTTGAACTCCTCGCCGGTGCCCGGGACTTTGATGCGTCGCCAGAACTCCTCGCGGATCTGCGGGATGCGTTCCAGCGCCTTGCGCAGTCCGCTGTCGGTGCGGGCCATGCCGCAGAACTCCCACATGAGTTCGCCGACTTCACGGTGGAAGGAGTCGGGGGTGCGGTCACCGTCGACGGAGAGGAGGAGGTGGAGACGATCCTCGGTCTCGGCCAACACCTCCTGTACGGCGGGGTGTTCGGCGGTGATGTCCTGATGTCCGGGATGCCGGGCGAGGTAGTCGTTGATCGTCGCCGGGAGCACGAAGTAGCCGTCGGCGAGGCCCTGCATCAGCGCGGAGGCGCCGAGCCGGTTGGCGCCGTGGTCGGAGAAGTTGGCCTCACCGATCGCGAACAGGCCGGGGATCGTGGTCTGGAGGTCGTAGTCGACCCAGAGGCCGCCCATCGTGTAGTGCACGGCGGGATAGATCCGCATCGGGACCGTGTACGGGTCCTCGGCGGTGATCCGGGCGTACATGTCGAAGAGGTTGCCGTACTTCTCCTCGACGGCCTTGCGGCCCATCCGCCGGATGGCGTCGGCGAAGTCGAGGTAGACGCCCTGCCCGCCGGGGCCGACCCCACGCCCCTCGTCGCACACGTTCTTGGCGGCGCGGGAGGCGATGTCGCGGGGCACCAGGTTGCCGAAGGAGGGGTAGATGCGCTCCAGGTAGTAGTCGCGCTCGTCCTCGGGGATCTGGTGCGCCGGACGCTGGTCGCCCTTGGCCTTCGGCACCCAGATCCGGCCGTCGTTGCGCAGCGACTCGCTCATCAGGGTCAGCTTGGACTGGTGGTCGCCGGTGCGCGGGATGCAGGTCGGATGGATCTGGGTGAAGCACGGGTTGGCGAAGAGGGCGCCGCGCCGGTGGGCCCGCCAGACGGCGGTGGCGTTGGAGTTCATGGCGTTCGTCGACAGGTAGAAGACGTTGCCGTAGCCGCCGCTGGCGAGGACGACGGCGTCCGCGAAGTAGGTGTCGATACGACCGGTGACGAGATCCCGGGCGACGATCCCGCGCGCTTTCCCGTCGATGACGATCAGGTCGAGCATCTCGGTGCGCGGGTGCATCTCGATGTTCCCGGCGGCGATCTGGCGGGACAGCGCCTGGTAGGCGCCGAGGAGGAGTTGCTGTCCGGTCTGGCCGCGGGCGTAGAAGGTCCGGGAGACCTGCACACCGCCGAACGACCGGGTGTCGAGCAGGCCGCCGTACTCGCGGGCGAAGGGCACGCCCTGCGCCACGCACTGGTCGATGATCTCGACGGAGATCTGCGCCAGCCGGTGGACGTTGGACTCGCGGGCCCTGAAGTCGCCGCCCTTGACGGTGTCGTAGAAGAGACGGTGGACGGAGTCGCCGTCGTTGCGGTAGTTCTTCGCCGCGTTGATGCCGCCCTGGGCGGCGATCGAGTGGGCGCGGCGCGGGGAGTCCTGGTAGCAGAACTGGACGACGTGGTAGCCCTGTTCGGCGAGCGTGGCGCCGGCCGAGCCGCCCGCGAGGCCGGTGCCGACGACGATCACCGTGTGTTTGCGCCGGTTGGCGGGGTTGACGAGTTTCGCCTCGAAACGGCGGGTGTCCCAGCGCTCGTTGATCGGGCCGGTGGGGGCCTTGGTGTCGGTGACGGGTTCCCCGGTGGTGAACTCCGCGTATTCAAGGGTCATTTCAGCTCACCACTCCGGTCATGACGCCCACGGGTACGGCGATGAAGCCGGCCGTGAGCAGCAGCGCGAGGACATTGGCGGTGGTCTTCAGGGCGCGGTCGCGGCTGCGGCTGCCCGCGCCGAGGGTCTGGGCCGCGCTCCAGAAGCCGTGCCGGACGTGCAGGCCGAGGGCGAGCATCGCGACGATGTAGATGACGTCGCCGTACCAGGTGGAGAAGGTGTCCACGACGTTCTGGTACGGGTGGCCCGCCTGGAAACCGCCGGAGTGCACGGTGCCGGTCGTCAGGTCGAGGATGTGCCAGACGATGAACAGGGCGAGGATGACGCCGCCCCAGCGCATGGTGCGGGTCGCGTAGCTCGCCCGGGGTTTCCTGTGCACATACTTGCTGGGGCGCGCCTTGATGTCGCGGCGGCTGAGCTGGTACGCGGAAACGGCGTGCGCGACCACGGCGACGACGAGGACGATCCGGATCAGCCAGAGCGTCCACTCGTAGTGCATGAACGGCTCGCCGACCGTGCGCAGCCAATGGGCGTAGTGGTTGAACTCGCCCGCGCCGAAGAAGATCTTCAGGTTGCCGATCATGTGGACGACCAGGTACAGCAGCATGATCAGGCCGCTGACCGCCATCACTGTCTTCTTGCCGACGGAGCTGTCCCACACGGTGCGTGCCATCGACGGCCGTCGGTCCGTCCGCGTTGCCAGAGCCATGTCTAGGGACGTTAGGCGCCCGGAGGCCGATCGGTCCAAGACATGGTCTGCCTGGATTCCATAGGCTACGGCTATCGTGGGTGAATGCAGTTCCAGCAGCTCCAGTACTTCGTGGCCGTCGCCGAGACCCGGCACTTCACCCGGGCCGCCGATCTGGTCCATGTCGCGCAGCCGTCGTTGTCCCAGCAGATCAAGGCGCTGGAGCGGGAGTTGGGCGCGGATCTGTTCCTGCGGGCCCGGGGCAACATCACGCTCACGGACGCGGGCGAGGCGCTGCTGCCGCTGGCCCGGCGCATCCTGGCCGACGCGGACACGGCCCGGCACGAGGTCCTGGAGCTGGTCCAGCTCCGCAGCGGCCGGGTCCGCCTGGGCGCGACCCCGAGCCTGTGCACGGGCCTGCTGCCGGACGTACTGCGCGCCTTCCACGACCGCTATCCGGGCATCCGACTCCTCATCGAGGAGGGCGGTTCACACGACCTCGTCCGGGAACTGGCGCGCGGCGCCCTGGACCTCGCCCTGGTGGTCCTGCCGCTCCCCACTCCGTCACCCGCGCTCACCACGGTGGAACTGCTGCGCGAGGACCTCGTCGTCGTGTCCTCACCGGAGGCACCCGCACCGGGCCGCGGCCGGACGGTCCGGATCGCCGACCTGGAGGGCGAACGCCTGGTGATGTTCCGCCACGGCTACGACCTACGCGAACTGACCGTCGCCGCCTGCCGCGCCGAGGGCTTCGAACCGGACTTCGCGGTGGAGGGCGGCGAGATGGACGCGGTGCTGGGCTTCGTGCGAGCGGGGCTCGGCGTGGCCGTCGTACCGCGCATGGTGGCTACGAAGTCCGGGCGCGGGCTACGAGTGACCTCCCTGGCCCGGCCGGGCCTGCACCGGACGATCGCGCTGGCCCACCGCAGCGATGTGGCTCCGCCTCGGGCGGCCAGGGAGTTGCAGCGGATGTTGTTGGAAAGGTGAGCCTCTCGCAGAGGGCGGGACGGTGGTGCGGACGCCGGTTGCGGCGGAGGCTCTGGGAGGAGTGTCGACCAGGCGTTCTCGTCCGGGAGTTCAGCACCCGTCGACGCCCGGCCGATTCACCAGGTCGGAATGAACCCCCCGTCGATCACCAGATCGCTGCCCGTGAGGTTCGCCGCCCGGTCGCCGGCGAGGAAGAGGACCACGTCGGCGATCTCGGTGGGCTTGGAGAAGCGGCCGGTGACCATGGCGGCTGCGGCCCGGGACGCGACCTCGGCGGGAGTGATGCCGGTGGCCGCCGAGACCGTCTCCGCCACTCCCCCGCCGCCGAGCCACAGCTCCGTCTCGACCGGGCCGGGGCTGACGGTGTTGACGCGGATGCCCTTCGGGCCGACCTCCTTGGAGAGGGCCTTGGAGAAGGCGACCAGGGCGGCCTTGCCCGCGCTGTAGTCGATGACCAGCGGGTCCGGGAGGGTGGCGTTGACCGAGCCGATCGTGATCACGGAGCCCCGGCCGGCGGCCAGCATCAGTGGCAGGGCGGCGCGGGTGACGCGGACCGCCGTGAGGAGGTTCAGGTCGAGGGTGCGCTGCCAGTCGTCGTCGGTCACGGACAGGAAGCCGCCGGTGCGGGGCGGGGCCGTACCGACGTTGTTCACCAGGACGTCGACGCGCCCGTCCGCCGCCGCGATCAGGCGCTCGGCCGCGGCGGGTTCGGCGAGGTCGACCGGCACCCAGGTGACCGGGAACTCCTTTGCCAGCGCGTCCAGTTCCTCGGTGGTGGTGCGGGATCCGGCGACGACGGTCGCGCCCGCTCCGGCCAGCGCCGTCACGACGGCCAGTCCGATGCCCTTGCTCGCGCCCGTCACGACTGCCGTGCGGCCCTGCAGTTCGGTGCTCATCGAGCCCAGCTCCTTCGCGTCGCGGTTCACCTCAGTCGATGTCCGGCGGCACCAGCGTCCCCTGGTGGTAGAACATCCGCCAGCCCGTCTCCTCGTCGCGCTTGCGCCACAGGGAGGTGCGGCGGGCACGGCTGCCGTCGAACACCGTCTCGTACCGGATCTGCACCAGGCCCGGGGCCAGGACGACACCCGTCATGGCCGAGGGGTCGTAGCGCGGACCGTCGGCCGTGCTGCCCGCGTGGTCGGGCAGCCAGGCCACCATGTCGTCGTACGTGTAACGGCGGCCCGAGCAGCCGACCTCCACGAACTCGGGGTCGAGCAGGCGCACGATCTCGGCGCGGGAGGCGCGCACGGCGGGGTCGAGGAGGGCCAACTCGCCCGCGATCACCGCGTTCACAACGTCGGATTCGTCAGTCACCCGCACATGATCACGCCCGCCTCCGGACCCCGCGCAAGCGGATTACCGCCTCACCCCGTCGCGTCCACCAGCGCCAGCTCGTGCAGCCGTTCCGGTGGGCCGGGGCGGGCGTAGTACCAGCCCTGGGCCGTGTCGCAGCCCAGTATGCGGAGTTGCTCGGCCTGGGCTCCGGTCTCGACGCCCTCCACGGTGACCGCGAGGTTCAGGCTGTGGGCGAGGGAGACGATGCCCTCGACGATCTTGAGGTCGACGGGGTCGGCCGGGAACTGCTGCATGCCCTGGGTGAAGGAGCGGTCCAGTTTGAGGATGCTCACGGGCAGGCGGCGGAGGTTGGCGAGGTTGGAGTAGCCGGTGCCGAAGTCGTCGAGGGCGATATCGACACCCATCTCGGCCAGTCGGCGCAGTGGTTTGAGGAGGTCGTCGTCGGCACCGATCAGGGCCGACTCGGTGACCTCCAGGCAGAGCGCGTCGGGGTTGACGCCCGTGCGCTCCAGGATGTCGACGGTGTCCTGCACCAGGCCGGGGTGGCTGAGCTGGCAGGGCGAGAGGTTGACGTTGATGCGCAGTGGGCCGGTGGCGTCGTTGCCGCCGTGTCGTTCCTGCCACTGCTTGGCCTGCCGGACGGACTGCTCCAGGACCCAGCGGCCGAGCGGCACGATCAGGCCGGTGTGTTCCGCGAGCGGGATGAACCGGTCGGGGCCGAGCACTCCGTGCTGCGGGTGCAGCCAGCGGACGAGCGCCTCGGCGCCGCGCACGCTGCCGTCGCCGAGGTGGACCAGCGGCTGGTACTCGATGAAGAACTCGTTCCGGTCCAGGGCCGCCGGGAGCGCCGTGGTCAGGCCGTGCCGGGTGATCGCGCGGGCGTCGGCCTCCGGGTCGGCGAGTTCGAAGCGGTTGCCGCCCGCCGACTTGGCCCGGTACATGGTGATGTCGGCGCTGCGCAGCACCTCGGCCGGGCCGCGCTCGCCGGCCGGGCCCTCGACGATGCCGATGGAGCCGCGCACGGTGAGGTCGCGGCCGTCGATGCTGACCGGGGTGATCAGCGCGTTCATGATGCGGCCGGCGAGTTCGTCGACCTCGCGCTCGGTGTCGGGGCCGGTGGTCAGCGCCACGAACTCGTCGCCGCCGAGCCGGGCGACCATCTCGCCGGGCGCCGTCGCGCAGGACTGCAGCCGGTCGGCGACCTCGACGAGCAGCCGGTCGCCGGCCGCGTGGCCGAGGCTGTCGTTGATGGTCTTGAAGCCGTCGAGGTCGAGGTAGCACAGGCCGAAGCGCTGGTTGTCGCCCGCGCCGAGCGCCTTCTCCAGGCGTTCGAAGAACAGGGTGCGGTTGGGCAGGCCGGTGAGGGCGTCGTGCGTCGCCTCGTAGCGCAGCCGCAGGTTGAGGAGGCGCCGCTCGGTGGTGTCCTCCATGAGGGCGAGCTGGTACTGCGGGTTGCCGTCGGCGTCGCGCAGCAGGGAGACCGTGAGGTTGGTCCACAGGACCGTTCCGTCAGGGCGGTAGAACGCCTTCTCGACGTGGTAGTGCTCGCGCTCGCCGCGGACGAGTTCGTCGTAGAGCGTCCACGTCTGGGGCGCGTCCTCGGGGTGGGTCCACTCACGGACGTTGCGGCCGCCCATGGTCTGCTCGGTGACGCCGAACATGCGCAGCAGCGCGCCGTTGACCTGGAGGATGTTGCCGTCGAGGTCGGCCATGCCGATTCCTATGGCCGCGCCCTCGAAGACCGCGCGGAAGCGGGCCTCGGTCGCGTGCAGGGCCTGCGCGACCACGCCCTGGGCCTGGAGTGCGGCCACCGAGATGGCCTCCTGCTCGGCCAGGGTGCGCTCGCGCAGCTCCTGGGCGAAACCGGCGGCCATCGCATGCTGGAGACGGGCCGAGCGGATCCGCAGGTCCTCCTGGGGGCCGTCGCCGCCGCAGTAGAGCACCAGGTAGGCATCGACGCACTCCAGGGCGCGGCTGAGGGCGTCGGGGTCGGTGCAGTGCGCGGCGACGAGTGCGCCGCCGACCGCCTTGCCCTCTTCGGCCTCGAAGGTCCTGGCCCGCAGCGCCTCGCTCAACCGGCGTGCCAGCGGTAGCAGCAGCTCCTCGAACTCCGGCCGGGTCAGCGACGTCGAGGTCGCCGGGAACACCGCCCGGCTCCAGATGGTCGCGAACCTGCGCAGTCTGTCCTCCGGCCCGTCCGGCTCCGCGGTCACGCCGTGCGTCCTACGCCGGCGAATCCGGAGAAGGAGTACGGATCCTCGTCCTCCCGTGCGGTGTCCGGCCGCCAGTCCGGCATCGGCACCAGTCCGGGTTCCACCATGTCGTACCCCTCGAAGAACCGCGCGATCTCCTCGCGCGAGCGCATGATCAGCGGATTGCGGATGTCCTTGTACACGTCGACCGCGCCCTCCGCCCGCTCCGGTGGCAGCGGGATGCCCTCGTACGAGGCATGGGTGAGGATCAGCAGGCTGCCGGGCGCGAGTGCCTCGCGCAGCTGCGCCACCGCTCCGTAGGGGTCGTCCGCGTCTTCCACGAAGTGCAGTATGGCAACGAGAAGTAACGCCACTGGCCGGTTCAGGTCGATGAGTTGACGGACCTGGGCGCTGGCCAGGATCTCCTGGGGCTTGCGGAGGTCGGCGGCGACGACGTCCGCGGTCGGGTTGCCCGCGAGGACAACCTGGCTGTGGGCGACCGCCACCGGGTCGTGGTCGACGTAGACGACATGGGCGCCGGGGCTGGCCTCCTGGGCCACCTCGTGGACGTTTCCGAAGGTGGGGATTCCGGAGCCGATGTCGAGGAACTGGGTGATGCCCTCGGCGGCCGCGAATCGTACGGCGCGGCGCATGAACGCCCGGTTCGCCTGCATGATCTTGGGGAGTCCCGGCAGGAACTCCATGGCCTTGCGGGCCGCTTCCCGGTCGACCTCGAAGTTGTGCGAACCGCCCAGGTAGTAGTCGTAGATACGCGAAACGCTCGGCACCGAGATGTCGATGCTCCGTGGTGCCCAGGCGGGACGCTCCATGTATCTCTCCAGGCGTAGGCGATCCGGTGTTCGAGCTGAGGCTACTGATCGCCCGCCAAAAGAACGAGCGGAAACGGAAATTGACCATCCGTTCCCGGTCACTGCCTGCGGCACGTGCCGAATTGACGTGCGGGGACACGCGGAGACATGCGCAGAAGCGCGGAGAATGCCGGAATCGCTGTGCCGGATACGCGAAGGGGTCCGCCCCCTCCGTGCGGTGCGGAGGGGGCGGACCGGGGGTCGCGCGCGCTGCTGTTGTTCGTTCGGCACTCTTCTCGCTTGCCCGCGTCCCTCCCTTCCGCGTTTCCGTTGCCGAGTGGGCGGGGGCGATCAACCCTGGGGAGGTTCTCGCTACTCCGCGGGCGCGCCGACCGGCTTTCCTTCGGGGGAGACGGCGTACCAAGTGCCGCCCACGCCCTGACCGTTGGTCTGTCCGGCGGCCGTGTCACCGGAGAAGGTGTAGATGGGCCAGCAGTTGACGGTCATCTGCTTGACGCCGTCGGAGCGGGTGAAGCCCATGAGGCCCTTCTTCTGTACGCCCTTGGTGTCGTTGGCCGAGACGATGCCGACGGCCGGCCACTTCTCCGCGCAGGCGCCGAGGCAGTTCGACACCGACTTCGGCCACGCCTTGTCCTTCAGGAAGCGGTAGACCGTGTGGCCGTTCTTGTCGACGACGATGTCGCCGAGCTTGGCGTCCTTGCGGACGGAGAGACCGGGCAGCGAGGCGAGGGTCGCCTTCTTGCCGTCGGGGGCGAGCGCGTACCACTTGCCGCCCACGCCCTGGCCGTTGACGTCTCCGGCGTTGACGTCCTTGGCGTAGCGGTAGGCCGGCCAGCCGCCGATGGTCAGCTGCTTGGTGCCGTCCGTGCGGGTCACCTCGCCGAGGAGGGACTTGTCGATACCGGCACCGGCCGTGGCGTCGTTCGCGGGGACCGGCGGCCAGGCGGTGGCGCAGTCGCCGTCGCAGTTCGACTTGGGCGGATTGGCCGTGTCGGCGTCGAAACGGTAGAGGGTGAGACCGGCACCGTCGCTCAACACCTTGCCGAGGTCGGGGTTGTTGGCAACGGTCAACTGGCCGGCGGGCTCGGCGGCCGCGGCCTGCTGGCCGTCGGCTCCGTAGCCGTTGGCCGCGCCGGTGCTGGCACTGGCCGTCGCACCGACGCTGCCGTAACCTCCGGCCGCCGCGGTGGCACCGACGTTCTGTGCCGCAGAGGAGGGCGTGGTCACGTTCTCCGAACCGCACGCCGCCGTCAACGCCATGACGGACACGGCCGTCGCCGCGAGTGAGGCGCTCCGCCAGGAGGTCTTCATCGTCAACTCCCCATAATCACCTGGATGTTGCAGCGCCCGTCTGTGCCGCCGCACGGTCCTAGGTACGGGTGCGGACCACGGAAGTGTTCAACCGCCGCACAAATTTCTTTCCGACCCCTGTGACCCGGTCGCGCCATTTCGCCTGTGCGTGCGCATCCGGCCATGGACGACGGTCGGATCGTCAAACCGTCGCGCCGTGCCTTCCACTCGTTCGGGGCAATCCCTCCGCGCCCCGGCACGCGCGGCCGCGCGAGGCCTCATGATCTCCGTCGTGCATGGACCCGAACCGACCCGAACCGCCCTCGCCGCAAGGGTGTTGGCCCTGGTGACGCTGACCTGGCTGCTGGCGGGCGCACCGGCGGGCGTGGCAGCGGCCGACGCCTGCGCGTACGCCTCCACGGGCCCGGACGGCACGGAGGCGGTGGCGGTCGCCGGCGGCGGCTCCTGGCCGACTCCCCCGGTCTGCCCGAAGCCGACCCCACCGCCGCCCTGCCCCTCACCGACACCCACCCCGCCACCGCCGGAGCCGACACCGTCTCCCCCGCCGAAGCCCACCCCCACCCCGAAGCCGACACCGAAACCGACCCCGAAGCCGCGGCCCACGCCGAAACCCGTGCCGCCGCCGCCCGCACCGGCGCCGCGCCCGACCCACGCGGCCGCGCTTCCCCGGCCGACCCCGCCGCCCACGCCCACACCGACCCCTCCGGCGCCCACCCCGCCACCGCCCGCACCGGGACCCGAGCCGCGCCCGCATCCCTCGGTGACCCCGGTGAGTTATCCGAAGTACCACGCCCAACCGCGCCCGCGGCCCGCCACCACCCGGACGCCGCCGGTCGTCTACGTCCTGCTCATCACCCTGCCCGCGGTGGTCGCCATCGCCGCGCTGCGTCCGCGCTGACCCCCGGAGGAACCCCTTGTCGGAATGGCTTGTTCTCGTCATCGCGATGGTGGCGGCCTGCGCCGTGGTCGTCGTCATCACCTTCCTGCGCGAGCGCACCGCGTCCGAGGACGAGGATCCCGGCGACACCCCGGACGTCATCGAGTACATGACGATGTGGATCGGCGTGGTGTACGCCATCGTCCTGGGCCTGGCGATCGCCGGTGTCTGGGAGGCCCGCAGCGCCGCCCAGGACCATGTGCAGGCGGAGGCGCAGGCGCTGCACGAGATCTCGGAGCGGGTCCGGGCCTACCCGGCGGACGAACGCGACCGTGTCCGGGCCGATGTCGACGCCTACGTCTCACAGGTGGTCCACGTCGAGTGGAAGACGATGGCCGACCACGAGAAGCTCACCCAGCGCGGCACCGACCTCCTCGAACGCATCCGCCAGGACGTCACCGGCTACCAGCCGAAGACGGACTTCCAGGCGCAGGCCTACCAGCCGCTCGTCGACCAGGTGGCCGCCGTGGACCAGGCGCGCAGCGCTCGTTCGAACTCGACCGGGGCGACCATGCCGTCGGTGGTGTGGTTCGGGCTGCTCGCCGGGGCCGTGATCACCATCGGCATGGTCTTCGCGCTCCAGATCCGGCGTACGACACGGGAACTGGTCCTGGCCGGGCTGTTCTCGGCGCTGATCGCCTTCCTGCTGTTCCTGATCTGGGACTTCGACGCGCCCTACAGCCGTGGCATCACGGCGTCGGCACAGCCGTTCCTGAACCTCTTCCCGCACATCAAGGACTGACGGCCCCTCACCCGAGCCGCTCGCCGGGGGACGTCCGCCGCGCCGCGGCCGTCCCCCGCTCGGCCCACACAGTTGCCCCATTCGCACGACTGGGATCGCGGGCGCGCACACATGTTCCTAGCGTTTCGGACATCGAGGTGCATTTACGGCGCCAGCGGAAAAGGTCCGCGGCTGCTCCTCGGGGACCCGGAGGAATCACCATGCGCGCGATACGCGTCGCCTCGGCCGCACTGCTGGGCATCAGCGCCCTCGCCTTCTCCGCACCGGCCGCCGTCGCGAAGGGCGACGGCAACCACAACATCACGCCGTTCGGCTTCAGCGTCCTGCCCTCGACGATCGCGGCGGGCGGCCAGGTGACCCTGCGGCTCGACCGCGACAACGGCGGCTGCAGGGGCTCCGCCACGGTCTCCTCCGGCGTGTTCGACACGGTCAGGATCCCGCACGGCCAGTCCTCGGCGACGGCGATGGTCGACTGGGACGCCAGACCGGGCGCGGTGTACGAGGTGACGTTCACGTGTGGCGGCGAGAGCGGCTCCACGAGTCTGACCATCGCGTCCGGCCGTACGAACCACGACATCGAGCCGCTCCAGCCGGCACACCAGATGCCCCGAGGGGTCCACGCCGGTGAGGGCGGCAGCATCGCCGGCTTCGACCTCAAGGAACTCGGCATCGGCGCGGCCCTCATCACCGGCTCGGTGGGGGCGGCGTACCACTTCTCGCGCCGCCGCACCGGAGAGGACGGCGCCTGACCGCACCACCACCGGACAGGCCTTCGCCCCGGAACCCGAAAGGGTCCGGGGCGAAGGCCTGTCACGTGCGTCCTGACCTCCGAAGGGGAGGAGGTCAGATGCCGCGCTCGGTGCGGCGGCGCACCCAGAACACCCCGCCGCCCACGACGGCCGCGGCGACCAGACCGCCGCCGATCGCCATGTCGGTCGGGGTCGCCCCGGTGGCGTTGCTGCCACCGAGACCGCCGCGGACACCGCCGATGACGGTGTAGGCGTGGTCACGGGTCAGCGAGGAACCGTTGGAGCAGCGGACCGTGATGCTGTACGAGCCGGGCGTCGCCGACCTGCTGATCCTGGCCGTTCCGCTGGACGTCGTACCGGAGCCGCCGAGCAGGGAGAGGTTGGCGGGGCGTTCGAACCCCGGCGAGGTGGCCATGGCGTTGCCGCCGCTGAAGCAGCCGTCGACCGTGACGGTGAGCTGTCCGCCGCGGGCGATCACGCTGGGCAGGGCGAGAATGTTGCTGGGGCTGGCGCCCATGCCGTCCGCGACGGCCGCTGGGGCGGCGAGCCCCAGGACGGCCACCGCGGCACCGGCGGCGACCAGGGCACGAGTAGTACGCATGTCATCCTCCGCGGAAGGCGCCCCGGGACCCGTCCCCGGTCGATCGGCGAGAAAACGCCTCCCAGACAGACCCTCAGATGCCGTGCACGCGCCCGCATTTCGAGAATGGTCCGTCCTGGTGAGCGGACACGCCGAGGGAAAACCGCACAATCGGATATTGCCGCAGGTCACGGACCGTCAGAAAATTCCTGTGCGCGGCAACTCGTATGGCGCACGTGAGGATGTCCGCGCCACCCGTTCGCGCTCTCCCCGTCGCCGGTTCCGCATTCGCGACTTAGCGTTCTCGTATGCGCGATTGACGGGGCGACGGCCGCGTCGAGAGGGGATGGCGAATGTCTGCGTCCGAGCTGTCCGAGCTTGCAGAAGAGGAGGAGCGGCAGAAGAAGCGCGCCCCGTGGGGAGTGATAGCGCTTGTTCTGCTGACCGGCCTCGCGCTCATTCGGAATGGTTCGGGAGAGTTCGATGTGGGGCCGCCCCAGCCGGCGACGGCGGCCGCCGCGGACGCCCGGACCAGCCACAGCACCATCGACAAGGCCCCGGCCCCGGCCCCGCTGCCGTACTCCGTCGCCGACCGGATCAGGATTCCGGCGATCCGGGTCGACGCCCCGGTCATGCCGGTGGGCCTGGACGCGGACGGCTGGGTCGGTGCGCCGCCGCCGGAGGACCCGAACCTGGCCGGCTGGTTCACCGGCGCCGTCTCGCCCGGCGAAAAGGGCACGGCGGTCGTCGTCGGCCATGTCGACAACAAAATGGGCCCCGCCGTGTTCTACGGACTCGGGGCCCTCAAGAAGGGAAATCGCGTCGAGGTCGAGCGCCAGGACGGAAAGACGGCCGTATTCGAGATCTACGGCATCGAGGTCTTCGAGAAGAGCAACTTCCCCGGCGACCGCGTCTACGGTTCCAAGGGAACTCCGGAACTGCGCGTCATCACCTGCGGAGGCGGTTTCTCGAAGCAGCACGGCTACGACGGGAATGTCGTCGTCTTCGCCCGCCTGGTCGAGGTCCGCTGAGCGTCTCCCCGACCGGGCGGGCGCAAGCCCGTCAGGTGGTGCGGCGGCGCGGCAGCGTCATGTGGTAGCCGGAGTCGAGCAGGTGCGGCAGATATTCGCGCAGCGCCCGCACACTCTGTGAACGGTCGCCCCCGGCGTCGTGCGAGAGCACCACGACGCCGGGGGCGGCGCCGTCCTCGACCGCGTTGACGATGTGGCGGGTGCCGGGGGTGTCCCAGTCGAGGGTGTCGACGGTCCAGGCGAGCGGCTCCATGCCCATCTCGGAGCCGAGTTGGAAGGCGGCCCGGTTCCAGGCGCCGTAGGGCGCGCGGAACCACTGGGGGCGTGCCCCGTAGGCGTCCTCGATGACGTCGCTGGTGCGTTCCATCTCGGAGCGGATCTGACCTCGGGTCAGCTTCGTGAGCAGGGGGTGGGACCATGTGTGGTTGCCGACGATGTGGCCCTCGTCGGACATCCGGGCCAGCAGGTCCCGGTTCCAGTCGGCCATCTCGCCGCACACGAAGAACGTGGCGCGCACGTCGTACTCGGCGAGGGTGTCCAGGATGTGCGGGGTGTAGCGGGGGTCGGGTCCGTCGTCGAAGGTCAGGACCATGGTGTTGCCGCGTCCGGACATGCGCAGGAAGGGTTCGTGCCGCACCGGGACACGGGCGGGGGCGTGGTGGGGTGCGCTGTATCCGGCCACCGGTTGGAGGCGGTAGGTGGAGGGCTTGAGCGCGGGCTGCCGCGCCGGGGGTCCTGCGGCGGGGGCGGCGGACCGGGCGGGGGCGCCGTCCGAGAGTCCGGAGTACATCAGGCCGGCGGTGCCGGCCGCCCCGACGGCGGCGGCGCCGGCGAGCAGGGCTCGTCGGCGCGTGAGCGACTGATCCTTCTTCATGAGTCATCAGTCGCCCGGACGGGCACCGCCGCCCCACGGCAACACCGGAGCGGCGGCAGGAAAACACCCGCCCGGCCCAGCGTGGACGCGCTCAGCGGCGCCGGACGAGGGGGAAGGGCAGGGTCTCACGGATCGTCAGGCCGGTGAGGAACATGACGAGTCGGTCGACGCCGATGCCGAGTCCTCCGGTGGGCGGCATCGCGTATTCGAGGGCGTCGAGGAAGTCCTCGTCGAGTTCCATCGCCTCGGGGTCTCCCCCGGCGGCGAGCAGGGACTGGGCGGTGAGACGGCGGCGCTGTTCGACGGGGTCGGTGAGTTCGGAGTAGGCGGTGCCGAGTTCGGTGCCGAAGGCGACGAGGTCCCAGCGTTCGGCGAGCCGCGGGTCGGTGCGGTGCTGGCGGGTGAGCGGGGAGACGTCGGTCGGGAAGTCCTTGTAGAAGGTGGGCAGCCGGGTCGGTTCCTCCACCAGCCGTTCGTACATCTCCAGGACGACGTCGCCGCGGCCGTCGTCGGCCGTGTAGGGCACCTTCGCGCGGTCGCACAGCAGGTGCAGGCGGGCCAGTTCCGTGTCGGCGCCGACCTCCTCCCCCAGGGCCTCGGAGATCGCGCCGTAGACCGTCTTGACCGGCCAGGGCCCGGAGATGTCGTACTCCTGGCCGTCCTTGCGGGCGACGGCGGAGCCGAAGGCGGCGGTCGCGGCACCCTGGATCAGTTCGCGGGCGAGGTCGAGCATCGCGTCGTAGTCGGCGTACGCCTGGTAGGCCTCCAGCATCGTGAACTCGGGGTTGTGCTTGTAGGAGACGCCCTCGTTGCGGAAGGTGCGGCCCATCTCGAAGACCTTCTCCATGCCGCCGACGCAGAGGCGCTTGAGGTACAGCTCCGGGGCGATGCGCAGATACAGGTCGAGGTCGTAGGCGTTGATGTGGGTGGTGAAGGGGCGGGCGTTGGCGCCGCCGTGGATCTGCTGGAGCATCGGGGTCTCGACCTCCAGGTAGCCACGCTCCAACAGGCCCTGGCGCAGGGCCTGTACGGCGGTGGAGCGGGCGCGGACCACGTCGCGGGCGGCGGGGCTCGCGACCAGGTCGAGGTAGCGCATGCGGACCTTGGCCTCGGGGTCGGTCAGTCCGCGGTGCTTGTCGGGCAGGGGGCGCAGGCACTTGCCGGTGAGCTGCCAGGTGGTGACGAAGACGGTGGGCTCGCCCGTGTCGCTGGTGCCCGCGCGACCGGTGGCGGTGATGTGGTCGCCGATGTCGCTGTCGGCGGTGAAGCGGTCGAGGGCGGGGCCCGACTCGGCCCGGGTGAGGGCGAGTTGGTGGTCGCCGGACCAGTCGCGGAGGGTCACGAAGACGATGCCGCCGAGGTCGCGGACGCGCATGACCCGGCCGGCGACGGTGACCTGCTCGCCGGGGCGGATCTCGCCGAGGGTGTGGGTGCGCTGTGGAGTACCGACCGGATAGGGGTCGGTGCCGGAGGCGCGCAGGCGGTCGAGTTTGTGGTGCCGGACGCGGACCTGTTCGGGCAGTCCGGTGTCCGGGCCGTCGGCCTCGTCCCCGCCGTCGAGGCCGAGCGCCGACAGGGACGGCAGGCCCGCGGTGGTCGCCGGTCGCGGTCCGCTTCTCGGGCGCCCCTTTCCCCAGAGGGTGCGCAGCGACGGCACGGAGACGAAGCCCTCGGCGATGCCGGAGGCGAGGCTGATGCGGGCCAGGGAGGCGGTCTCGCCGTAGCAGATGAAGCGGGGGTACCACTCGGGGTGGTACTTGGCGTTGGAGCGGTAAAGGGCCTCCAGCTGCCACCACTTGGAGAAGAACAGCAGGAGGCGGCGCCAGAGGCGGAGTACCGGGCCGGCGCCGATGCGGGCGCCCTCCTCGAAGGCCGAGCGGAACACGGCGAAGTTGAGGGAGACGCGGTGGACGCCCAACTTCGGGGCGGCGGCGCAGAGTTCGGCGACCATGAACTCCATGACGCCGTTGGGAGCGGTGCGGTCGCGACGCATCAGGTCGAGGGAGACGCCGTCGGTGCCCCAGGGGACGAGGGAGAGCAGGGCGAGGAGTTTGCCGTCCTCGCCGAGTGCCTCCACGAGGAGGCAGTCGCCGTCGGCCGGGTCGCCGAGGCGGTCCAGGGCCATGGAGAAACCACGTTCGGTCTCGGTGTCGCGCCAGGCGTCGGCGCGGTCGACGACCTCTTCCATCTCCGTGTCGGTGAGGGTGGCGTGGCGGCGGATGCGGCAGGTGGCGCCGGCGCGGCGGACGCGGCCGACGGCCTGGCGGGTGACGCGCATGTCGCGTCCTGCGAGGTCGAAGTCGGCGACCTGGAGGATGGCCTCGTCGCCGAGTTGGAGGGCGCCGAGTCCGGCGCGGGCGAAGGCCTTGGCGCCGTCCTCGGAGGCGCCCATCACGGCGGGCGCCCAGGCGTAGCGGCGGGCCAGGTCCAGCCAGGCGGCGATCGCGTGCGGCCAGGCCTCGCGGTCGCCGACCGGGTCGCCGCTGGCGAGGCAGACGCCGGCCTCGACGCGGTAGGTGACGGCGGCCTTGCCGCTGGGCGAGAAGACGACGGCCTTGTCGCGCCGGGTGGCGAAGTAGCCGAGGGAGTCCTGGCCGCCGTAGGCCTTCAGGAGGGCGCGGATGCGGGCCTCCTCGTCGCCGTGCAGGGCCGCTTCGAGGCGTTGGGAGCGGAAGAGGACGGTGGCCGCGTTGAGGAGGGCGAGCGCGCCGAAGAGGCCGAGCAGGAAGAACAGGGCGTGGGGCGGGCGCCCGTCGAAGGAGCGGCCGGAGACCAGACCGCCGCAGACCCGGTCGGCGGCCCAGCCGAGGTGCTGGCTCTCGGGCAGGGTGCCGGGGAACAGGGAGACCAGACCCCAGCCCGCCAGGATCGCGACGGCGAGTCCGGCGAACAGCACGGCGAGGGCGCGGCGGACGGCGGCGCGGCGGGAGGCGGCGTAGAACTGCCCGCGGGCCACGATCAGCAGGACCAGCAGCAGGGCGCACACGATGAGGGACGGCAACGACTGGGCGTAGAGCCCGACGGCCACGCCGAGGACGTCCGTCAGGACCAGCAGGCCGAGGTAGACGACCACCAGCCACCAGGCGATCTTCTTGCGGGCGGCGGTCGCGGCGGCCAGCAGGAACAGGAAGACGG
Organism: Streptomyces sp. NPDC005492; assembly: GCF_040605995.1. Classification (NCBI taxonomy): domain Bacteria; kingdom Bacillati; phylum Actinomycetota; class Actinomycetes; order Kitasatosporales; family Streptomycetaceae; genus Streptomyces; species Streptomyces sp. NPDC005492. The sequence goes on from NZ_JBEXDX010000017.1 coordinate 61,076, forward strand.
CGTAGGCGAGGTTGGCGCTGACCGGGACGATCAGCAGGTCGAGGAAGCGGACGACCGGGCGCAGCACGCGGCGCAGCGGGGCGATGAACGCCAGCAGGACGCACAGCAGGCCGAGGGCGCCGAAGAAGGTGGCGAAACCCTCCGGCACCCTGCCGAGGAGGCCGTGCCCGGGCGGCCGTACCGGCCCCTTGGTGTCCTTGGACCCGGGGGCCTCCACGGTGGCAGTCATGGTTCCGACTGTAGGAACAGGGCGGGCCGCGCGCCCGTCGAGAACTCCCGGGCGGCTTCGCTACCAGCGGGTTCCGATAGCCTCACAGCCGTGACGGAACAGCACTCAACTCAGTTCGAGCGGGGCACGGACGGGCCGAAGGTCATCGTGGCCGGGGTGGACGGTTCGGAGTCCTCGCTGCGGGCCGCGGCCTATGCCGCGGGTCTGGCCCGGCGTCAGCGCGCGCTGCTCGCCCTGGTGTACGTGCAGCCGGTGCTGGCGGCCGGGGCGGCCATGGGGGCGCCGGTCGCGGACACGACCGACGAGATCGCCGAGAACCTCGTCGCCCAGATCCGCAGCGAGACCGAGCGTGTGAAGGGGATATTCGACATCCGCTGGGAATTCCACACGTTCCGCGGCGACCCCTACGGCGGCCTGGTGAAGGCCGCCGACGAGCTCAAGGCCGACGCGGTCATCGTCGGCGCCTCCGAACAGGCCGGCCACCGGATCATCGGCTCCGTCGCGGTGCGGTTGGTGAAGGCGGGGCGGTGGCCGGTGACGGTGGTGCCCTAGCACTCACGGTCACAGGGAGTCGAGGAACTCCCTGAGGATCTCGTTGAACTGGTCCGGCTGCTCCATGTTCGGGTAGTGGCCGACGCCCTCCATGGTCGTGGAGCGGCCGTTCGGGACCGTGTGGACGAGGCGGTCGGCCATGGCGAGGCTGTCGGGCCAGTCGAGCGCGCCGTGGATGGCCAGCACCGGGACGTCGAGCTTGGGGACGCGGGACCACGGGTCGTCGAGGGGGACCAGCCAGTTGTGCTCGCCGGGTGTGTGCTTGGAGAGCGTGTGGGTGGTCAGTTCGCGCAGACGTCGGATCACGGACGGCTCGACCTGGTCGACCGTGCGATGTGGGCCCGCCACGCCCTGGGCGAACCGGTCGAGCCAGCCCGGGATGTCGCCGGCGCCGAGGAGGTGCGCGGTCCGGACCTGTTGCTCCCGCAGCTCCGGGTCGGCGTATTCGAACGCGCTGGTGCCGGCGCCGGAGACCACCACCGCGCGGGCCAGTTCGGGGTGTTCCAACGCGGTGTCGGTGGCGACGGCCGCGCCCATGCACAGGCCGACCAGGACCGCCGGCCCGAGGTCGAGGTGGTGGAGCAGGGCCGCGAGGTCGTCGGCCCAGCGGAACGGCCCGCTCGCGTTGGCGGAGAAGCCGTGGCCGCGGATGTCGGGCGCGATGACACGGAAGTCGTCGGCGAGGGCCGGGATCTGGTCGTCGAAGACACGGTGGTCGGCGAAGCCGGAGTGGAGGAGGACCACGGGGGCGCCGGTGCCGACGTCACGGTAGGCGAGGTCCCCGTCGGCAGTTGCGAAGAAGCTCAGTTTCGAAGCAGCCGTCATGACAACCAAGGTGTCATCTTGAACAGGGTTTGGCAACCCAGGTGTCATGATGGGCCGGTGAACGACTCCGCTCCCTCGATGCCCGGCCCCCTGCCCCCGGACGAACTCGGCCACCGCCTCACCGAGGTGTTCGACCTGGTCGGCCCCCTCTACCGGCGCGCGGCGCGCAAGGTGGAGCAGGCCGAACCCGTCGAGGGCGTGTCCGCCGGCGTCCGCGCCGTCCTGAACCTGCTGCGCCTGCACGGGCCCATGACGGTCCCTCAGATGGGCCGCGACCAGGCACTGAGCCGGCAGTTCGTGCAGCGCATGGTCAACGACGCGGCGGCGCGCGGCTGGGTCGAGAGCGTCCCGAACCCCGCGCACCAGCGCTCTTCGCTGATCCGGCTGACCGACACGGGCCGCTCGACCATCACCGATGTGCTGGGCCGCGAGCACTATCTGATGCGGCAGGTCGGCGGCGACCTGACGGAGGAAGACGTCCGCGCGTGCGCACGGGTGCTCACCCAGATGCTGGCGACCTTCGCACACGTCGACGTGGACTGAGCCCCAAGAAGACTTCCCTATTTCCCCATCCGCAGCCCGTCCTTCGCCGCGCCCCGGCTGAGCACCACCTCGCGGATCCGGTCGCGGTCCCCGGTCAGTTCGGCGCCCTGGGTGATCGCCCGGTTCAGGTCGACGACCCGGCCCGCGTCGATGTCGAACAGTTGGGGAACGAACTCCGCCCTGGCCACCTCCCAGCGACCTCCGGGCCGGGTGGGCGGTACGAAGGTGAAGCGGCCGAGGGTGCTCTGGTTGCCGCCGAGGTCCTGGGTGCCGGCGTTGTCGTACATCTCGCCGGTGATCTGGTCGCCGAGCCCGTAGACCACCCAGGTGCCGTTGACCTTCTCGTACGCCTGCGGGGTGTGGCCGGCGGTGCCGAGGATCAGGTCGACGTCGGGACGTCCGCGGGTGTGGGCGGCGGTGAGTTCCCTGGCCAGGGCCACCTGCCGCGGGTCTGGTCTGTCCAGGTCCGGTGTGCCCCAGCGCAGGGACACCACGACCACGTCGGCGCCGGCGCGCCGGGCGGCCCGGGCGTCGGCGAGGATCCGGGCGGGGTCGGCGAGGTTCACCGCCCAGGGGTCGCCCTGCGGGAGCGGGACACCGCTCGTGTCGGCGGTGTAGGCGAGATGGGCGACCTTCGCCGGACCGGCGCGCAGCAGGGTGACCGCGCGCGCCTCGGCTTCCGTGCGCGCCGTTCCCGTGTGCCGTACGCCCGCCCGGTCGAGGGTGTCGAGGGTGCGCTGGATGCCGGGGGCGCCCTCGTCCAGGCTGTGGTCGGACACGGTGGAGCAACTGTCGTAGCCGGTCGCGGCGAGGCCCTGGGCCTCCTCGGGCGGGGAGTCCAAGGCCGGGGAGCCGGTGTGGTCGCCGAACACGGTCTCGATGTGACACAGCGCCAAGTCGGCCCGGGACACGACGGGTTGAGCACCGGCGAGCATCGGCCGGAAGTCGTAGCCGGTGCCGCCGGCGTCGAATCGGGCGCGGTCCAGGACGGCACTGTGCGGGATGATGTCGCCGGCGGCGACGAGGGTGAAGCCGCGGGCGGAGGGTGGCGCCGGACGGCCGGACGCCTTCGAGTCGTGGTGTTGGGCCTGGCAGGCGGCGGCCGCGGTGAGAATGCTCGCCAGGGCGATGGCCACCTGGCGTCTGCGTGCGATCATCGATTCACCCCACTGAGGTCATATTTACTCACCAATAGGTATGAACTTCACCGGCCCCGCAAACGACTTCCGGTTCCTGATGACCCGTCCGGTGTCGGCGTACGCGGTGACAGCGGGTGACGCGGACCGTTCGTCGCACCGTTCGTCGACGCGATCGACCGTCCGCCGCAGCTCCCTGCGCGCGCCCTGTCCCCCGGGCGGCCCGCCGCGATGCCATACGGCCATGACGGCCGGACCCACGCTCACCAACGGAACGACCGCCGAGCACGAGCTCGCCGCACTTCAGCGCGAGCACGGCAGGCCGCTCTTCGCGCTGCTGCTCCGGCTCTGCGACGGCGACCGCCAGCGCGCCGAGGACCTGCTCCAGGAGACCCTCGTACGGGCCTGGCAGCACCCCGAGGCGCTGCGCGCCGACGACTTCGAGTCCGTACGGCCCTGGCTGGTGACGGTGGCACGGCGGCTCGCCATCGACGCGCGCCGGGCCCGGCAGGCGCGACCGCCCGAGGTCGGGGACGCGGTGCTGGAGAACGCGCGGGTGTGTGCCGATCACGCGGAACGGTCGGCGGCGACGCTCGATGTGCGGGAGGCTGTGAAGACACTCACTCCGGAGCACCGGGAAGTCCTGGTGCTCGTGTACTTCCAGGGGGCGAGTGTGGCGGAGGCCGCGGCGGCCCTCGGAATCCCGCCCGGTACGGTGAAGTCCCGCGCGTACTACGCGTTGCGCGCCCTGCGCCGGGTGCTTCCGGGTTATGCGGCCGACCTGCGGTGAAACCGACTGATTAGTCAAACCTCCGTAAAGCGCCTTGCTGAGGACCCTGGTTGAGTAATCGGCTGTCCTCATCCGTGTTCCGGACTGGGGGGCTCGGGGTTCCTCACGGAGCCCCGGGCCGGGCGACGCGCACGCACCGGAGGAAGGCAGGAAGGGATGCTGCACAGAGGTCAAGAGAGCACGGAGGGCACCGGTGGCGGTGAACTCACCGTCCCCATGGCGTGGTTGTACGCCGAGTACATCGCCGACGAGTTGTTGCGGACCGGCGACCTGATGCCGCCGACGTCCTTCGAGTTCCGCGCGGGACGGGACGCGTTGGCGCTGACCATCTTCCTTTCCGACACGGACGGCGAACTGTCCGGTATCCGGGTGGTCACCCAGTTGGAGACCTGGCTTTCGCTCACGGCGTACGACCAGCCGTGGCAGGACTGGGTCCAGGAACGTATGTCCAAGTTGACGGCCGAGGCGGTCGCATCCCGCGCCGACGCACCGGATCTGGTGCTGGCGGAGGCGGCCTGGCGCTGGCTGGAGGAGACCGAGCTGCTCGCGCCCGATCTGGACGCGGTGCCGGGAGGCGGTCCGGTGACCGGTGAGGACGACGGGCCGAAGGTCTGGACGCCCGCCTGGCAACTGGGTCTGCCGCTCGGTCATCTCGCCATTCATCTTTTTTGAAATGAGGACCAATCCATGGGCCCGACCGCTCCGAATCAGTTGATGGCGATTCTGTGTGCGCCTTGAGTGATTCGGCTGGCTGGTGCGTACCGATGGGAGCAAGGAGTAACCCCACCCGCACCTAACGGCACGAGGATTCGGCATGAGGTCCCTGGAAAGGCATCGCGACGTCGGCGCGTACGCGCTCGGCGTGCTGGACGAGGCGGAGGCCTTCCGCTTCGAGGATCACCTCATGGAGTGCACTAGCTGCGCGGCTCATGTGACCGAATTCGGTCCCGCCTCACGGCAGTTGATGCTGTACCGGCGGGCGACGCCGCGCTCAGTGCACCCCATGGCACAACCCGGGCCGCGGCTGCTGGACCGGTTGCTCGGCGAGGTGACCGCGCGTCATCGGGCCGGACGGCGGCGTTTTCTGTACGCCGTGGCCGCGTCGGTGGTGTTCGCCGTGGGCGGCCCCGCGGTCGCCTCCCTCGCCGGCCAGGGTGACGGGGCCGTGTCCCTCACCGCGACCGACGCGAAGTCGGGCGTGTGGGCGCAGGTCACGACCGCGGACGAGGGATACGGCAGTGATGTGTCCCTGAAGATCAAGGACGGTGCCGGACCCCGCTCGTGTCATCTCGTGGTCGTCGGTCGCGACGGTTCCGAGCAGACCGTGACCAGTTGGAACGTGCCCGCGCACGACGCGACGATGATCACGATGCAGGGTGGCGCGGCGATGCACCCCGACGAGATCGACCACTACGACGTGCGGACGGCGGACGGCACGCGGTTGGTGCGGCTCACCGCGCACTGAAGTCCCCTCACGCGGACGCCAGTTGGCGCAGGGCCCGCTCGGACGGGCTGCCCGGGTCCGCGGTGATGAAGACGACCTGCTGGTCGTCGTCCGGGACGGTGAGCACATCGCAGTTCACCCGCAGCGGCCCCGCCTCCGGGTGGATCAGGGTCTTGGTGCGATGGCCGGGCGCATGCACCGGGCCGGTGTCCCAGATCTGGGTGAACTCCTCGCTGCCGGCGCGCAGTTCGGCCAGCAGCCGGGCGAGTGCCGGGTCGTGCGGGTAGCGGTCGGCGGAGCGGCGCAGCCGGGCGACCAGGATGTGGGCGAACTCCTCGGCGCCCGAACTCTCCATGGGGCCGCCCAGGAACCTGCGGCGGGCCAGGTTCGGCCGCGCGCCGTAGTCCGGGCCGAATACGGCCGAGGCCGACGAGTTCGCGGCGATGACGTCGCAGAGGGCGTCGGTGACGATGGCCGCCGTGTCCGGCATGCGGCCCAGCAGGGCCGTCACATGCGGGCGGACCGTGCGCACCGGGGCGGCGAGCGGGGTCGCCTCGGTCCCGGCCAGTCGGAACAGGTGGCTGCGCTCGGCCGCGGTGAGCCGGAACACTCCGGTGAGGGCGTCCAGGATGCGGGGCGACGGGCGCGGGCCACGGGCCTGTTCCAGCCGGGCGTAGTAGTCCACGGACATGTGGGCCAGTTCGGCGACTTCCTCCCGACGCAGCCCGAGGGTCCGCCGGGACGGTTCACCGGGCAACCCCACATCGGCGGGCACCAGTCGCTCCCTGCGCCCGCGCAGAAATCGGGCCAGTTCCTGTCTGCCGGTCACGGTGGCTCCCTCCGGCTGCCAGGGATCGGCTGTCCCTGGTTCGGCGGCCTCGGCTGCGGAATCGTCGTCCCCATGAACGATTCCACAGCACTGGTCACCGGCGCCAACAAGGGCATCGGCAAGGAGATCGCCCGCCTGCTCGTCGCCGAGGGCTTCACCGTCTACGTCGGCTCACGCGACGCGGACCGGGGAGAGCGGGCGGTCGGGGAACTGGGCGGCGCCGCACGTCTGTTGACCCTGGACGTCACGGACGCCGACAGCATCGCGGCGGCGGCACGACAGGTCACCGCCCTGGACGTCCTGGTCAACAACGCGGGCATCATGGCCGGCGGCAGCCCGGCACCCGAGGCGGATCTCGACGACCTCCGCCGCACCTACGAGACGAACGTCTTCGGCGTCCTCGCGGTCACCAACGCCTTCCTCCCGGCCCTGCGCCGCTCACCCCGCCCCCGCATCGTGAACATCTCCAGCGGAACCGCCTCCCTGACCCGAAGCGCCGCTGCGGACGGCGAGTACGCCCGGTACGCCGGGGCGGGCGCCGCCTACCGCTCCTCCAAGTCGGCCCTCAACGCCCTGACCCTCTTCTACGCCCAGTCCCTCGCCCCCGAGGGCTTCAAGGTGAACGCCCTCGCCCCCGGCCTGCGCAGAACCGACCTCAACGAACGAGCGGCCACGAGCGACGGCGACCCGGCGGAGGCGGCCCGGGGTGCGGTCGCCCTGGCGCTGCTGCCGGAGGACGGTCCTACGGGGCGGTTCGTGTCGTGGGACGGGGCGGGGGTGCCGTGGTGAGTGAAGCCGTGGGGCAGGCTTTGCCGATGGACGATAGGCAACCAGCTCAGCACGCCCGGTCCGTACTGCTGCGCGACCTGTGGCACCACGCCATCGACGGCTGGTCCACCCCCGGCGCGCTCGCTCAGCTTCCGGCGGCCCAGAGACTTATCGCCGCTGGGGCAGACCGCGACGACCTGGGCCGCCTGCTCCGGGCCGTCGCGTACGAGGCGGTCTTCGCGACACTCGAACTCATGGACGAGGGTGGCCCCGCGAACGCGTCGGACCTGGACGGTGGCTGGACGGTCGCGGAGACGGCCGAGGACGGGTCCCTGACCGGACGGGTTCTCTACGCACTGCACGAGGACCTGCTGACGGCGGACCCCGGCGGGCGTGACGGAGCCGACCTCTGGCTGTGAGGCGCCCGGCTACTTGAGGAGTTTCGACATCCGCCGGTCCGCCAGTGGCTTGCCGCCCGTCTGGCAGGTGGGGCAGTACTGGAGGGAGGAGTCACTGAAGGAGACCTCGCGGATGGTGTCGCCGCAGACCGGGCAGGGCTGGCCGGTGCGGCCGTGGACGCGCAGGCCGCTCTTCTTCTCCGCCTTCAGGCGGCCGGCGGCCACGCCCCGGGAGCGCTCGACGGCCTCGGTGAGGGTGGTGCGCAGGGCGGTGTAGAGGGTGTGTGTCTCGGCCGGGGTCAGGGACGACGCCAGTTTGAAGGGGGACATCTTCGCCGCGTGCAGGATCTCGTCGCTGTACGCGTTGCCCACCCCGGCGATCAGGGTCTGGTCGCGCAGGGCGCCCTTGAGCTGCCGGCGTTCGTCCTGGAGGAGTTCGGCGAAGCGCGGTTCGGTGAAGTCGTCGGCCAGGGGGTCGGGGCCGAGCCGGGCGACGCCCGGGACCGACTGCGGATCGGCCACGACGTACACCGCGAGGCGCTTCTGCGTGCCCGCCTCCGTCAGGTCGAAGCCCTCACCGGTCTCCAGGGCCACGCGCAGCGCGAGCGGACCCTTGCCGGGGCGGGGCGGCCCGTCCGGCAGGCGGTCCTTCCAGTGCAGCCAGCCCGCGCGGGCCAGATGGGTCACGAAGTGCGGGCCGCCGTCCGTCTCGACGTCCAGGAACTTGCCGTTCCGGTGCACGGCCACCACCTCGTGTCCCTCCAGCGCGGTGAGCGGAGGGTCGTACGTCTTCAGGACGCTGATGGCGACGGGCAGCACCCGTACGATCTCGTGGCCGACGAGGTGTTCGGTCAGGAAGTCCTTCAGCGCTTCGACCTCGGGAAGTTCCGGCATAGGTCCAGGGTGCCATCACCGGACCGCCCGGTCAGTTCCGCTCCGGCACCAGGAACTCGCACCACACGCACTTGCCGCCGCCGCGCGCCTCCACTCCCCACACGTCCGTGAGCAGGTCGACCAGGAGCAGACCGCGTCCGGAGACTCCGTCCTCCCCCGCCTCCCGGCGGCGGGGGAGAGCGCTGGAGGAGTCCTCGACTTCTACGCGCAGGCGGCGGTCGGAGCCGGTGAGAACCCTGAGCGTGACGATCGCCGAGCCCTCGGTGTGCATCAGCGCGTTGGTGATCAGTTCGTCGGCGACCAGTTCGACCTCGTCGGAGCGCTCACCAGCGCCCCAGGCGCGGAGCGCCGCGCGGACCATGTGCCGTGCCTCGGTGAGGGCCGCGGCGTCGCCGGAGCCCACGTGCAGCCGGAGCCGTCCGCCGGAGCGCGGGGTGTCGAGTCCGCGCCGGCGCAGCAGGAGCAGCGCCACGTCATCCTCGCCGCCGCGCTCCTCGGCCACGTCGATGAGCAGGTCCGCGAGGTCGCGTACATCGTCGGGGCCGGAGGCGACGAGGGCCATGAGGGTGTGCAGACCGTCGTCGAGGTCGGCGCCGGGCTGTTCGACGAGGCCGTCGGTGCACAGCACCAGGGTCTGGCCGGGGTCGAGTTCGATGGTGGAGACGGGGTATTCGAGCCGCCCGAACTCCGCGGACAGACCGAGCGGCAGCCCGCCCACGACGGACATCCGCCGGCAGGTCCCGTCCACCTGCCGTACCAGCGGGTCGATATGGCCGGCCCGGACCACCTGGACCACTCCGGTGGACAGGTCGGCCTCGGCGTAGAGGCAGGTCGCGAAGCGGTCGGTGTCGAGCTCGTGAAGGAAGACGGAGGCGCGCGCCATCACGGTCGCCGGGGTGTGCCCCTCGGCGGCGTACGCCTTGAGGACGATCCGCAACTGCCCCATGACGGCGGCGGCGTGGGTGTCGTGGCCCTGGACGTCACCGATGACCGCGCCGACCCGGCCGCCGGGCAGCGGGATCAGGTCGTACCAGTCGCCGCCGATATCCCGGCCGAGCTTGGCGGAGCGGTAGCGGACCGCGACGTCGGCGCCCGGCACGCTGGGGATGGCACGCGGCAGCATGGCCTGCTGGAGGCCCTGGGCGAGGTCCTTCTCCTGCTCGTAGAACATGGCGCGCTGCAGGCTCTGCGCGATGCTGCTGCCCAGCGCGACGAGCACGTTGCGCTCGTCCGTGGAGAAGCCGCGCCGGTCGCTGTAGAGCAGGCCCATCGCGCCGATCGGCCGGGCCTGCGCGATCAGCGGCAGATAGGCCGCCGCGGTGATGTTCAGGTCGGTGATGTTCGGCCAGAGGATCGGGTAGCGCTCGGCGAACTCCTCGGGCGACTCGATGAAGGCCGGGCTGAGGGTCCGTACGACTTCCCCCATCGGGTACGGCTCGTCGATCCGGGTGACCTCGGTGCCGGGTACGAAGCTGCCCTCGGGTCCTTCGGCGACCAGGCGGATCCGGCCGGCCTCGACCAGCCCCATGACCAGGCTGGTCGCGCCGAGGTGGACGAGTCCGTGGGTGTCCTTGAGGACGTCGATGACGTCCTGGACGGTACGGGCGTGCGCGAGGGCGGCGGTGGTGAGCTGGACGACGTTGGTCTGGTCGCGCCGGGCCGCGTCCTGGGCGGCCTGTTCACGGCGGGCGGCGCTGTCGGCGAGTTCCTGGGTGGCGTCGCGGACGATGCCGATGATCCGGCGCGGACGGCCCGTCTCGTCGCGGCGGATGTACCCCTGGGTGTGGGTCCAGCGCAGGGTGCCGTCGCGCAGCCGCATACGGAAGTAGGCGCCGTAGTTCTCGCTGCCGTCCTTCAGTGCCTGGGAGACGAGGCCGTCGAGCCGGGAGCCCTCCGGCTGCGGTACCCGGATCGCCAGGCTCTCGGGGCGTCCGTCGTATTCGTCGGGGCGCAGGTCGAAGACCTCGTGGGCCTGGGCGTCCATGTGGAACAGGCCGTTGTCCAGGTCCCAGTCGAAACTGCCCATGCGGTTGAGCGCCAGGATCGGGTCCGGGTGGGCGGGCCAGTCGTCCGGGAGTGACAGGGCGCTCGCTCCCCGATCAACCATGCGGCCCACCTTGCCAGGATTTGCCTGATTCTTCGACTTCTCTGACCACTTCGGGCACTCGGCGTGCGGTCAGTCGGCGAAGACATTCGTGGGGCTGTCGAAGATGCTGCTGGTGGTGTCGTCGGGGATCAGTCCGCCGCCGTCGGGCAGGTCGGGGGTCTCCGGGACGGTCGGCGGGCCGATCTCGTCGGCGGAGCCGGTGTCCTGGTCCTGGGAGGGCCAGGGTGCGGTGGGTGGCTCGGTGCTGGGGGCGGACCCGCGCGGTGTGGGGGTAGTGCCGGGCGGCCTGGCCGTGACGGTCGCGGTGAGACAGTCCGAGGCGCCCGGGGTCTCGGCGACCGCGGGGTTGGCACAGTCGAAGGGCGACGGGGCCGCGCTCGCACTGCCGCTCGGCGCCGGACTCGTACCGTCGGATCCGGGCGGGACGGTGCCGGACGCGCTCTCGTGGGGCGGCCGCAGAGACGGGTGGGACGGCCTCGGAGCAGGTGTCGGCGAGACCAGCACCGGCGCCGGTACCGGCACGACATGGTCGTCGTGGGTTCCGCGATGACCGAGGGGCCGTTCGATCCAGGTGTGGTGGACGATGTCGATGATCGTGACGTTGGTGATCACCTGGGGAGCCGGGGTCACCACGACCACCTCGGCGGGCCGGAACCCGGACCACGGCCGCCCGCTGGTGGTGGAGCCGGCGCCCGCCACGCCCGCCTTGAGCGGGTTGCCGCAGGCGCAGCGGACCCGGGGCACGCCCCGGTCGTCGACGAGGACGGCGGTGCCGGCCTGGAGGACCGACTGGAAGCCGGTGACCTGTTCGCCCCGGAAGCCGTGGTTGGTGACCTGGGTGTCGGCGCGCAGCACGACGGAGGTCAGCCCGCGCAGATACGCCGGGATCGCGGCCTGGGAGATGCCCTCGGCGCCCGCGAAGGCGTGGGCCTTGGCCCGGTCGGCGGTGAGGTCGGCGATCTGCCGCTCGACGTCACAACTGCCGGTCCGCGCGGTCCCGCCGTACAGGCCGGGCGTGGCACCGGAGACGGCTCGCATGCGGCCGGTGGACGGGGAAGTGGTCCCCGCGGGTGTCGCCCGCGGTGTTCGGGTGACCCGTGGCATGGGGCTCGCGGTGGAACCCGTGAAGGGTTCGGGGCCCTGTGCCGCCGCGGGCTGCAGGAAGACCTCGCCGCTCGACTTCGTGTCCTTGCCGCCGACGCCGCCGCAGCCGGCGACGAGGAGCGTCGCCGAGAGCGCGCAGGCCGTGGCGATGGTTCCGGTGGAATTACGCACCGTGTTCTCCCGCCTCAAGCCGGGTGATTCGCCACTATTGTCTGCTTCACTCACTTGGGTTACGCAACCGGAGGCAAGGAATACGGAGAGTGATGTTCCGCTGATGGGCGACGATGGAGACAGGAGCGCACGGTCGTGGGATGGTTCACCGCACCCGACTACTGGCTGAGCCGGCTGGTCTTCCAGCGGGCCCTGGCCGGTGTCTATCTGTTCGCGTTCCTCACGGCGGCCCGGCAGTTCCGCGCGCTGATCGGCGAGCGCGGCATGCTGCCGGTCCCCCGGTTCGTCGAGCTGATCCCGTTCGGGCGGGCGCCGAGCGTCTTCCAACTCCACTACACCGACCGCTTCTTCGCGGCCTGCTCGTGGACGGGCTGCGCGGTGTCGGTGGCCCTGGCCGCCGGGCTCGACTCTCAACTCCCACTCTGGGGTGGGATGTTGCTGTGGCTGGTGCCCTGGGCGCTGTATCTGTCGATCGTCAACGTCGGTCAGACCTGGTACGCGTTCGGCTGGGAGTCCCTGCTGCTGGAGGTCGGCTTCCTGGCCGTGTTCCTCGGCAACGACGAGGTGGCCCCGCCGGTCGTGGTGCTGTTCCTGCTGCGCTGGATCCTGTTCCGGGTCGAGTTCGGCGCGGGTCTGATCAAGCTGCGCGGCGACGCCTGCTGGCGGAAGCTGACCTGCCTGGACTTCCACCACGAGACACAGCCGATGCCGGGCCCGCTGAGCTGGTTCTTCCACCATCTCCCCCGGCCCCTGCACCGGGTCGAGGTCGCGGCCAACCACGTCACCCAACTCGTCGTGCCCGTCCTGCTGTTCACCCCGCAGCCGATCGCGTCGGCCGCCGCGTCCCTGATGATCGTCACCCAGTTGTGGCTGGTCCTGTCCGGCAACTTCTCCTGGCTGAACTGGATCACCATCGTGCTCGCCCTGTCCGCGCTCAGGCTCCCTCACACACCGCCGTCGGTATCCGGGCCGCCCGCCTGGTACGAGGCCTTGGTCCTCGCCGTTGCCGCTGTGCTGCTGTGGCTCAGCCGCCGCCCCGCCCTCAACATGATCTCCCGGCGCCAGATCATGAACCGCTCCTTCGACCCGCTCCATCTGGTCAACACCTACGGCGCGTTCGGCACCGTCGGCCGGATCCGCCACGAGGTGGTGGTCGAGGGCACGACCGACACCGTGCCCCGCGCGGAATCCGACTGGCGGGAGTACGAGTTCAGGGGCAAGCCGGGCGATCCGCGCCACTGGCCACGCCAGTTCGCGCCGTATCACCTCCGGCTGGACTGGATGATGTGGTTCGCGGCGCTCTCCCCCGGCTACGCCGACCCGTGGTTCGGCGCCCTGGTGGAGCGGCTCCTGGAGAACGACAGGGACACGCTACGACTCCTGCGCCACTCCCCGTTCCCGCCCGGCGAACCGCCGCGCTTCGTCCGGGCGCGCCTCTTCCGCTACCGCTACACGACCTGGCGGGAGTTGCGGGAGACGGGCGCGTGCTGGGAGCGGACGTTCGTGCGGGAGTACCTGCCGCCCACACGGTTGGCGGACAGGGCTCAGAGGCCGTAGACGCGGGCTGCGGTGCCCTCGAAGACCTCGGCGCGTTCGGCCGCACTGACACCTGCTGTCAACTCACCCGCCGTGTCCGCGACTTGGGCGTACGTCGCCGCCAGGGTGCACACCGGCCAGTCCGAGCCGAACATCAGCCGATGCGGCCCGAAGGCGTCGAGCACGGTGTCGGTGTAGGGGCGCAGGTCCGTCGTGCGCCAGGTCTTCCAGTCGGCCTCGGTGACCAGGCCCGACATCTTGCCGTACGTGTTGGGGAGTGCGGCGAGGGAGCGCAGGGGCGTTGCCCAGGGTTCGAGCTGTCCCGAGGCGATGGGCGGCTTTCCCAAGTGGTCGAGGACGAAGGACAGTTGGGGAAGGGAAGCGGCCACCTCGACACAGACGGGGAGTTGGTGCGGCAGGACGAGCAGGTCGTAGACGAGTCCCGCGTCGGCCACCGCTCCCAGGCCCCGGAGCACGTCCGGGCGCAGCAGCCAGTTCGGGTCGGGCTCGCCCTGCACCTGGTGGCGGATGCCCTTCAGGTGGCGGCCGCCCGGGAGTTCGCGCAGGCGGGCCAGTTCGTCGGCGATGTCCGGGCGGGTGAGGTCGGTCCAGCCGACGACTCCGGCGACGATGTCGTGCGCGTCGGCGAGGGCGAGGAACTCCGGGGTCTCCTCGGCGACGGTGATCGTCTGGACGAGGACGGTCCGGTCGACTCCGGCGGCCCGGGCCTCGGGTTCGAGCTCGGTCACGGTGAAGTCGCGGCGGAGCGGCTGGAGTTCGGGTCCGGTGATCCAGTCCTGGTCACGGACCGAGAGGTCCCAGACGTGGTGGTGGGCGTCGACGGTCACGGCAGCTCCCATACGACGGGCAGGCCCGCGTCGGTGCCCTCGCTGGAGTAGTCGTGGACCACGTCCAGGAGTTGGGTCATCCGCGCCTGCCAGGCGACGTTCACCGGGAGCTGGTCCAGCTCGGCGAGCAGGCGGGCGTAGTCCTCGCAGTCCAGGACGTGGAACAGGTCGGTGCCGCTGCGCCAGATGGTCCAGGAGGTGGCGCCGGCGGCGCGGATCGCGGCGGTGAGTTCCTTGGGGACCTCGCGGTGGGCGCTCTCGTACGCGTCGATGCGGTCGGCGCGCACCTTGGTGTGCAGGGCCACTCTCATGACGGCTCCTCCGGCGGTTTCTCGGTGGGGACGGGGGCGTCGGCCGGCAGGAGGCCCGTGTCCCGCAGCTCCTGCCAGAACGCGCCCGGTACAGGGGCCGCGAACTGCTCGGCGCAGTCCCGTACTTCGGCCTCCGAGCGGGCGCCGACGAGGACGCTCGCCACGGCCGGGTGGGCGGCGCAGAAAGCCAGGGCGGCGGCCCGCAGGGTCGTGCCGTGGCGCTCGGCCAGGGCCTTCATACGCAGGGCGCGGTCCAGCAACTCGGCCGGTGCCTGGGCGTAGTTGTACGTCGCGTCCGGCTTCGGGTCCGCCAGCAGGCCGGAGTTGAAGGCGCCGCCGACGACCACCGACCGGCCGCGCGCCACGGCGGACGGGAGCAGCTCGGTGAGGGCGCTCTGGTCGAGCAGGGTGTAGCGGCCGGCGCAGAGCACTACGTCCACGTCAGTGTCCTGGACGAACCGGGTGAGCATCCCTGCCTGGTTCATCCCGGCGCCGATCGCGCCGACGACTCCCTCCGCACGCAGCTTTTCCAGGGCCGGATAGCCCTCGCGGAAGGCCTGTTCGGCGTGGTCGTCGGGGTCGTGGAGGTAGACGATGTCGACGCGGTCGAGACCGAGCCGTTCCAGGCCGGCGTCCAGGGTGCGACGGATCCCGTCGGCGCTGAAGTCCCAGACGCGGTGGTGGGCGGCGGGTACGGCGAAGCCGTTGTCGAGGTCGTCTCCGGTCACGGCCGCCACGGGCTCCAGGCGGCGGCCGACCTTCGTCGAGATGGCGTAGGACGAGCGTGGGTGCTCGCGCAGGGCGGCTCCGAGGCGGCGTTCGGAGAGGCCGAGGCCGTAGTGGGGTGCGGTGTCGAAGTACCGGATGCCCTGCTGCCAGGCGGTGTTGACGGCCCGGTGTGCCTGGTCCTCGCTCACCTCGGTGTACAGGTTGGCGATCGCGGCGCCTCCGAAGGCCAGTGCGCTGACCTCTACGCCGCTGCCGCCGAGGGTGCTCACTGGCCCACCGGCCTCAGACGCAGGCCCTGCATACCGCCGTCCACGGCGAGCGCGGTACCGGTGGTGGCGCCGGACAGCGGGCTCGCCAAGTAGGCGATGGCACCCGCGACTTCGGCAGCCGACACGAGCCGGCCGGAGGGCTGGCGGGCGGCGAGGGCGGCGCGTTCGGCGGCCGGGTCGGGCGCCGCGTCGAGGAGGCGGCCGACCCAAGGGGTGTCCGCCGTACCGGGGTTGACGCAGTTGACGCGGACGCCCTCGCGGAGGTGGTCGGCGGCCATGGCGAGGGTGAGGGAGTACACGGCGCCCTTGGTGGCGCTGTAGAGCGCGCGTTGGGGAAGTCCGGCGGTGGCGGCGATGGAGCAGGTGTTGACGATCGCCGCGTGGGCGGACTCGCGCAGGTGCGGGAGCGCGGCGCGGGCGGCGCGGACCATGCCGATGACGTTGACGTCCAGGACGCGGTGCCACTCCTCGTCGTCGTTGTCCTCGACGGTGCCCTGGGCGCCGATGCCCGCGTTGTTGACCAGGATGTCGAGTCCGCCGAGGTCGGCGACGGCGGACGCCACGGCCTGCCGTACGGACGCGTCGTCGGTGACGTCGGCGCGGTAGCCGAGCAGCCGCTTCTCGACGCCGCCGGGATCGAGGTCGAGGACGGCGACCTGGGCACCGCGCTCGGCGAGGAGTTCGGCGGTGGCCCGGCCGATGCCGGAGGCGCCGCCGGTGACCAGGGCCTTGAGGCCCTCGAAGTCGGTCATGCCGCGTGTCCCTTCTGGCGGTCGAGGTCGGCGGCCCAGAAGGTGCCGCCGGGGAAGGTGTACCGGGCGATGGACTCGGGCCGCATGGTGGCCGAGAAACCGGGCGTGGTGGGTGCCATGTAGTGACCCTCGCGGATCACCACCGGATCGAGGAAGTGGTCGTGCAGATGATCGACGTACTCGATCACGCGGTCGTCGGTGGAGCCGGAGACGGCGAGGTAGTCGAACATCGAGAGGTGCTGGACGAGTTCGCACAGTCCGACACCGCCCGCGTGCGGGCAGACGGGTACCCCGAACTTGGCGGCGAGCAGCAGGATCGCGAGGTTCTCATTGACCCCGCCCACGCGGGCCGCGTCTATCTGGAGGATGTCGAGGGCGCCTGCCTGGAGCAACTGCTTGAACACGATGCGATTCTGGACGTGTTCGCCGGTGGCGACCCTGACCGGGGCGACGGCCGCCCGGATCGTGGCGTGGCCGAGGACGTCGTCGGGGCTGGTGGGTTCCTCGATCCAGTACGGGTCGAACTCGGCGAGGGCCTTGGTCCAGCGGATCGCCTCCTCCACGTCCCAGCGCTGGTTGGCGTCGATCGCCATCCGGATTTCGGGACCGACCACCGAACGGGCCACCCGGCAGCGGCGGATGTCGTCGTCGAGGTCGGCGCCGACCTTCAGCTTGATCTGCCGGAAGCCGTCGGTGACGGCCTGGGCGGCGAGCCGGGTGAGCTTCTCGTCGTCGTAGCCGAGCCAGCCGGCGGAGGTGGTGTAGGCGGGGAAGCCGCGCTTCGCCAGGACGTCCCTACGGCCCTCGGCGCCCGCCCGGCCGCGCCGCAGGATCTCCAGGGCCTCGTCCGGGGTCAGCGCGTCGGTGATGTAGCGGAAGTCGATCTGGCTGACGAGCCATTCAGGGTCGGCGTCGGCGAGCAACTGCCACAGGGGCTTGCCGGCGCGCTTGGCGGTGAGGTCCCAGGCCGCGTTCATCACGGCGCCGATCGCCATGTGCATCACGCCCTTCTCGGGCCCCAGCCAACGGAGTTGGCTGTCGCCGATCAGCTCGCGGTTCAACGACCCGGGATCCGCGCACAGTTCGTCGACCGACCGGCCGATCACATGGTGCCGCAGCGCGTCGATCGCGGCGACCTGGACATCATTGCCCCGCCCGATGGTGAAGGAGAACCCGTGCCCCTCGTGCCCGTCGGCAGCGTCGGTGCGCAGCACGACGTACGCGGCCGAGTAGTCGGGGTCCGGGTTCATCGCGTCGGAGCCGTCCAGCTCGCGCGAGGTGGGGAAACGGATGTCGTAGGTGTCGACCGCGGTGACACGTGCGGGCGGGCCGGGGGTCGGGGACACGGAAGGCCTTTCGGTCGGGTACAGGGATCCGGTGGCGTACGGTGCCGGGCGGGTCAGTCCTGGGCGCGGCCGGTGGTGACGCGGGCGATCATGAGGGCGACCAGGATGATCCCGCCGTAGATGGCCTGGATCCAGAAGGACGGCACCTGGGCGAGGGTGAGCAGGTTCTGTACGACGCCCAGGAGGAGTACGCCGGTCAGGGCGCCGAACATGGTGCCCTTGCCGCCGTCGAGGCTGATGCCGCCGATGACCGCGGCCGCCATCACGGTGAAGATCATGTTGTTGCCCTGGTTGGCGCTGATCGCGCCGACATAGCCGGTCTGCATGATCCCGCCCACCGAGGCGAGGACGCCGGCGACGACGGACACCCCGAGCAGCATCCGGTCGACGCGGATACCCGCCGCGCGGGCCGCCTCCTGGTTGCCGCCGATCGCGTACAGGGCGCGGCCGACGCGGTGGTACTTCAGCACGAACCCGGCGACCGCGAAGCAGACGGCGGCCAGCCACACCGACATCGGGACGCTCAGGAAGGTGCTGGTGGCCAGGGTGAAGAAGGAGTCGGGCATCCCGAACAGGGTCTTGCCCTTGGTGGCGCCGACCAGCAGCCCGCGCAGCACGATCAGCATGGCGAGGGTCACGATGAAGGCGTTGAGCTTGAACTTCACCACAAGGATGCCGTTGAAGGCGCCGATGATCCCGCCCACGACGAGGATCGCGACCAGGGCGAGCGGCGCGGACCATTCCATGCCCCAGCCGGACTCCGCGGACGGCAGGACCAGCAGTGCGCCGATGGCGGGCGCGATGCCGACCACCGACTCCAGCGAGAGGTCGATCTTGCCGGTGATCAGGATCAGCGACTCGGCGAGCACCACCATCGCGAGCGCGGCGGAGGCGCCGAGGATGGAGATCAGGTTCCGCTCGGTGAAGAACGAGTCGTTGACGATCGCACCGAGGATCAGCAGCACCAACAGGGCTGGTACGAGGGCGAGTTCACGGGCCCGGCGGAGCAGGACCGTGCGCGCCGAGCGGGCGGCCGCGGTGTGGGGGGCCGCGAGCGGCGGGGCCGCCTTGGTGTCAGCCATGGTCCACTCCTTCGATGGAGGCGATCAGCTCGTGGTCGCGCCAGCCCGCCGGGTGCTCGGCGACGACACGGCCGTGGAAGAGGACGAGGACGCGGTCGCAGCGCCGCAGGTCGTCGAGTTCGTCGGAGACGACGAGCACGGCGGTGCCGTCGTCGCGGGCGCTGTCCATGCGGGCGAGCAGTGACTCCTTGGACTTCACGTCGACGCCCGCGGTGGGGTTGATGAGGACCAGCAGCCTCGGATCGGAGGCCAGCGCGCGGGCCATGACGACCTTCTGCGCGTTGCCGCCCGACAGATCGGAGACGGGCTGTTCGGGGCCCTCGGTGTGGATGTCGAGGCGGTCGATCAGCTCGGTGGCGAACACGCGCTTGCGGTCGGTGCCGACGAAGCCGAAGCGGCCGAGCCGGTCAAGCACCGTCATGGTGGCGTTGTCGCCGATGGACATGCCGAAGACCAGCCCCTGCCCGTGCCGGTCGCGCGGCACACAGCCGACACCGGCCTTGAGCGCGGCCTGCACATCCCCGAACGGCAGTCGCTCGCCGTCGAGTCGGGCGGTCCCTCCGGTCGGCGTGTACAGCCCGGTGAAGGACTCGGCCAGCTCGATCTTGCCGCTGCCGCTGGATCCGGCGAGTCCGACGACCTCGCCGCGACGGACGGTGAGGTCGACGTTCTCGTACGACTCCGAGGTGAGCCCACGCGCATCGAGGAGGACGGGTGCGGCGTCGTCCAACTCCCGGAGCTCCACCTCAAGTTCGGCGATCGACTCGCCCGCCATCGCCTCCACCAGGGCGCGGCGCGGGAGGTCGGCGACCGGTGCGGTGGTGATCCAGCGGGCGTCGCGCAGCACCGTGACGGTCTGGCACACCTCGTACACCTCCTGGAGGTGGTGCGAGATGAACAGGAAGGTGACGCCGGACTCCTGGAGTGCCCGCATGCGGGTGAAGAGCCGCTCGATCTCCCGGTTGTCGAGCTGGGCGGTCGGTTCGTCGAGGACGATGAACCGGGCGCCGAAGCTCAACGCCCGTGCGATCTCCACCATTTGGCGGTCCTCGACCTTGAGGTCGGCGGTGCGCGCCTCGGGGTCGACACGCACGTCCCAGGTGCCGAGGAGTTCGGCGGCCTCGGCCCGCAGCCGGCGCCAACTGATGACACCGCCGCGGGAGGTCGGCTGACGGTTGATGAAGAGGTTCTCGGCGACCGTCAACTCGGGGACCACGGTGGGCTTCTGGTAGACGCAGGCCACCTTGGCGCGCCAGGCGTCGCGGTCGGTGAGCGGGGGCGCGGACTCGCCGTCGAAGCGGACCGTGCCCTCGTCGGGGGCCTGGAGTCCGGTGAGGACGGTGACGAGGGTGGACTTGCCGGCGCCGTTGCGGCCGACGAGGGCGTGGGACTCGCCGGGCAGCACGGTGAGTTGGCCGTCGGCGAGGGCGACGGTGGGGCCGTACCGCTTGACGATTCCCGTCGCCTCCACCAGCGGAGTGGTCAGTGGGCTGCTCATTTGACCGTGTTGCCCCAGAGCTTGGAGTCGTCGACGTTGTCCTTGGTGACCAGGGGTGCGGGCAGTTGGTCCTCAAGGATGCCGCTGGGCAGCTTGACGATGGTGGAGTCGTGGTCGGTGGGGCCGGGCTTGAAGGTCTTCCCCTGCATCGCGGCCTTGATGTAGTACATGCCGTACTTGGCGTAGGCGTCGGCGGGTTGGGAGACGGTCGCGTCGATCTCGCCCTTGCGGATCGCGTCGAACTCCTGCGGGATGCCGTCGTTCGAGACGATCGTGATGTGGCCGGCCTGGCCCGCCGTCTTCAACATGCCCTTGGACTTCAGGGTCTGGAGCGTGGGCGCGAGGTAGACGCCGCCCGCCTGCATGTAGATGCCCTTGATGTCGGGGTTGGCGTTGAGGAGCGTGTCGAGCTTCGAGGCGGCCGTGTCGGACTCCCACTTGGCGGGGATCTCCAGGACCTTCAGCTTCGGGTACTTCTTCTTGACGCAGGCCCTGAACGCCTCCGAGCGGTCACGGCCGTTGACGGACGCCAGGTCACCCATGATCTGCACGACCTTGCCGCTGGTGATGTGTGCGCCGAGGTAGTCGCAGGCCTTCTCGCCGTACGCGACGTTGTCGGCGCGGACGACCATCGCGACCTTGCCCTTGTCGGGCGCCACGTCGACGGCGACGACCGGCACACCCTTGCGCTCGGCCTGGTCGAGGCCGGCTTCGATGGCCGCGCTGTCGAGCGGGGCGACGACCAGGCCCTTGACGCCCTGGTTCAGCTCGTTGTTGATGTCGGTGATCTGCTGCGAGGGGTCGCTGTTGGAGTTGACCGTCTTCAGCGCGTCGACGCCTTCGGACTTCGCCATCTTCGGCACATAGTCGTTGTACGACTGCCAGAACGGCGAGGTCAGCAGGGGCAGGATCACCCCCACCTTGCCGGTACCACTGCCACCGTCGGCGCTGCTCGCGCCGGTGTCCTTGGTGCTGCCGCATGCCGTGAGCGCGAGGGTGCCGCACGCGGCCGCCGCCGTCGCACGCACCGCCCACGCGGTCAGTCGCCTGCCTTGCCGTCCGTTCCGCACTGTGCTGCCGGCCATCTGTCGGGCTCCTCATCGAGCGTGATCGAGCAGTTGCCGGAATATTTATCAGACCACTTCGGGGCTACAACACCCTCAGGAGCCAAATTTTCGCGGTTTCGAGCCGTAGTGGTCGGACCACATCTGTGAATAGACTGCGCGGACCGGCGACAGGAGGAGTGGCGTGGACGAGACCCTGCCGAGCGAGACGGAACCGGAGGCCGCCGCGCCGAAGGGCACGGTGACGCAGCGCGCCATCGACCGGATCAAGGCGCTGATCGGCGAGGGCCGCCTGGAGCCGGGCCAGCGGCTGCCCACCGAGCGCGATCTCGCGGCCCAACTGGGCATCTCCCGCAGCTCGATGCGCGAGGCGATCCGCGCGCTCACGGTGCTGGGCGTGCTGGAAGCGCGGCACGGTTCGGGGATCTACGTCACGCAGCTGGAGGCCGGCGACCTGCTGGAGACCTTCGGTGTCGTCGCCGATCTGTCCCGCGGCCCGCGCCTGGTGGAACTCCTCGAAGTCCGCCGCATCCTGGAGTCGACGGCGACGGCGCTGGCGGCAGCACGGATCACGCCGGACCAACTGGCCGAGGTCGAGAAACACTTGACCGCGATGAACGCGACGGACGACCCCGAGGAGATCCTCGCCCACGACCTCGCCTTCCACCGCGAGATCGCGGCCGCCGCCGGCAACGAGACGATGGCCGCGATCCTGGAGGGCCTCTCGTCCCGGACCTTCCGCGCCCGGGTCTGGCGCGGCTACCAGGAGGAAGGCGCCTTCACCCGCACCCGCCGCGAACACGCCGCCATCCACCGCGCGTTGGTCGCCCACGACCCGGAGGCGGCACGCGCGGCGGCGGCCTCACACGTGGGCGAGGTCGAGGAGTGGCTGCGGGCGCAACTCGGGGCGTAGGCACGGAGGTTCCGGCCTTCCCGGGGTCGGGCGAGTGATCCTTACGATCTCGTTGAAGGAGGCTCTGGCGGCGGACCCGGCGCGTACCGCGGTGCTGGAGGCGGCCGGCGTGGTGCGGCGGGACGGCGACAAGGTGATGGCCGCCCCCGTGTTGCAACTCGGTCCCGCCTCCTCCAACGCGGCGTCCGCCCGGCTCCGTTCGATGCGACAGGCGGTCGCCGCCGCCGGCGGCGAGGCCGTGACGGGGTGGGACGCGCAGAGCGACGAGGTGCTGCTCGATCAGGGCCGCGCCTCCGCGGGCACCGGGCACGCGCTCGCCACCCGCCTCGTGCCCTCCCTGCCGGGACTCGCCGACCGGCTCGCCACCGCGGGCAGCCGGGTTCTGGACATCGGCACCGGTACCGGGGCACTCGCCCTCGCGCTGGCCCAGGACCTTCCGCACGTCCACGTGACCGGGATCGACAGGCTGGAGCGGGTGATCCGGCTGGCCCGGCAGGAACTGGAGAATGCGGCCCCCGGAGCCGCCGACCGAGTCGAGGTGCGGCATCAGGACGCCGTCGAGCTGCGCGAGCGGAATCTCTACGATCTGATCTGGCTGCCCGCGCCGTTCCTCTCCGAGGATGTGTTGAACGCCTGCCTCCCGCATGTGGCGACCGCCCTCACCGACGGGGGATGGCTGGTGGCCGGCACCAACCCGGCACCGCACGAGCCGCTGCTCGCGGCCGTCGCCGACTGGACCGCGGCGCGCAACGGCGGCAGCACGCTGACCTCGCCCCGGATGAGCCAGGCGCTGGGCGACCTCGGATTCCAGGACCTGCGCCAGATCCCCACGGTGCCCGGCGGCCCGGTCCTCGTGGCCGGCCGCCGCCCCGTCCGCGCCGCGTCCGCGTCGTAACCCGCATCCGTCCGACCCGGCGTCAGGCGCCGAGATCCGGCCCGGGTGGGTCCCCCCGCTGGCCCTGGACCTCCGCCCAACCTCGGAGTTCGTTCGTGCCCACCTCTTCGACCGCCCGTTGCAGCGTGGCGCGGGCGTCCGGGTCGCGCGCGGGGGGTGGGAGCAGTACGTAGCGGTCGATCGCCCGGCGTAGGGCTTCCCGCGACTGGGCGGCGAGGACCCAGCGCGAGCCCGGGCTGAAGAGTTGGCGCATGCCGGTGAAGAAGACGGCGCCGCCCGCGATCAGGGCGGTGAGCCAGGCCGGTGCGTGCAGGCCCGCCGCCACGACCGTCGCGGACGTGGCGGCGAGCGCGCCGAGTTCCGTCGTGTAGTGGAGCCGTCTCGCCCGGTCGCACGTCCGCGCGTAGAACCGCAACTCCTGGCGGGCGAGGGCCAGCAGCGGATCCGGCTGCGTGGCCCACGGCTGCTCGACGGTCGTTCTTCGTCTCATCGCCCCATCATCGGGCGATCACGGCGGTCGGCGAAAGCCGAAGCGTCACCAGCTCGAACGGGCGCAGCCGCAGGGTGAGTTGATCACCGGCACGGTTCACCTCCTCGGCCTCGGCCAAGGGGCGTTCCAGCAGGTCGGTGACCTCGACCGAGTCGAAGGCGAAGTCCACCGTCAGTGTTGCCCTGGCCCGGCCCCCGTGCGCTTCGTGGAACCTCACCACCACGTCCCCGCTCCCGTCGTCCGCGAGCTTCACCGCGGTGACCACGACCGCGTCCCGGTCCACGCTCACCAGCGGCGCGACCTCCTGCCCGCCCGTGAGCCGCCGCTCGGGCAGATTGATCCGCCAGCCCTCGCGCACCGCGTCGCCGATGGCCGCGCCCGGCACCAGCGCGTGCCGGAAACGGTGGACACCCTGGTCGGTCTCGGGGTCCGGGAAGCGCGGGGCGCGGAGGAGGGAGACGCGGACCGTGGTGGTCGTCCCACGATCGCCGTCCGTACGCACCGTCCGCGTCACGTCGTGGCCGTACGTCGAGTCGTTGACCACGGCGACACCCCAGCCGGGCTCCTCCACGTGGACGAAGCGGTGGTTGCAGGCCTCGAACTTGGCCGCCTCCCATGAGGTGTTGGTGTGGGTGGGCCGGTGGAAGTGCCCGAACTGGGTCTCGGACGCGTACCGTTCGGCATGCACGTCGAGCGGGAAGGCGAGCTTCAGGAACTTCTCGGTCTCGTGCCAGTCGACCTCGGTGTCGATGAGCAGCCGCCGCTCCCCGGGGGCGAGGGACAACACCTGGGTGACCCGGGACGCGCCGAAGGACCGTACGATCCGCACCGCGTTCCCGTCGGCCACGACCTCCTCCGCGTCCGTGAGGTCCGTGACCGTGTTGCGGTAGAACTCGTCGACGTCCCAGGCGTCCCACATGTTCGGGAAATCCGGGTGCAGTTGGAGCAGGTTCGCGGCCCGGCCGGGGGCGATCGTCTCGCGGTCTGCCTCGATGTCGTAGGCGGAGACGACGAGGCCCCGCACGTCGATCTCGACGCGGAGCAGGCCGTTCTCCAGTACGTGTCCGCCGCCGGGCCGTGCCGTGCGGGCCGTCTCGCCCTGGACCAACGGCGCCTGGGCACCTCCTGCGGGGACGCCGTCACGAGTGTGGGGCGCCGAGTTGAACACCAACTCCCTTGTCCCCTCCCCCGCCAACGCGCGCTGGGCCGCGTCGATGATGCCGTTCAGCTCCAGGGCGACCCGCTCGTACGTCCTCCGCGCCTCCCGGTGCACCCAGGCGATCGACGAACCGGGCAGGATGTCGTGGAACTGGTGGAGCAGTACCGTCTTCCAGATCCGGTCCAACTCCTCGTACGGGTACGGGAATCCGGCCCGGACGGCAGCCGTCGCGGCCCACAGTTCCGCCTCGCGCAGGAGGTGTTCGCTGCGCCGGTTGCCCTGCTTGGTCTTCGCCTGGCTGGTGAGGGTGGCGCGGTGGAGTTCGAGGTACAACTCGCCGACCCAGACGGGCGGTTCGGGGTACTCGGCCTCGGCCTTCTCGAAGAACTCCTTCGGGGTCTCCCAGGCCACGGTCGCCGAGCCTTCGAGGTCGCGCAGCCGGGACGCCTTGGCGACCATCTCGCGCGTGGTGCCGCCACCTCCGTCGCCCCAGCCGGTGGGCGCGAGGGAGTGACGGGCCACTCCCTTGTCCTTGAAGTTGCGGGCGGCGTGGGCGATTTCACGGCCCTGCATGGAGCAGTTATAGGTGTCGACGGGCGGGAAGTGGGTGAAGATCCGGGTGCCGTCGATGCCCTCCCAACGGAAGGTGTGGTGCGGGAACTTGTTCGTCTGCGACCACGAGATCTTCTGCGTCAGCAGCCACTTGGAGCCCGCGGCCCTGATGATCTGCGGCAGCCCGGCGGCGAAGCCGAAGGTGTCGGGCAGCCAGGCCTCCTCGTTCTCGATGCCGAACTCGTCGAGGAAGAACCGCTTGCCGTGCACGAACTGACGGGCCATCGCCTCCGATCCCGGCATGTTGGTGTCCGACTCCACCCACATACCGCCGGCCGGCACGAACCGCCCGTCCGCCACCGCCTTCTTGACCCGCGCCCACACCTCGGGCCGGTGCTCCTTCACCCAGGCCCACTGCTGGGCCTGCGACATGGCGAAGACGAAGTCGGGCTCGTCCTCGATCAGGGCGGTCATGTTGGACGTCGTACGGGCCACCTTGCGGACCGTCTCGCGCAGCGGCCACAGCCACGCGGAGTCGATGTGGGCGTGCCCGACGGCGCTGATGCGGTGCGCGGACGGCACGGCGGGCGCCGACAGGACGGACGTCAGGTGTGAACGGGCCCTCTCCGCCGTGCCGTTGACGTCCTGGAGGTCCACGGCGTCCAGCGCCTTCTCGATCGCCCGCAGGAGGTCCCAGCGGCGCGCGGAGTCAACGGGCAGCTCGGCCATCAGCTCGCCGAGGACCTCCAGGTCGAGGACGAGCCGCCAGACGTTCTCGTCGAGGACGGCGAGATCCATGCGGGTGAGCGTGTACTGCGGTTCGCTGCCGGCGGTCTCCTTGTCGCCCAACTGGGTCGGCAGGAAGGGGTGGTAGTCCAGGATGACCGGGTTGGACGCGGCCTCGATGTGCAGCCGCACCTCCTCGCCGCCGGAGACGGGCGCGCCGACGCGGACCCACTGGTTGCGCGGGTTGAGGCCCTTCACGGGGGTGCCGTCGGGCCGGTAGACGAGGCCCTCGCACTGGAAGCCGGGCATGTTCTCGTCGAAGCCGAGGTCGAGCAGCGCCTCGACGGTCTTCCCTGCCCAACCCTCCGGCACGGTCCCGGTGACACGGAACCAACTGGTCCCCCAGGGAGCACCCCACCGGGCGCCCACCTCGATCGGTTCGGGTACGGCGGCGAGTCCCTCGGCGACGGGCACCGGCTCACCGGGCGCGTGCCAGACGGCGACCTCCAGCGGCACGGACTCGGGGTAGACGGCGGGACGGATGCGTTCTTCGAGGACACGCTTGAGGCGGGCTTCGACCAGGCTGCGGTCGTCATGCATGTGGGGTGCTCCGTGGTTCGGTTGCGGGTGAAGGTACGGGTGGGGGCAGGGGTGTTACCAGGTGTGCGTGACGGTCGCGGGGGCCGACGCTGTGTACAGCTCCCCTGTCGCGCGCAGTTCGAACCGCGCTTCCTGCTCACCCTGTTCGGCCGTCAGCCCGCCGACGAAGAAGGCCCGCTGGCAGGTGCCGCCGAGGAAGCGCCGGGTGCCATCCGGCAGGAGGCGGTGGAGGGTGTAGTGGCGTACGGCGCCGGGCGCGGCGTCCCAGGCGAAGCGCAGGTCGCCACCCGTGGCGGCGGTGATCCGCAGACCGGAGGGCGCGGCGGGCGGCTGGGGGTCGTCGGCACCGCGGACAGCGAGCCCACCGAGCCGCCAGTTCACCGGTCCCTCGGTCGCCGTGAGCCGTACACCGATCGCGTGCAGCGTCCCGGAGAGACCCGTGAGCGGCACCGTCACGGTCTGCCAGCCGTTGACCGAGTTCACCGGCAGATAGGTGTACGGCGGTGCCGACCCCGCGCCACTCGGCTCGGCCGTGGCGACCGCCAGCTCGACGTTCACACTGCCGGTGTCGGTACGGAACGTCAGGTCGACCACGGTGTCGGCGCCTATCGGCAGTTGTGAACCGTACAGATCCACGGTCGTCGGTTGATCCAGCGCACCCGAGACCAGGACACTGCTGCCGCCGCGCCACGCGTCCGCGAAGTCGAAGGTCACGGTGGGTCGTTGGCCGGCCGTCCGCACCACCCATCGCCGGGACGGCAGTCGGTCCTGGAGTCCGAGGTGGTTCCACGGCGCGTCCGAGGTGACCGTCCCGTCCTCGTACCAGCGCAGCCCGTGCCCGGTGTTGAAGACGCTCGCGAACGGCAGCGCGCCGCCCACCGTCGACCGGTCGGCGACCGACACCGCCGGCGCCCGCCAACCGTCCGTGGAGTCCGGCTGCGAGGGGTCGAGTGAGCGGCCGGTCCAGAACCGGTCGTCGGCCGCGTGGAAGTCGCCCGGCGTACGGCTCGCGGGCAGGTGGTTGCGGGTCCACTCGGGCCGGTAGAAACCGATGGACGTGATGTGCGCCTTGGTCGTCGGCACCATCGCGTCCCAACTCACCGACGTATCGGACCCGTTGGACTCGACATCGACGCCCGCCCACAACTCGTAGCGGCTGCGCCCCAGGCCGTCCGCCTTCGTCCCGGACGCGGCCAGCGTGCTCGCGCTCCACCGGAAGTCGACGAACATGTCGTCGGCGGCCTGGAAGAACGCCTGGTTCGAGGTGTTCAGCGCGCCCTGCCAACTGACCGTGCCGTTGACGGTCATCGCGTCGTACCAGGTCACCCGCTGCCCCTGGGCGGCTGCGAGGGACTTCAACTCCCTTACGAAACCCTGCATGTCGGTGCCGAGCGCGGTGTTTCCGCCGCTGGTCTCGGCGTTGACGAACCATCCGTCGAAGCCGTACGCGGCCGCCACCGCGACGAGTTGGGCGGCCAGCGGGTAGTGCCCGGCAGCGTCCTTCTGGACCAGGTCGCGGGTCCACTGGAGCTGTCCGCCGTAGGCGACGGGCGGCAGGAAGATGTTGCCGAGGACGGGCACGCCGTGCCGGTGGGCGGCGTCCACGATCGGTGCGTTGGGGGCGAGGATGATGCCCTCGCCGGACGAGCCGCCCCAGAAGACGAGTTCGTCGAGGTAGGACCAGTGGGTGAGGGCGTAGTAGTCGGCGGTGGCCGCGCCCTGGGAGGGGTTGCTCGACGTCGGTCCGAAGGAGACCAGCGACTGGATGCGGGCCTGGCCGGAGCGGGCGGTGCTGTTGGCGGGGGTCGGGGTGAAGCGTGCGGCGAGGGGTACAGCGGCGGCGTTGAAGGCGAGGTCCGTGTCCGAGGCGGCGGTCCAGGTCTTCAGGCTGCGCCAGGTGATGCCGGTGCCCGGGGTGCCGGAGGGCAGGGAGTCCGGGTACCAGTAGGAGGCGTAGGGCTGGGTCGCGGTGGCGGCGGCCTGCCCCACCGCGTGGGCTGGCGTGGGGAGTTGGGGCAGCAGGGTGGCTGCCGCGCCGGCGAGCAGGACGGTGCGTCTGGTGGGGCGTCGGGGGTTCACGAGCTGGTGCCTCCTTGTGGGGTGGGGAGTACCTGGTCGGGAGTGACGACTTCGGTGATGCCGCGCGCGGCTAGGTGGTCCTTGTCGTCCGCGCGCGTGTCGAGGACGGTCGCCGGGCGGGTTCCGTCGACGACGAGTCGGAAGTAGGCGTCGAAGACCGGCCCGCCGGGACCGCAGACCGAGCGGACCGACGGGTCGGCGGGCACGACGAGGGCCGTGGTGCGGGTGGCGGGCGCGTAGGTGGGCTCGCGGGCCGCCTCCGCGAGCACCAGCGCGATGTCCTTGGGCTGCCGGTCGTTGGTCAACAGGCCCAGCCCGTACTCGAGTTCGGGGAAGTCGGCGAGGTCGCGGGACACGTCGTGGGAGCACCACCAGGTGATGCCCCAGAGGTCGGTGCAGTCAAGGGCGTTGGCGATCGTGGCGTCGGCGAAGGCCGCCGCGTGCTCGGCCGGTACGAGCGGCTGGGGTGCGCCGACCTCCTGAAGCCAGACGGGCCGGTGCGGTGCCTCGGCCCAGGCCTTGCTCAACTCGACCAGATACGCGGCGTGGTGCTCGGCGGGGACCGAACTCCGCCCGTGGCGTTGGGCGGTGCCGTTGAAGACCCAGGAGTGCACGGCCGTCATCGCGCCGTGCCTGGCGGCCTGGGCCGGGGTGAACGGCATGTCGTCCTGGTACCAGGTCGCGTCGTACTCGGCGTGCAGATGCGGCTTGCCGGGCGCCCCCTCGGCGCAGGCCGCGAGCATCCGCTCCAGCCAGGCGTCGATCTGGTCCTCCGTCGCCCGGTCGGGGTCGGGATGCGGGCCCGCCGAGAACTGGTTGACCTCGTTGCCGAGGGTCATGCCGATGAAGTTCGGCCGGTCGGCGAGGGCGGCGGCGAGGGTGCGCAGATAGACCGCCTGACCGTCGAGGACGTCGGGGTCGGTGAAGAGGTTGCGCCGGTGCCAGGTGCGAGTCCAGGCGGGCAGGTAGTCGAAGCTGCTCAAGTGCCCTTGCAGCCCGTCCACGTTGACGTCGATCCCGCGCTCACCGGCCGCGTCGACGAGCTGAACGAGCTGCTGCACGGCCTTGGGTCGGATCAGGGTCCGGTTGGGCTGGAAGTAGGGCCACACCGGGAAGACCCGGATGTGGTCGAGGCCCAGCTCGGCGATCGAGTCGAGGTCGGCGCGCACGGAGTCGAGGTCGAAGTCAAGCCAGTGGTGGAACCACCCTTGGCTGGGGGTGTAGTTGACGCCGAAGCGCACGGCAGAAGTCATCGGGATCCTGGTTCTGTAGTGCGTACCTGAATGCGAGGCGGCTTCACCCCTTGACCGCGCCTTCACCCACGCCCCGGAAGAAGTACCGCTGGAGGCAGGCGAAGAGGGCGATCAGGGGTGCCACGGCGATGACCGTGCCGGCGGCCACCAGGCGTTCGTCGTTGGCGAAGGTGCCGTGCAGATAGTTGAGGCCGATGGTGAGCGTGAACCTGGACGGGTCGCTGAGCACGATGAGCGGCCACAGGAAGTCGTCCCAGGCGCCCATGAAGGCGAAGATCGCGACAACGGCGACGGTTCCCTTCACGGACGGCAGCGCGATCCGCAGGAACCGCTGCCAGACGTTGGCGCCGTCGACGAAGGCCGCCTCCTCGATCTCGTAGGGCAGGTTGAGGAAGGCGTTGCGCATCAGCAGGACGTTCATCGCACCGATGCAGCCCGGGAGGACCACGCCGATCAGGGTGTTGTTGAGGCCCAGCTCCCGCATGGTGGTGAACTGGGCGATGATGATGCCCTCCACCGGCACGAGCATCGCCAGGATGAAGACGAGGGTGGCCACCCGGCGCCCCCGGTAGCGCAGCCGGGCCAGCGCGTAGCCCGCGAGGGCCGAACCGACGCAGTTCGTCACGACGTTGGCGGAGGCGACCTTCAACGAGTTGAGGGCGTAGTCCCAGACGGGGATGGTGTCGGCGACCCGCTGGTAATTGTGCAGAGTCGGGTGTTGGGGCAGGAAGGTCGGCGGTGAGCTGTAGATGTACTCGGTCGGGCCCTTGAGCGAGGTGGAGAGCTGCCACAGGAAGGGGCCGACGGTGATGGCGAGGACGGCGAGCAACAGCGCGTAGCGCAGGGCGAGTTCCCAGCCGCGGATACGGCGGCCGTGCTCGTCGGTGACACGCGGTTTCCGGGCCGGAGCCGGTGTCTCGGCCGGGCGCACTCGCTCGATGACGGTCATGGCACGTCCCTCCGGTCGGCCCGCAGCACGAGCAGCATCAGGGCGACGGTGACCACGAAGACGACGACGGAGAGGGCGGAGGCGTAGCCGACCCGTCCGGTCAGTCCCGTGCCGGTGCGCTGGACGAGCATCACGAGGGTGGTGTCCTCGCCGGCCGGTCCGCCGCTCGGGCCCGCCATCAGATAGACCTCGGAGAACACCTTGAAGGCGGCCACCGAGGACAGCGCGCCGACGAGGACCATGGTGGAGCGGACGGCGGGCACGGTGACCGTGAAGAAGCGGCGTACCGCGCCCGCGCCGTCGACCGACGCGGCCTCGTGCAGTTCGCGGGGCACACTGGCGAGCGCCGCCAGATAAATGATCATGTAGTAGCCGAGGCCCTTCCAGACCGTGACGGCCATGGCGCTGAGCAGCAGCAGCCACTGGTCGCTGAGGAAGCCGATGCGGCCGACGCCGATCGTCTCCAACAGCGAGTTGACCAGGCCGCGTTCGTCGAGCAGCCACACCCAGATCAGTCCGACCACGACGATCGAGGCGACGACCGGGGTGTAGAAGGCGGACCGGAAGAAGGTGATGCCGGGGATGTTCTTCTGCACCAACAGGGCGAGCAGCAGCGGGAGTACGACGAGGGCGGGGACCACCCCGAGGATGTACAGGGTGCTGTTGCGCAGGCCGGTCCAGAACATGTCGTCGTGCCACAGCTCGCGGAAGTTGGCGAAGCCCACGAAGTGGCCTGGGATCAGGGTGCGCCGGTCGGTGAAGGCGCCCGCCAGTGTGGAGCCGAACGGATAGAGGATGAAGACGCCGGTGATCAGCAGCCCGGGGGCGGCGAACAGCCAGGGACTGGTGGGCAGTTGGCGCCGCACCCGGGAGACGGTGGAGAGGGCCATCCCGGACTATCCCTGCTGCTGGAGCAGTGTGTCGCACTGCTTGACAGCGTTGTCGAGAGCCGCCTTGGGGCTCTCCTTGCCCTGCAACGCCTTGGCGACCTCGTTGCGCAGCGCGGTCTTCATCTGCTCGCTGAACAGCACCGGTGTGTAATTCACCGCGTTCTTCAGGGACTTGGCGGCGGCGATCCGCACCCGGGTCTCGTCGGTGCCGTCCTCCTTGGTGAAGTACGGGTCCTCCAGGGAACCCGCGGTGCTCGGGAAGATGGCGACCTGCTTCGCGAACGACATCTGCCGCTGGGCGTCGGTCACGTAGTGCGCGAAGGCCACGGAGGCGGCGGTGTGCTTGGTCTTGGAGTTGACCATCACCCCCATCACGTACATGTTGACGTGGCCGGTGCTGGTGATCTGGTCGGTGATCCCGATGTTCTTGTACAGGGTGGGCGCCTGCTTCTTGAAGTTGTCGAGGTCCAGGGCGCTGCCGGGGTTCATGGCGACGGCCCCGGTGAGGAACTTCTTGCCGGACGACTCGGGGGTCGCGGTGAGCGCCTGCGGGTCGAGGGCCTTCGCGTCGTACAACTGCTTGTACTTGGTGAGGAGTTCGACGCCCTTGGCGTCGTTGAAGGCGAAGCCGGTGCCGGCCTTGTTCATGAGCTGGACGCCGTAGCGGCCGAAGTCCTCGACGGTGGGGACGTTGGCGAGGGTGGCGACCTTGCCGTCGGTCTTCCGGGCCAACTGGAGGGCGTCGGCGAAGAGTTCGTCGTACGTCTTCGGCGGCTGGTCGGGGTCGAGTCCCGCCTGTTTGAACAGGGACTTGTTGTAGAAGAGCGGGCCGGTGTTGAGGTACCAGGGGAAGGCATAGGTGCCGGTCATGCCCGGTATCTGATGGCTGGCCCAAGCCCCGCTCAGATACTCGGACTTGTACTTCGCGGCGGCCTTGTCGAGGTCGAGCGCGAGGCCCGCCTTGGCGAGCGGGGCGACCAGGTCCGGCGAGACGTTGACGACGTCGGGCAGGGTGCCGCCGGCGGCGTCCGCGCTGATCTTGTCGGCGTAGCCCTCGGCGGGTTGGTCGATCCATTTCACATGGGTGCCGGGGTACTTCTTCTCGAAGCCGGCGACCACGCCCTCGAAGTAGGGCTTGAAGTTGGCGCGGAGGTTCCAGGTCTGGAAGGTGATGTCGCCCTCCACCTTGCCCGAGGCGTCGGACGATCCGCCGCCGTCCTCTCCTCCGGAGCCGCAGGCGCTCAGCGGCATGAGGACGACGGCGGCGGCAGCGAAGGCTCTGCGGGAGATGCGCACGGCGGGTGACTCCTTTGCGGTGGCGGTGGCCGATCGTGCCGGGGCAGACCCTGCACGCTGTCCGGCGGGCGAGTCAATGGATTCCGCTCAGCTAAATTCATTAGTTGGCTCGATCCGGCCAACATCGGGGCAACTCACCTGGTCAGAAAGGTGCGTTCGCATTCTTGCGGTGGATCACTAATGCGCTTTAGGGTGTGCTGGCTCAAGCGCTTTAGTGCACGGTTCCGACGGAATGGAGATCGGGCGTTGTCAGGCAAGCGGGCGCCCGCGCGTCGGCCGACGATGAAGGACATCGCGCAGCGCGCCGGGGTGTCCGAGAGCGCGGTCTCCTTCGCGCTCAACGGCCGGCCCGGGGTCTCCGAGATCACCCGGGACCGGGTGCGCCGGGTCGCGGAGCAGTTGGGCTGGCGGCCCAGCACGGCGGCGCGGGCGCTGTCCGGGGAGGGCGCGGCGACGGTCGGTTTCGTCCTCGCCCGGCCCGCGGACACCCTCGGCGTGGACTCGTTCTTCCTGCAACTCGTCTCGGGCATCCAGGAGGTGTTGGCCGAGCGCCATCTCGGTCTGCTCTTCCAGATGGCCGAGGACGTGGACGACGAGTGCGCGGTGTATCGGCGCTGGTGGGCCGAACACCGGGTGGACGGCGTCCTGGTGGCCGACCCGCGCACCGTCGACCCGCGGCCCGACCTCCTGGACGAACTGGGCCTGCCCGCCGTCGTGATCGGCGGCGCGCCCGACGAACGCCACCCCGGACTGTCGACGGTGTGGGCCGACGACGCGGGCGCGATGGCGTCGGTCGTCGACGAGTTGTACGCGCGCGGCCACCGGCGGATCGCGCACATCGCCGGACTGCCGGGCCTCGCGCACACCGAGCGCCGGATCCGCGCGCTGCGCGCCGAGGCCGCGCGGCGCGGGCTCACCGAGGTGCGCTCGGTGACCACCGACTACTCGGACGCGGCGGGCGCTGCCGTCACCCGCCGGGTCCTGGAGGTCGAGGCTCCCCCCACCGCGCTGATCTACGACAACGACGTGATGGCCGTCGCCGGGGTGGCCGCCGCGGCCGAACTCGGCCGCTCCGTGCCGGCGGACGTGTCGGTGGTCGCCTGGGAGGACTCCGCGCTCTGCCGCATGGTCCGGCCGTGGCTGTCGGCGCTGTCCCGGGACAGTGTGGAGTTCGGCCGAACGGCCGCGCGGGAGTTGACCTCTCTGTTGGACGGCGGCCCGGCGCGCACGGTGCGGGTCCCGGTGCCGCGGCTGATCGAGCGGGACAGCACGGGAGAGGCGCGCCGGTGAGCGTGCGCTGGAGTTTTTGCGCGAGCGGTAGGCCGATAACGAGCAGGTGGCGTTCATCGCGCACCTACGCGCCGACATCCAACTCGTCCAGCCGGGCGCGTTCACCATCGACACCGGCGTGCGGTCGTGGTGGCTGGCTTCGAAGTCATCATCGCCGCGGCCGTCGAGAACGCTACGGCACCGGACCAGACCTTCACCGAGCGCCAGAGGCTGCAGCGCGAGGACATCGACCTCATACTGTGGCGGGCGCTGCCCGACACCAACGCACCGCACATGGCAACCGCGCGCAGACCGTCGAGCGCTGATTGAAGCTGACCTGGAACTCAGGGCTTCCCGCAGCCGGTGACAGACCCGCTCCGCCGCCGGCGGGAAGCACAATGCCTCCTCATCGGCCGCGACCTCCGCACCCGTCCCCTTCCCTCTCTACTACTGAGGACCAGTGGCTGTGACCAAGCGGCTCAAAACGGGAAGCACGCCTCGTAGGTCACTGTCGTCCACCGTGGCGGTTGCCGCGGCCCGCGCTTCTGCCGAGGCATTGAATGCCACGCTCAACCCGACGGATGCGAACAGTGGCAGGTCGGAGCGGCTGTCCCCGACGGCTGCGCACGAGCGGGGCGTCAACCCCAACTCTCGCGCCTGCGCGAGGGCGAAATCTCGTTTGTCGTACTCATCGAAGTGACGGGCGACCCGGCCCGTGAACCGGCCGTCCGTGCTCTCCAGCCGAGGTCCGCTGAACGCGTGGAAGCCGAAGCGGTCGGTCAGGTAGCTGCCGACCGGCGACCAGGCGAGGGTTGCCAGCACGGGCACCAATTTGTTCCGCCGGCACCAGGCCACGGTCTCCGTGATGCCGGAGACCAAGGGAAGCCCGTCGAGCCAGCCAGAGACTTGGTCTTCGGGCATGCCCGCCCAACCCGCGGCGTCCAGCTGGGAAACCTGTCGATTGTCCAGGGCGCCGGCGGCGTAGGCGTCCTCGGCCTTAGCCAACTCGTCTCGATGGCCAAGGAAGCCGGCCAGGAAAACCGACGAACTCGTGCCTGGGACGAGGGTGCCGTCGATATCGAAGAACACAGCGCCGACATGATCAGATGAGGACACCGGCCAAGGATGTCACCAGACGCGAGAGGACGGATCGTGCGCTCCCCGCGCACTTCCGATATACGTTTTGTGGTGGCCGCCCAGTCATCCTGGCGCCGACCGCGGGGCGATCCGGCGGCACACACCGATCGCGGTGCTGTTCGCTGCCGCCGGGTCTCAGCCGCTGTCCTTGCGGTAATGCTGGAACAGTGCCAGGGCCGCTACTGACGGAGCGTCCTTGAATCGGCCCGCGGCGATCAACTGCCACACTTCCGCCTCAGAGAACCAGCGGCTGATCAAGCCGGCTTCTTCGTCGTCCAGGTGAGGTTCGCCACCGGCGAGATCGGTGGCAAGGATGACGTGAAACCCCTGGTCACAGTATCCGTAGGCCTCGAAGAGGTGGCCCAGAGGCGTCATCGTTCGAGCGGTCAGGCCCGTCTCCTCCGCAAGTTCACCACGCGCCAAGTCCAGCGGGTCTGCGTCCGGTCTGTCTTCCCATGTGCCCTGAGGGAACTCCCAATAGCGGGCCTTCACCGGATACCGGTACTGCTCAACGAGGTGGAAGCCTCCGTTTTCATGCGGAATGATCAGCGAAAAGTCAGGTTTGTGCACCACGCCGTACAAGCCCTCTGCGCCGTCGTGGCGCACCGTCTTGTCCTCGCGAACGGTCATCCAGCGGTTCTGGTAGACCACGGTCGAGTTGGTGGCTGTGAGCTCATGCTCGGGTAACGATGCGTCGGAGATCATGCCGCGACGTTAACCCGTCTCAGCCGCTGAGCGACTCCAAGAGATCACCCGTGGGGGTGTCAGTTCTCGGCTCTGACACAGATCTTGGGAAGCGGTCGCGGAGCGTCACCGCGGTGTTCATTGCGGGTTGGTCGTTGCTTCGTGAGACCGCGCATGCTCCGCGTGCGACGGACCCGTAGGCAATATCGGTGCGCTGCTCAGCGGTTTGTTGCTTCCAGAACTCGATGGTCAGAAACGGGTTCCCGCGGCTGTCGGTTGGAGGGGTGCTGATGGTGATCGCGCAGTGCGGCCGCACGGTGCGGGTCGTGTACAGCCCGACATCGCAAGGACAAGGGCCGCGATGCGTAGCAGCACCCTCCAGGAAGGGGCAAGGACGCGACGTCCAACGCACGAATGGTACTGAGGCGTCGGGCATCGAGTCGGTGCCCTGACCTGTTCCATCCGGGCCCCTTTGGCGGATCTGGCCTCGCCCGTCCCACTGCAAAATCTCGTCAACAACTGGTGTCCGCTGGCACGTACATAGAGCTCGTAACACGATCTTGTCGAGCGTGGCTGCTTGGCCGTGACGTACACGGTGTTGTGTTGTGTTCACTGGCGGAACGTGGACAGATGGCTGTGCTCGTGGACCACGACCTGCGGGCGCAGATCGAGCCGTTGCTGACGAACTGGCCATGGGAAGGCTTCCGTGTCGAACCCGTTGTCGACCTGGTAGAACGGGCTCGAAGGGGGAGAGACATGGGTGGCTTCAAGTGTGGCTGCGGCAACAACTTCAGCGGTTCCCACAACCCGGGTCAGCAGTTCCGGCTCGTCCCTGATGAGCTCTTCGACCAGGTCGCCTGGCCTGCTCCTGCCGATCTCGACACCCAGGAGCGGCAGCGTGCCGTGGAAGCCTCCCTGCTCGTCGCTGTACGTCTGTGGCAACTGCGGGCGGCTTCACAGTGATGGCGAGAGCCGAACGATCGTCTCGTACGTCGCCGATGTCTCCCCACCCCGTATCTGGGCTGACTTCGCCCTGCGGGATGACATCGGTCGAATCCTCCTCTGCCAGGACAGGAGCCTTGCTGACGTCCGCCGCCAGAAGCTTCTCCTCAACCCGCCTTTGTCCGTGGTCCTCTACGACGAATCGGGTGCTGAGACATTGGGGGACGCAGAGTTCGGTCTGGACGCTTCCGGCAGCTACGACGAATCGGTTTGGGCGGTCAGGGTGGATGATCGCCCCGTCTGAGGATTCGATGGCGGGCTCTCGGCTGGGTGCGTAGGCCCGCATCACGATCACGGTCGGGCCTTCTTGAGGCGTCTCCAGCAGATGAGGCCGCAGCAAGGGAGACGATTAGTAGGTCGCCTCTTCGAGTCCCAGCCTCCGGGCTGTCAGTGCTCGCCGAAGACTTCCTTGACCTCGCGCAGCGCGTAGTAGACCAGCACGTACCCGGCGGCCGGGTCGGCCCACCACAGGCCGGCCAGAGAATTCAGCAGGAGGCCTAGCAGCACGGCGGCGGCCAGCAGGCCGTCGATCAGGGTGACCCGCCCCTCAGTCTTCAGCACCGGATTGTCCAGCGCGGTGCCGGTGCGTGCTTTGCCGACCGCGAGCGCGAACATCACGGCGGCCGTCACGGCGGTCCAGCCGATGCCCAGCGGCGAGTGGTGGGACCGGAAGCCGGTGGCCAGCGCCCAAGTGGACTGCACCAGCAGGTACACGGCCAGTAGCGCGAAGCCGACACCGATCAGCTTCAGCGCACGGCGCCGGCGGTTCTCTCCGGTGCCCGACAGCTCCCAGATCACCACCGTGGAGGCGCCGATCTCGATCAGGGAGTCCAAGCCAAACCCGGCCAGCGCCACCGACCTCGCCGACATCGCGGCGACGGCGAGCACCACGATGCCGATCACGTTCCAGCCGAGGGTGGCGTACTCCAGGACGAACCCGCGGCGGATAAGCGTCTGACGGGCGGCGTCACCGGTTCTGGTCACCGTGAGATCCTTCCAGGCCTACCTGTCGGCTTGGGAGGCGCCTCGGGCGTGCTGTCCATTCTCGGGTTCTGGCTCGCTTTCCGTGACGCGTGCACGATGGGTGATTTTCGCTGGGAGGCCAATGGGACCGAAGGTGGACCTCAGGTGCGGACGATGGGGCAGTCACGTCGGATCGAGTGCTGCGCAGCGCGCAGGAACAGTGCGACGTAGAAGGCTGTGTCCAGGTCCTTGGTCCACGGTCCTGTGCGAGAAGTGGCCAGTTCCTTTGCTTCGTGCCTGAACCACGTGCTCAGGTCGAGGTTGTCGCATGTCGCCGGGATTTCGGCCGGCAGATCGGTGGCTGCCGCCAGCTTCTCGGCGAGCGGTAGTACCTGGGGTGCCACCCGACTGTGGCGCCTTCCGCGAAGAGCGGCGCGCGGTCCCGGCAGACGATCTCGATGCCGGGTCGCTTCGCCAGCCATGCGGCCAGGCTGGACGCCTCCCGGTCAGGCACCAGATCCACCGGCCGGCGGGACTCGACGTCGACGAGCACCGTGCCGTAGACCCGTCCTTTGCGTGGCGTACTCATCGACACCAACCACCCGCGGGGCTGGGACATCCGGTTCGGGCAAAGTGTTGAGCAGCCGCAACACCGCGCTGCGACTGAGGGGCACCCGCCGGCCGTCAGCGCCGCACTCTCTCTGCGCCAGGCCGGAGAGCCCTCCCCAGTGAGCCGCGGGATGGTCAGGGTCTGCGCCGTCATCGGCACCGTGACGGCCCCGGCCCGCATGACCCACATCGCGTTGCGCGCCAGGTCGATGACCCGGCCGGTAACACCCGGTTCAGGTCCGAATCGCCGGACACCGCCGGGTACTTCGTGTGAGGCTTTGCCCATGACCTCCGAAGACCCGCTGGCCGACCGGCTCCAGCTCGACCGGCCGCACTCCGCCCGTGTGTGGAACTTCCTGCTGGGCGGCAAGGACAACTACGCCGCCGACCGCGAAGCCGGCGAGATGATCGTCCAGATGTTCCCGGACATCGCCCTGCTCGCCCGCCTCCAACGCCGTTTCCTGGTAAGGGCCGTGCGCTATCTCGCCGAGGAGGCGGGCATCCGCCAGTTCCTCGACGTCGGCACCGGCCTGCCCACCGTCGACAACACGCACGAGGTCGCGCAGCGCATCGCGCCCGAGAGCCGCATCGTGTACGTCGACAACGACCCGCTGGTGCTGGTGCACGCACAGGCGCTGCTCACCAGTACACCGGAGGGCGCCTGCGCCTACCTCGAAGCCGATGTGCGCGACCCCGAGCGGATCCTCGAAGTCGCCGCGCGGACACTGGACTTCAGCAAGCCGATCGCGCTGACGATGCTGGGCATCCTGGGTCAGATCCCGGACTCGGACGAGCCCGAGGCTGTCGTGGCCCGCTTCCTGGAGGCCCTGCCCCCGGGCAGCTATCTCGCGCTGAGCGACGGCACCGACACCAACGCGGCGCTCAACCAGGCGATCTCGGTGTACAACGCCAACTCCGCAAGCTCGTACCACCTGCGTGGCCCGGAGCGGATCGAGGCCTACTTCAAGGGCCTTGAGGTCATCGAGCCAGGCATCGTCCCCACCTCGCAGTGGCACCCGGAGCCGGTCGACGTGGGCCGGGACCCGTCCGATGTGGACGCGATCTGCGGCATCGGCCGCAAGGTCTGATCGGCGACACGGAAGAGGGGCACCGGCGCAACGCCGGTGCCCCTCTTGCGTGTTGTGTTCCCGGGACTCAGAGCCGGAACAGTGCCCAGACCGTCTTGCCGCCGCCCGCGCGCAGGTTCCAGCCCCATGAGTCGCTCAGCGCGGCGACCACCTGGAGGCCGCGCCCGGACTCGGCGAACTCGTCCGGACACCCCTCCACGGGTATGCGGTCGCTGTCGTCGGTGACCGCGCACACCGCGTACGGCAGCCGGTCCCACACCGCGACCCACAGTGAAGGCCGCGGCTGCGTACGGGAGTTGGGAGCCTGGCCGTAGCGCAGCGCGTTGCTCACCAGTTCCGACACGGCGACCGCCATGTCGTCGACGAGTTCGCCGCCGACCCGGTCGGCCACCGCCGCCCGGGTGAAGTCCCGTGCCACATGGGCCGATTGAGGCATCGGCGGCACGACGAGGACGGAACAGAGCGCGGGGTCGCGCCCGTCCCCGGCGACGGGGACCCGCGTGACGGTCTGCCCCAGCCCGGGCCGGCCCACCTCGTCGACGGCCCGGCACAGCCACTCCCAAGTCCCCTCGACACGCAGGGCATCGGCCGGTCGTACGACTTGCTCTGCGGACATCGCGACCCCTGAGACCCCATGGGAAGAGAACAACTGCGCGCACTACACCTGTCCGGAGCATCGTCCTCCGTCTGCCCCTGCGAACGCAAGTGCATCGGCAATTACCGCTGCAATTGCAGACGATCTTGCGAGCGGTCTCCCCCGGGGCTATCGTCCTCCGCATCA
The DNA here is from genome assembly GCF_040605995.1 of Streptomyces sp. NPDC005492. Classification (NCBI taxonomy): domain Bacteria; kingdom Bacillati; phylum Actinomycetota; class Actinomycetes; order Kitasatosporales; family Streptomycetaceae; genus Streptomyces; species Streptomyces sp. NPDC005492. Next base: position 101,636 of record NZ_JBEXDX010000017.1, read on the forward strand.
CCAAGGGATGCAATTGAAGCTGCAATTGCACCCGATCCTCCGGGGGAGCGATGAGGCCTCAGATCAAGCACGCGAACGGCATGGCGGCCACCCTGTTGAACGGCGCGGAGTGGCACAAGAGCCACCACAGCAACCCCGAGGGCAACTGCGTCGAGTTGGCCGCGCTCTCCGACGGCCATATCGCCGTACGCAACTCGCGCCATCCCGAAGGTCCGGCGCTCGTCTACACCAGCGCCGAGATCTCCGCGTTCGTCCGCGGTGTGAAGGACGGCGACTTCGACGGCCTACTCCCCGGCCGCTGAGGTCAGGCGAACCCGCGGATGGCCGGAAGACGCCGGACACAGGCCGGTGTCTTCCGGTCCCTTCACTCCCCGCAGTTATCCGGAACCTCGGTGCTACGATCCTCTTTTAAGTCCCGAAAACTTGCGGACGGTATCGGCGCGACCGCCGAGGGGATGAACATGACTGCAGCTCAACCGGAACACGCACCCTCGGGTTCGGACGTACTGAGCCTTCAGCGCGGTGGTCCGACCGTCCAGCGCATCATGCTGGGCACCCGCCTGCGCCGCCTGCGTGAATCCCTCAACATCACGCGTGACACGGCCGCTTCGGCGATCCGCGCCTCCGACGCCAAGCTCTGCCGCATGGAACTGGGCCGCGTCGGCTTCAAGGAGCGCGATGTCGCCGACCTGTTGACGCTGTACGGCCTGCACGAGCCGGACGTACGCCAGGAGTTCCTGGACTCGGTCCGCCGCGCCAACGAACCCGGTTGGTGGCGCGACTACGGCGATGTCTTCCCCAACTGGTTCGAACAGCACCTGGGGCTGGAGGAAGCCACCTCCCTCATCCGTACGTACGAAGTCCAGTTCATCCCCGGCCTGTTGCAGACCGCCGCGTACGCCGAAGCCGTCGTCCGGCTCGGTCGCCCGGTCGACATGCCGGACTCCGTCCGGCGTCGCGTCGAACTCCGCATGATCCGGCAGGAGTTGCTCACCAGGCCGGACGGGCCGAAGCTGTGGTTCGTGGTGGACGAGGCGGCGCTGCGCCGTCCGCTGGGCGGAACGGCGGTGATGCGCGAGCAGCTCCGGCACCTGATCGAGGCGGCTGCCCATCCGAACATCACGGTTCAGGTGCTGCCGTTCGAGGTGGGTGGCCATGCGGCCGCCGGCGGTCCGATCACCGTGATGCGCTTCCCCGTCCCGGACCTGCCGGACGTCGTCTATCTCGAACAGCTCACCAGCGCCCTGTACTTGGACAAGCCCGAAGAGGTCGACCACTACCTCGCGGTCATGGACCGGCTGAGCATGGTCGCCTCACCGGGCCCCGAGTCGGTGGCCTTCCTGGAGAAGCTCCTCAAGGACATGTAGCTCGAAGGAGCGCGCCCGTGACCGACTGGGTCGGCCGTACCGCCACCGAGATCTCCGCCGCCGTACGCGAGAAGCGGGTCACCCCACGTGAGGTGGTGGCCGAGCATCTCGCCCGGATCGAGCGGCTCGACGGACGGATCGGCGCATTCCGGATGGTGCGGGCCGAGGCGGCGCTCGCGGAGGCCGACGAAGTGGGCGCCCGCGCCGATCTGGCCGAACTCCCGCTGGCGGGCGTGCCGTTGGCCGTGAAGGACAACCTCGCCGTAGCGGGCGAGTCCAACCGGGTCGGCTCCGCCGCGACCCCGGACACCCCGGCCGACCACGACCATGTCACCGTGGCCCGGCTGCGAGCGGCGGGTGCGGTGGTCGTGGGCCTCACGAACGTGCCCGAGCTGTGTGTCTTCGGTACGACCGAGGGCGTGCACGGCACCTCCCGCAACCCGTGGGACACCACCCGCACCGCGGGCGGTTCCTCGGGCGGCAGCGCGGCGGCGGTCGCGGCCGGGATGGTGCCGATCGCGCTCGGCAACGACGGCATGGGCTCACTGCGCATCCCGGCGGCCAACTGCGGCCTGGCCACGATCAAGCCTGGGTTCGGGGTCGTCCCGGCCGGCATCGGTGACGGCGACTGGTTCGGAATGTCCGAGAACGGCCCCCTCGCGACGACCGTCGAGGATGCCCGGCTGATGTTTTCGGTCATCGCGGATACCGAGGTCGTACGGCCCGGGGAGCCCGTTCCCCGGAAGGTGGCCGTGTCCGTGCGCAGTCCGCTCACCGGAGTGGCCATCAGCAAGCCGTATACGACCGCCGTGCGGGAGGCGGCCGGGCTGCTGGCCGGGGCCGGTCACGCGTTGCACCGCGCCGATCCGCCGTATCCGCTGTCGCTGAGCACCACCTCGCTCGCGCACTGGACGGCGGGCACCTCGGTGGACGCGGCGGGGCTCGATCCGCGGCAACTGACGCGGCGGACGCGGGTGCACGCGGCCATCGGGCGCCGGTTCGTGAAGAGCGTGCGCACCGGGAAGAGCCGGGAGCGGCTGCGGGAGCGCCTGACGCCGTTCTTCGCCGAGCACGACATCCTGCTGACGGCCGCGCTGGCCCGCCGCTCCCCCAAGGCCGGGCCGTGGCACCAGCGCGGCTGGCTGCGCAATGTCCTGGCCAACACCAACTACTCGCCCATGACTCCCCCGTGGAACCTCACCGGCTGGCCCGCGATGTCGGTCCCGTTCGGCACCCTGCCCTCGGGCGCGCCCTGCGCCGTACAACTCGTGGGCCGGCCGGGCTCGGAGGCCGCGCTGCTGGACCTGGCGGCGGAGCTGGAGAGGCTGCGGCCCTGGGTGCGGACCGCGCCGCTCGACTAGAGGGCGCGGTACATGATGTGCAGGCCCACCCGTCCGTCCCGGGGATGGTCGAAGGCGTCCGGCACCGTGCCCAGGATCGTGAAGCCGAGGGAGAGCCAGAGCCCGACGGCGGGGTTGGTCTCGACGACCGCGTTGAAGACCATGCCCCGAAAGCCCTGGTCGCGGGCCGCGGTGAGGATGTGTTCGGCGAGGGCCCGGCCGATGCCGCGGCCGCCGTGGTCGGGGTCGACCATGAAGCCGGCGTTGGCGATGCGGTCGGCGGGGCCGCCGTAGTTCGGGGTGACGAAGGCGGAGCCGACGACGGTTCCGGTCGAGTCCTCGGCGACGTACACCCGCTTGGGCGGGCTCGTCCACAGGGCCCGGGCCGCCTCTTCGGAGGTGTCCCGGGCCCAGGTGTAGGTGTCGCCTGCGGCGACGATCCGGTGCCAGAAAGGCCAGATCCGCGGCCAGTCGTCGGCCGCGGCTTCTCTGATCAGCATGGACGTGATTTTCACACGCCCATGCTGTCGGCGATCGCGATGGGTCCCGTGGGCGTCAGTCCACGCTGGGCAGGATGTGGGGCTCGGCGAGGTCGTCCTCGTAGCCCGCGAGACGGATGGGGGCCGAGCGGGCCCACACGGCCAGGCTGCCGAGCTCGTCGGACCGGTGGCCCTTACGCTCCGTGGGTTCCTTGGGGCGTTGCTCGCGATTCGTCTTCTCCGGTGTCACCGCGCACTCCTTATGTGTCGGGTCACCCTCGGGGCGTACCAGCCATGCTCCGGTCCGGTACCTGAAGCCCGCTCGGGTGTGGGTTGAAGGCAGTTCGGACGCGGTGGCGCCGGTCACTCGTGCGAGAGCAGGCCGTTGTGACCGGCTTGCCCCGGGACGGACCATGGGTGTGGGTGGGACCCCTTGTCGCTGTCCGTCTGCCTCAGGTTAACCAAATGAGCAGGCTGCCGCTCGATGGGGCTGAAAACATGGGGTAACCATTGCGCGTCTGCCCGTGTTCTTCGGCCATGACCTGAACCGGTTTGTTACATCATGCGCGGTTTGACAACCACCCGTATGGCCTACGCATGCGTACGCACGAGCGAGAACATGACCTACGTCACTGAAGGCGTCGCGCAGTTCAGGTCCCGTTGGCTGAGTCGCAAGCTCGCCATGATCTCCTGGCGTTCCGCACAGGCCGGCTCGCGGGAGGACTGACGCATGGAGTTGCGCAGCGTCGAGGAGCTGATGGATCTGCTGTACGCGTGCCGCGGTGCCTGGGACACCCCGGACCGAAGCGGTGATCCGGTCGATCTGCACGACCACGCGCTGCAGACGGCCGCGCTGCTGCGCCGAAGTCGCCCCGCCGACAAGGAACTCCAGATCGCCGGCCTGGTCCACGACATCGGGCATCTCCTCCAGCCCGGCGACGACGCCGGGCACGCCGACCACGCGGCGGACGCGGTGCACGCCCTGCTCGGCGAGCGGGTCGCCCGGCTCGTGCGTCTGCACGTACCCGCGAAGCGCTATCTGGCCGCCGCGGCGCCGGGCCACGATCTGTCCGCCCAGAGCACGCTGACGCTTCGCGCACAGGGCGGCCCGATGTCCCGCGACGAGGCCGCGGCCTTCGAGCGCGATCCCCTCGCGGACGACGCGATCACCCTGCGTCAGGCCGACGACGCGGCCAAGGTCGTCGGCCTCGACGCCGGCGTCCTGGAGGACTGGCGGACGGTGCTCGGCATCGTGGCCGCCCGCAACTCCCGACTGCCCAACTCCCGTCTGGGGGCTGTTGACTGACGGTCCGTCATGAGATCGTACGGCGATGACGTCGTCGTACGGTCTGCGAGGTCGGGGCGTCCTGGTCACCGGGGGCACGCGCGGGATCGGGCGCGCGGTCGCCGAGGCGTTCGCCGGGGCCGGGGCGCTGGTGTGTGTGAGCGCGCGGGACGCCGGTGAAGTGGCGCGCGCCGCCGAGGAGTTGGGCGGGGTCGGTCTGGCCGGGGATGTCGCCGACCCTGATCACCTACGGGAGTTGACCGAGTGCGCGCTGCGCGCCTTCGGGCGGATCGACGTGGTCGTCAACAACGCGGCGACGAACCAGCCGTACGGCCCGCTGATGGAGGCCGATCCGGACACGTGGCGGACGGCGTTCACCGTGAACGTGGAGGCGCCGCTGCGGCTCGTGCAGTGCGCCTGGCGGGCGTGGATGCGGGAGCACGGCGGCGCGGTGGTCAATGTGTGCACGGAGGGCGCCGGGCATGTCGGGCCCAACGTGGGTGCTTACGGGACCAGCAAGGCGGCCCTGCTGCATCTCACGCAGCAGCTCGCGGGTGAACTCGCGCCGGGAGTGCGGGTCAACTCCGTCTCCCCCGGGCTTGTCCGCACCGGGATGGCCCGGTTCGTCTGGGAGCCGGGCGAGGCGGAGGTGGCCGCCGGGCTGCCGCTCGGCCGGATCGGGGAGCCGTCCGACATCGCGCGGGCCGTGCTGTGGCTGGCCTCCGACCGGGCCGAGTGGATCACCGGGGCGGATCTGCTCGTGGACGGCGGGACGCGGGTGCGGGCGGCGTACCCGTCGGGCGGGTACGCCGTCCACGACCGGCTGAGGTCGTCCGCGCCGCCCACATGACGGCTGCCTCACGGAAAGCCGCCCTCATGACGCTGCCTCACGGGAACAGGGCGATCCCCACGAGGATCAGCAGGACGATCCCGGCGACGAGCGCGACGGTGGCCCAGGTGCCGCGGTGCTTCACCGTGGTACTGGATCCGCCGCCACGCGGACGGTCCTCCGGCAGTACGGGGTCGGCCGGACGGTCGCTCGCGTAGAACTCTTCGTCGGTCGGATAGTGGTTGCGGGGGTCGTTGAAGGCCCTGGGATCGACGCCGTGTGAACTGGCCATGGGAACTCCTCGCGCGGTGCTCACCAGGGCCGGGGCCCGACCGGCGCCGGGCCGCCCGTCCGGGGTGGCGGGTCACCACTTCCCGGGCGCGTAGTCCTTCAGGAAGACGCCGTACAGGTCCTCGCCCTGCTCGCCGCGCACAATGGGATCGTAAACCCGGGCCGCGCCGTCGACCAGGTCGAGCGGTGCGTGGAAGCCCTCCTCGGCCAGCCTGAGCTTGTCGTAGTGGGGACGTTCGTCGGTGATCCAGCCGGTGTCGACCGAGGTCATGAGGATGCCGTCGCTCTGGAACATCTCCTGGCCGCTGGTCCGGGTCACCATGTTCATGGCGGCCTTGGCGGCGTTGGTATTCGGGTGTCCGGCGCCCTTGTAGCCGCGGCCGAAGACGCCCTCCATCGCCGAGACGTTGACGATGTACGAGCGCCCGCTCGCCGCGGCCCTGGCGGCGGCGGCCATGGCCGGGCGGAGCTTGCTGATCAGGATGAACGGCGCCGTGTAGTTGCAGAGCTGGGTCTCCAGCAGCTCCACCGGGGAGATCTGCTCGATGGTCTGCACCCAGGTGTTGGTGTCGACGACGTCGGGGACCAGACCGCCGGCGTCGATGGCGGTGCCGTCCAGGTGCCGGGCGACGCTGGCGTTGCCCGCGACCAGGGCGAGGTCGGCGACCTGCTGGGCGTCGAGGCCGCTGATGCCGACGGGGAGGGCGGCCAGGCCGTCCACCGCGCCGGAGCCGAAGGCGCCGATGACGTGGTGGGCGGGGAGTTCCCCGGCGGGCAGCGGGGCGCTCTCGCCGTCGACGAGGGCGGCGTAGGCGGAGGGCAGCCGGCGTACGGTCTGGGTCGCGTTGTTGATCAGGACGTCGAGCGGGCCCGCCTCGGCGATCTGGTCGGCGAGGGCGACGGCCTGGGCCGGGTCGCGCAGGTCGATGCCCACGACCTCCAGCCGGTGCAGCCAGTTTGCCGAGTCGTCCATGGCCTTGAAGCGGCGGATGGCGTCCTTCGGGAACCGGGTGGTGATCGTGGTGTGCGCGCCGTCGCGCAGCAGCCTGAGCGCGATGTACATGCCGATCTTGGCGCGGCCGCCGGTGAGCAGCGCGCGCTTGCCGGTGAGGTCGGCGTGGACGTCGCGCTTCTCGCGGTTCAGGCGGGCGCAGTCGGGACAGAGCTGGTGGTAGAAGTAGTCGACCTCGACATACCGGGTCTTGCAGGTGTAGCAGGAGCGCGGGCGCTGGAGTATCCCGGCGATCCGGCCCTCCTCCGTCACCGACGAGGGGAGCAGGCCCTCGGTCTCGTCGTCGATGCGCTGGGCGGAGCCGGTCGCGGTGGACTCGGTGACGGCCTTGTCGTGCGCGGTCTTCGCGGCCCGGCGGTCCTGGCGGCGGCGCTGCTTGACGGTGCGGTAGATACCCGCGGTGGCCCGGCGCACGGCGATCGCGTCGGGGTGGTCGACGTCGATCTTCTCCAGCTCGTCGAGCACAGCGAGGCAGACGGCCAGCCGCTCGGGGTCGATGCCGGGCCCGTACACGACCTCGTCCGGGGTCATGGAGCCGTCCTCTGTCACCGTCATCGCGCTGCCGTTTCCTTGGGTCAACCGCGGCGGCGCTCCGATCGCGCGGCCGTCGAACAGGGAATTTTACGGAGCGCCGGGCCGCAGCACCAAACCCGTGATCGTCAGGCCTCGCAGGCGATGATCAGCGTCTCCACCTCCTCGGTGAGGGCGCGGGCGAGCAGATCGAGATCCGGTACGGCCTCGGCGTCGGCGACCAGGCCGTAGTGGACGTGCCCGCGGAAGGTGGAGACGGCGACCGCGAGGGACTGCCCGCGGGCCAGCGGGGCGAACGGGAAGACCGCGGTGACCGGGTTGCCGCCGAGCTTCAGGCCGATGCCGGGCAGCGGGACGCTGGTGACGAGGATGTCGAACCAGAGCCGGGCGGCCTGCGCGGCGAGGGGTCCGCCGAGCCGGTGGCCGAGCGCCGGCACGTGGTCGGCGAGCAGGGCGACGGCGCCCGCGCCCCGGTTGGGGCCGGCGTCCTTGTTGCGGTCCATGGCGGTACGCACGGAGTCGAGCCGGGCGAGCGGGTCCGGGTCGTCGACGGGCAGCCGTATCAGGTAGCCGGAGAGCCGGTTGCCCTGTGGCTGCGCACCGCGTGGGCGGCGTTTGGAGACGGGGATCAGGGCGCGGGGCGCGACGCCCTCGCTGCCGTCGCCGCGTTCGTCGAGCCAGCGGCGCAGGGCGCCCGCGACGACCGCGATGAGCACGTCGTTGACGGTGCCGCCGACCGTCTTGCGGATCCGGTGCACGTCGTCGAGGTCGATGACGACTCCGGCGGTCCGGCGGGTGCCCGAGGGGTCGGAGGTGAGCGCCAACGACGTACGCACGTCGAGGGTGGAGCGGGCGACGGACGCCCCGATGTCGAGGGCCCGGCCGACGTCGGACAGGGCGCCCCGGAGCAGCCCGGGCAGCTTGCGCACATCGGGGAGGAGACCGCGCGCGGGCTCCTCGGGGCGCGGGCGCCGCTCGGGCATGTCCATCGGGTCGAGGATGGCGGCGGCGAGCGTCAGCGCCCGCAGTCCGTCGGCCAGGGCGTGGTGGAACTTGAACAGCACGGCGAAGGAGACGCCGTCCTCGCCGGGCAGCACATGGGCTTCCCACGGAGGCCGGCCGCGCTCCAGCGGGCGTTCCATGAGCCGGCCCGCGGCCTCCTGGAAGTCGGCGGTCGGGGCGTGCAGCCGGACGTGGTGGAGCGGGTCGAAATCGGGGTCGGTCTCGCGGACGGCGCTCCCGAAGGACAGGGACAGCGGCTGCCACACGTCCCGGATGCGCATCCGCAGTCCGGGGACGGCGGCGGCGCGGGCGGCGAGCAGGTCGGCGGCGTGGGCTCCCGCGGTCGGCGAGTGGGCCGAGAAGACGCCGAGTGCGCCCAGGTGCATCGGGTGCCGGTCGGACTCGATGTTCCAGAACGCCAGGTCGAGAGGAGCGAGCAGATCGGAAGTCAAAGGCTTGCCTCGCGTCGACTAGGGGTGAACAAGCAGTCAAACGCCGACAAGCGATTACGGTCAAGTACGATCAAGCTACACACAGTTAACGGCAGGTTACGTCTGGCCCAGGTCCCGCCCCTCTGGGAGGGGCGGGACTCCAGTGGCGCTTGAGGTCACGTCAGGGCGGGTGGCGCCGACTGGGGTGACGTACCCCACTCAGACGGGTGCGGGCCGACCGTGAAGTCGATCGACCGTACGGACCGCAGCAGGCCGGTCGTCAGATAGGTGCGGTCGTACGACGTCCCGTCCGTCCGGGCCGCCTGGATGTAGCGCTCGCCGGCCGAGGTGCCGGGCGCCTTGATGGTCAGGGCGCCGTGCGGGTAGTAGCGGCGGTCCAGGGTCAGGTCGACGCGGTCGAACACGGGGGTGGACAGGCCCCAGGTGTCGTAGCCGGGCTGGACCGGGAAGATCCCGATCGACGACAGCACGTTCCAGGCGGACATGGTGCCGAGGTCGTCGTTGCCGGTCATGCCGGTCGGGCCGTCCGTGAACAGGGTCAGCGCCGCATGGACGACGTCGGTCGTCTTCCAGGGCTGTCCGGTCGACAGATAGGTGTACGGGGCGATCAGGTCGGGCTCGTTCTGTGGGTTGTACTTGTCCGCGTTGTAGTAGTCGTACGGCCCGTTGACCCACACCTCGCGGGCGGTCTTCCCCGGGTCGGCCAGTAGCTGGTCGTACGCGAAGAAGGAGTCGAGCCGGGCGTTGGCCGCCGACTGGCCGCCGATGAGGTCGACCATGCCGGGCAGGTCCTGCGGGACCAGCCACTGGTACTGCCAGGACGTGCCCTCGTGGAAGCCCTCGCTCTGCGCCGGGTCGGCGGGACCGACGAAGGCGCCGGAGGCGTCGCGGGCGCGGAAGAAGCCGGTCGAGGGGTCGAAGATGTTCCGGTAGCTCTGTGCGCGGGCGGCATAGCGTGCGGCGTCCGCGCCGTGCCCCAGGTCGCGGGCCATCTGCGCGAGCATCGCGTCCGAGAGGGCGTACTCCAGAGTGGCCGAGGCCCCGTGGTCGTAGTCGGAGTCACCGGGCTTCGCGTGCGGGCGGTCCTTGATGTACGGCGCGAAACCGTTCGCGAGGTACTCCTTGTTCGCCTCCCGGCCCACGGCGGCCGAGTCGGTGGGCGGCACGCCGTCGGCGTTCTGCTTCAACGCCCGGTAGGCGCGCTCCTCGTAGCCCTTGAGCAGCCCCTGTTGGTAGGCGTTCGTCAGGAACGGGGTGACGGGGTCGCCGGTCATGATGTTCGTCTCGACCGTGCCGTAGCCCCACTTGGGCAGCCAGCCGCTCTCCTCGTCGATCCTGATCACCGAGATGGCCATGTCGCGGGCCTCGCGGGGTGCGAGCAGGGCGAGGAGCTGGGATTGGGTGCGGTAGGTGTCCCACAGGGACCAGTTCTGGTAGTAGGTGAAGCCCTGCGCGCGGTGGATCTTCTGGTCCCAGCCGGTGTAGCGGCCGTCGGCGTCGCTGCCGATGTTCGGCGCGAGGAAGGACCGGTAGAGGGAGGAGTAGAAGGTCCGGCGCAGGGTGTCGGAGCCGCCTTGTGCGCGGACGTCGTCGAGCCGGTCCTCCCAGGCCTGTTGGGCGCGATGGCGCACCGCGTCGAAGGAACGCCCGCCCTCCGCACGGAGGTTGACGGCCGCGCCGTGCGCGTCGACGTAGGAGAGGGCGGTGGTCGCCTCGACCGTACGGTCCTTCGTCGTGTCGAAGCGGACGTACGCGCCCCCGCTGCCGCTCCTCGAACCGGCCGTCACCGTCGAGCCGTTCCAGGTGCCGTAGGTGGTGAAGGGCCGGTCGAAGCGGGTGACCGTGTAGACGGTGTAGGGCTTGGTGTCCTGGCAGAAGCCGCGGCCGGTGATGGTCGTCCGCACCGTCCGGTTGTCGAGGACCTCCACCTTCGAGGCGACCCCGCTGTGCAGCGACTGGGCCGCGTTCAGCAGGACGTTGGCCTTGTCGGTGGCCGGGAAGGTGTAGCGCTGCACACCGGTGCGCGCGCTCGCCGTCAGCTCGGCCTCGATGCCGGTCTTCAGGCCGACCTGGTAGTAGCCGGGGCTCGCGTGCTCGTCGTCGTGGCTGAACTCGGCCGCGTACTGGGCGTAGTCGGTCTGTGTCACGTCACCGGTCGTCGGCAGGACGGGCAGATCGCCGCCGAGTCCGCAACCCACGCCGGAGAGGTGCACGAGGGAGAAGCCGCGGATGTGGTTCTGCGCGTAGTCGTACCCGGTGTTGTGGCCGGTGTCCGGCGAGAACTGCACCATGCCGAAAGGCACGGCGGCGCCGGGGTAGGTGTTGCCGTCGTTCTCGGTACCGATGAACGGGTTGACCAGTTCGGTGAGTCGGCTGTCGGCCGAGGCCTGTGCGGTGGCGGGGACGGCGAACAGCGCGGACACTGCCACCGCCCCCGCCATGCACAGGCGCAGGCGCCGGGTCCATCTCATGGGTCCTCCAAGGGAGTTCAGGTGGTGGGGCACCCTGCGGGAGTCGCTTGCGAGGCGTCGCGGATGAGGGCCTGCTGGGCCGCCCTCACCCGTTGCGCGTCGGGCTTGAGCACCCGCCGGTCGTACGTCATGAGCCCGTTCAACTCGCCCTCGACGTCCGAGATCTGCGTGTAGACCGCGCCGTTGCTCCCCTGGCAGGTCAGGGCGTGCACCTCGGCGAGCTTGGTGAGGTAGTCGTCGGTGTAGGCGGCCGGGTCGACGTCGACGTACGACTGCTGGACCGACCAGGCGTGTCCCGGCACCGCGAGCCCCAGGCCGCCGTACTCGCCGCTGACCAGGGCGCGTTGGCCGTCGGGATGCGGTGGCAGGGCGGGGCTGGGGTAGCCGTGTTCGTCGATGATGTCGCCGGTGCCGCCGTCCACACCGAGGTTGATGCCGGACATGCTGTTGACGAGCCGGGTCGGGTCCCAGGCCTTCGCCTGGTCGGCGATGCGGGCCTCGTCGTACTGGCCCCAACCCTCGTTGAACGTCACCCACATGACGACCGACGGGCTGCTGATGTGCTCGTCGATCATCTGCTTCATCTCGCGCTCGTACTCGGCCCGGGCGGCGGGCGAGGGGTCCACCCCGGCGGTCATCGCGGGCATGTCCTGCCACACCATGAGGCCCAACCGGTCGGCCCAGTAGAACCAGCGGTCGGGCTCGACCTTGATGTGCTTGCGCACCGCGTTGAAGCCCAACTCCTTGTGCACCTCGAGGTCATGGGCGAGTGCCGCGTCGGTCGGCGCGGTGTAGAGGCCGTCCGGCCAGAAGCCCTGGTCGAGGGTGGCCATCATGAAGACGGGCTTGCCGTTGAGGACCGTGCGCGGGACGCCGTTCACCTTCTCCACGGCGATCGAGCGCATCCCGAAGTAGCTGCCGACGCGGTCCTTGCCCACGGTGACCTTCAGGTCGTAGAGGAACGGGTCGTCGGGCGACCAGAGGCGCGGGTTCTTGAGAGTCAGGGTGAGTGGGCCGCCGGTGCGGCCGTGGGCGGTGGCGACCGCGGCGCGCTTTCCGTCGTACGCCGTGGCCGTGATCGGTACGCCGTCCCGGACTCCCCTTGCCTCGACGGTGAGTCGGCTCTTCGCCACGTCGGGGGTCAGCTTGAGGGAGTCCACGTGGTCGGTCGCCACGGGTTCCATCCAGACCGTCTGCCAGATGCCCGAGGTCGGGGTGTACCAGATGCCGCTCGGGTCGAGGCGCTGCTTGCCGAGGGGCGGGTTCTCGCCGTCGGCCGCGTCGGTGGGGTCGTAGACGCCGACGATCAGTTCCTGGGTGCGGCCGGGCTTGAGGGCGTCGGTCACGTCGGCGCTGAACTTGTCGTAGCCGCCCTGGTGTTCGGTGACCTTCGTGCCGTTGACGTAGACCTCGGCCCGCCAGTCGACGGCACCGAAGTTGAGCATCAGCCGCTTGCCGGAGCCGATCCGCCAGTCGGCGGGGACGGTGAAGGTGCGGCGGTACCACATGCGGTCCTCGTGCCGTTCGATGCCGGAGAGCTGGGACTCGACGGGGTACGGGACGAGGATCCGCTCGGCCAACGTCTTCCCCACAGGCGGCTGTTCGTCGGCGGTGGCCGCCGCGAACTGCCAACTCCCGTTGAGGTTGCGCCAGTCGGTGCGGGTCAACTGCGGGCGCGGGTATTCGGGGAGGGCGTTGTGCGGGCCCACCTGGTCGGCCCACTGGGTGCGCAGTTCGTAGGTGGAGTGGTTCGGGCCGGTGCTCCAGAACGCGTTGATAACGTTCCCATTGGCCGCGGTGAGGCCGGCTTCTCCGTCGTAGCGGATGTCGGCGGTGCCGGAGGCGGTGCCCGTCTTGTTGCCCACGACCGGTTCGGTGAGCGGGACGATCAGGGCGCGCGGGTCCGCCGGGTCCAACTTGGCTGCGCCCAAAGGCCACTTGGCGCCGCCGATCACCGCTTCGAGGTGGTCGGTCAGGTCGCCCGGGGGTGCGGCGAGGGGCTGGGCGAAGGCGAGTTCCAGGGTGCGGCCGGTGCTGGTGACCGTGGCGGCGAGGGCGCCGTCGTAGTCGTATCCGTCGGGGAGGCGGAAGGCCGACTGCGGGACCGGGACCTTGGTGCCGCCGGGTTCGGTCCAGCGGAGGTGGAGGTTGGAGCCGCCGTAGTGCTCGAAGTACTCGACCTTGATGTCGTAGGCCGTGCCGGCGGTCAACTCGACGGGGGCGGAGGTCTGTTCGTGGTCCCAGTCGTCGACCCAGTGGTCGATGGCGAGGTGTCCGCCGATCCACAGGCGGAAGCCGTTGTCCCCGGTGATCGAGAAGGTGTGGGGGCCGGACTTTGTCGGGACGATCTGTCCGGTCCAGCGGACGCTGACGTCGTCCGACTGTCCGGTGGTGAAGGCGAGCCGGGGTTCCAGGTTGTCGAAGTCGAGGTTCGGGTCGAAGCCGGTGGCCTTGAGGTCGGCGAAGTCGAAGGCGCCGGGGGCGGACTGGGTGTAGTACTCGCCCTTCAGACCGTGGATCTCGACAGGGTCGTCGGCGGCGGCCGCGTTGGCGGTGGGAACGGCGGCGAGGCCGGCGATGCCGAGTGCCAGCGCGAGCAGTAACGCGAGTCGGTCTCTGAGTCGTCTGGTGCGCACGGAACCTCCATAACAACGTTGTCATGGGCAGCAGTTGGCATGACAACACGGATTCCGCATTCCGTCCAGGGACATGACAAAGCCCCGGTGCGGTCGGGAAGCACCGGGGCCGATCCTCCGCCCTACGTGACCAGTTGGCCCTTTCCGAGCGCGATGACCCCGTCCCTGGAGACGGTGTACAGCTCGGCGTCCCGCTCCGGGTTGACCCCGATCGTCGCGCCCGGCGGCACCTCGACGTTCTTGTCCAGGACCGCGCCCCGGACCACCGCGCCCCTCCCGATATGGACGTTGTCGTGCAGGATCGAACCCTGGACGACGGCTCCCGGGTCGACGACCACGCCCGGGGAGAGCACCGAGCGGGTGACCTGGCCGCGGATGAGGCAACCGGAGCTGATGATCGACTCGCTGGCCATGCCGCCGGCGTTGAAGCGGGCCGGGGAGAGCTGGCCGGAGTGAGTGTAGATCGGCCAGTTCCTGTTGTAGAGGTTGAAGGCGGGGCGCTCGGCGATGAGGTCCATGTGGGCGTCGTAGTAGGCGTCCAGGGTGCCGACGTCCCGCCAGTAGCCCTGGTCGCGGGTGGTCTCGCCGGGGACGTGGTTGGCGCTGAAGTCGTAGAGCGCGGCCTCGCCCCGGTCGGTGAGCGCGGGCAGGATCGAACCGCCCATGTCGTGCACCGAGTCGAGGTCCTCGGCGTCCCGCTGGAGGGCCTCTATGAGGGCCTTGGTGGTGAAGATGTAGTTGCCCATCGAGGCGTAGACGCACTCCGGGTCGTCGACCAGGCCCGGCGGGTCGGTCGGCTTCTCCAGGAAGCGCTCGACCGTCTGGCCGTCCGAGCCCGGGGTGATCACGCCGAACTGCGAGGACTCCGCGCGCGGGACCCTGATTCCGGCCACCGTGACGCCCGCGCCGCTCTCGATGTGCTGGGCGAGCATCTGCCGGGGGTCCATGCGGTAGACGTGGTCGGCGCCGAACACCGCGACGTACTCGGGGCGCTCGTCGTAGATCAGGTTCAGGGACTGCAGGATCGCGTCCGCGCTGCCGAGGTACCAGCGCGGGCCGAGGCGCTGCTGGGCCGGGACCGGGGTGACGTAGTTGCCCAGCAGGCTGGACATCCGCCAGGTCGTGGTGATGTGGCGGTCGAGGGAGTGCGACTTGTACTGCGTGAGGACGCAGATGCGCAGGACGTCGGCGTTGACGAGATTGGACAGCACGAAGTCCACGAGACGGTATGTCCCGCCGAACGTGACCGCCGGTTTCGCGCGGTCCGCGGTCAGCGGCATCAGCCGCTTGCCCTCACCGCCCGCGAGTACGATTCCGAGCACCGAAGGACCACCACGACGCATGGCCGCTCCCCTCACCCTGGTTGATCCCAGCCTGCCCCTGAGCAGCGCACACTAAGCCTGTTCGAGGATCTCCGCGTAGAGCCGCGCGGTGCGCAGCGCCACGGCGTCCCAGCCGAACTCGCCCACCGCCCGCTCGCGTCCGGCCTCGCCCATGCGCTTCGCAGTCTCCGGGTCGGCTAGGACGGAGTCGAGGGCGGTCGTCAGGTTCTCCTCGAAGTTTTCCTCGATGGACACCAGAAGTCCGGTCTCGCCGTCCGCCACCACCTCGGGGATGCCCCCGACCCGCGAGGCGACCACGGCCGTACCGCAGGCCATCGCCTCCAGGTTCACGATCCCGAGGGGCTCGTACACCGAGGGGCAGGCGAAGACGGTGGCATGTGTGAGGAGCTGGATGACCTCCGGGCGGGGCAGCATCTGCGGGATCCAGTGGACGCCTGCGCGGACCCGGCTCAGCTCCTCGAAGAGGTCGCGGAACTCCCGGTCGATCTCCGGGGTGTCCGGAGCGCCCGCGCACAGCACGACCTGTGCGGCCGGGTCGATGTTGCGCACCGCGCGCAGCAGATGGGGCACGCCCTTCTGGCGGGTGATGCGGCCGACGAACAGCACGTACGGGCGGTCGGGGTCGATGCCGAGCCGGGTGAGGACGTCCGTGCCGTGGTCGGGGCGGTAGAGCGTGGTGTCGATGCCGTTGTGGATGACCCGCACCCGGGCCGGGTCCAGCGCCGGGTAGCAGGTGAGGATGTCCTCGCGCATGGCTCCCGACACGGCGATCACCCCGTCGGCGGCCTCGATCGCGGTGCGCTCGGCCCAACTGGAGAGGGCGTATCCGCCACCGAGCTGCTCGGCCTTCCAGGGGCGCAGCGGCTCCAGGGAGTGGGCGGTCAGCACGTGCGGGACGCCGTGGAGGAGCTTGGCGAAGTGCCCGGCGAGGTTGGCGTACCAGGTGTGGGAGTGGACGAGTTCACGGCCGTCGAGGGCGGCGGCCATGGAGAGGTCCACGGAGAAGGTGCGCAGGGCGTCGTTGGCGCCGTCAAGGGCGGGCGAGGAGCGATGGCGTACGACGCCCTCGGTGCGGCCCTCGCCCCAGCAGTGCACGTCCAGGTCGACCAGGGGCCTCAACTCCCGGGCGAGGAACTCCACATGGACGCCCGCGCCGCCGTACACATCCGGCGGGTACTCCCGGGTCAGCAGTCCCACTCGCACCCGAAACCCCTTGTTCTCGGTGGCTGATTGATCTCATGGTCACCCAGAAGCGGCGTTCGGGGAAGGGCCGGGCGGCTGTGTGAAGCAGCAGTCCCCGCAGATACCGCCGCCGGGGACCCGGTAGTAGAGGCAGCAACTGCGGCGCCGGAAGGCGGTGCCGGTGAGGGTTCCGGTGCCCGCGAGGAGGGGGTGGGCGAGGAGTTCGGCGGTGAGCGCACGCGCGCGGGTGGCTACTTCCGTAAGGCCACGCGCGCGTGCCCAGCGGTCCAGTTCGCGGGCCGCGCCTGCCAGCGCGGAGGCCGCGTTGCCCCACAGCAGGCCGGCGGACATGCGGTGGTGGGCGACCAGGGTGGCGGTGAGCGGTTCGAGGTGGCCGTGCAGCACGGTGTCCGCGAGGGCGGTGGCGTCGGCGGGCAGCGGGCGGACCTCGGCCAGCCACAGGTCGTCCGGCGCGCCGCTGTCGGCGTCCCAGTGCAGCAGCCCGGGGTCGAGGTCGGGGATCCGGTCGTAGAGGGCGGCGCAGCCGAGCGCTGTCGACCACAGGCGCGCCGCGAGTGCCTGCTGGGCCACCGAGGCGGCAACGCGCAGTTCAGGGGCCTGGAGACGTTCCGCGACAACATGGACACGAAAAGTCAGCGAATGTCGGTAAACATCGGACGCCGGGTTTTCGTAGATCCACGCGAGCGTCGGCAGCGGGCCGTCCGGTGCCGCGCCCGTGCGTAGTACGAAGAAGCCTCCGAGGGCGCGGAGCGCGGCGAGTTCGGGGTCGAGGTCCACGAACAGCAGTAGTACCAAGGCCTCCAGGGGCTTCCCCGAGGGGGTGTCCACCCGTGTCACCCACCCTGGGGAGGACAGCGTCCGTTTCGTACTCCATCGGCAGTACTACCCAATGGGTGCTCAGGTACGACGACGGGAAGAACATCGCGCGGCATCGTGTTCTGTATGAAAGCCGACCGTTCGCCGCGTGGTGCCAGAGGCCCCCGCCTGACGCAGAGGAGCTGCCGATGAGCGCCCTCGCGTTGTCCATCGTGCTGTCGCTCGTCTCCGCCGTGGCCTACGCGGGCGGAGCGATCGTGCAGGAGCGCGTGGCGGTGTCCTCCCCCGAGCAGGAGTACGCCCCGCTGCGCCGCCCGAGCTGGTGGGCGGCGGTCGCGTTGAACGGTCTCGGCGGTCTGCTGCACGTGGTGGCGCTGGCCTACGGACCGCTGAGCCTGGTGCAGCCGCTGGGTGCGCTGACGATCGTGTTCGCGCTGCCGATGGCGGCCCTGTTCGTCGGCCGCAAGGCCGGTTCCACCGCCTGGCGCGGCGCCATCATGGCGACGATCGGTCTCGCGGGTCTGCTGTCCCTGGTCGGCGCGTCCGACGCGCAGTCGCTGAGCACCGCCCAGCGGGTGTCCGTCGCGGTGTTCACCGGCGCGGTGGTCGCGACCCTGATGATCGCGGGCCGCGCGGCCCACCGGCACCCGGCGGTGCGCAGCGTGCTGCTGGCGACCGCGTCCGGCATAGCGTTCGGCATGTCCTCGGTGTTCACCAAGACGGTGGCGGTCGACTGGGACAACGGCGCGGTGTCCGCGACCGACATCCCCTTCCTGGCCGTGATAGCCGTCTTCGCCGTGTCCGGTCTGATGCTGTCGCAGGCGTCCTACCGGGGCGCGGGCCTGGCGGCTCCGCTGGCGGTGCTGACGGTGGTGAACCCGGTGGTGGCGGCCGCGGTCGGCATCACGATGTTCGGTGAGACCTTCCGCTACGGCACGACGGGCACCCTGCTCGCCCTGAGCGCCGGAGTGGTCGCCGCGGGCGGCCTGATCCTGCTGACCACGGAGCGGCTCCAGAGCGAGAACGCGCCGTCCCGGTCCGCCGAGGCCACGGCGCCGGGCGCCCCCCTCGTGCCGTCGCCCATCGAGGAGTTGCTCGACGTCCTCCCTGGACAGCCCGTCGACGTGAGCGCGGACGCCGACATGCCGGGCGCGGACATCATCACGGTCGCCGCGCAGGGCGACGAGATCCTCGTCCCGGCCCAGGGGGCGATCCCGGCCGACGAGGGTTACGAAGCCCTGGAGCCGGCCGGAGTCGCCGAACCGCCTGGCTACTTCGGCCCGTTCCACGCCGGCCTGTACGTGATGATGCCGGTGCCCGACCGGCACCGTACACGCGTCAAATCCTGACGCCGCCGGCCCGCAGATAGGCGAGCGGGTCGATGTCGGTACCGAATCCGGGCCCCGTCCGCACCTCGAAGTGCAGATGCGGGCCCGTGGTGTTGCCAGTGGATCCGGAGCGCCCTATGCGCTGCCCGGCACCGACCGACTGGCCGTCCCGCACCGAGATCGCGGACAGGTGCGCGTACTGCGAGTAGCGTCCGTCGGCGTGCCGGACCACCACCTGGTAGCCGTACGACCCCGCCCAGCCGGCCTCGACGACGGTTCCGTTCTCGATGGCCTTCACCGAAGTGCCGGTGGGGACAAGGAAGTCGACGCCGGTGTGGTAGCCCTTCGACCAGGAGGAACCCGTCGCGTGGTACGCGGTGCCGATGGGTGCGTTCACCGGGGCGACGACGGAGTGACTGGTCGTCTTCTTCTTGGTGACCTTCTCGGCGGTGTCCGAAGAGGCCTTCTTCGTCGTGGACTTGGTGGTCGGCTTCGTCGTGGCGCGGGTCGCCGGGGCGGCCTTGGTGTCCAGGCTCAGCCGCTGGCCGGGGATGATCAGGTCCGGGTCGGCGCCGACGGTCGTGCGGTTCGCGGCGTAGAGGCCGTGCCAGCCGCCGTCGACGCGCTCGGTGTCGGCGATCCCGGAAAGGGTGTCGCCGCGCACGACCGTGTACATCTCGGCGGTGCCCGCGCGGGACTGCGGTGTGGTCTGCGGCTGGACGTCCTTCACGGACCGCTTGGCGGTCTGCGTCTTGGTGTCCGCGGCCTTGGTCTTGGCCTGCGTCTTGTCGGCCGTCCTGGTGCCGCCGACGTGGATGTCGGGGGTGTCGCCGCCCCGGGTGAGCCCGGCGCGCACCGAGCACACCGGCCAGGCGCCGGGGCCCTGTCCCTTGAGCACCTTCTCGGCGACGGCTATCTGCTGGTCCCGGGTGGCCAGATCCGCGCGCCGCGCGTACACCGTGCCGCCGTAGGCCTCCCAGGTGGACTGGGTGAACTGGAGCCCGCCGTAATACCCGTTGCCGGTGTTGATGCTCCAGTCGCCGCTCGACTCGCAGGCGGCGACCTTGTTCCAGGTGCTCACGTCGGCCGCCTGGGCACTGCCGGCGCCGACGAGGGGGATGGCGATGCCCGCGCCGCCCGCCGTGACCGTGAGAAGCGAGGAGCGGTTGATCCTGTTCGGCTGATACCGGCGGTGCCGGCCGCGTGCGGCCATGGAGAATCCCCCATCGACATATGTCAGGAGGGCCAAAAGTAAGGGCCGCGAACAGGCCATGACAAGACGGCAACCGGCCTCCCTGAGGCTCAGAATGGTCAGTGCGGCGATACTGGCGAGCACGACCGGTATCACCGATGTCAGGACCTTCCTGAACCTTTAGGCCTGATCTTTAGGAGCCAACCGAATGAGCACTTCAGCGCAGATCGGCGTCACGGGTCTCGCGGTCATGGGCCGCAACCTCGCCCGCAACTTCGCGCGCAACGGCTACACGGTCGCCGTGCACAACCGGACTGCGTCCCGCACGCACGCCCTGGTGGAGGAGTTCGGCGGCGAGGGCGACTTCATCGCGGCGGAGACGGCCAAGGACTTCGTGGCGGCGCTGGAGCGACCGCGCCGCCTGGTCGTCATGGTCAAGGCCGGTGACCCGACGGACGCGGTGATCCAGGAGTTCGCGCCGCTCCTCGAACCCGGCGACATGATCATCGACGGCGGCAACGCGCACTTCGCGGACACCCGGCGCCGCGAGCGCGACCTGCGCGAACAGGGCATCCACTTCGTCGGCATGGGCGTCTCCGGCGGCGAGGAGGGCGCGCTGCACGGGCCGAGCATCATGCCGGGTGGCCCGAAGGAGTCGTACGACTCGCTCGGTCCGATGCTGGAGAAGATCTCCGCGAAGGCGGCCGACGGGGCACCCTGCGTGACCCATGTGGGCCCCGACGGCGCCGGGCACTTCGTGAAGATGGTGCACAACGGCATCGAGTACGCCGACATGCAGTTGATCGGCGAGGCGTACCAACTGCTGCGCGATGTCGCCGGGTACTCGCCCGCGCAGATCGCGGAGATCTTCCGCACCTGGAACACGGGCCGGCTGGACTCGTACCTGATCGAGATCACCGCCGAGGTGCTGTCCCACGTGGACGCGGCCACCGGCAAGCCCTTCGTGGACGTCGTCGTGGACCAGGCGGAGCAGAAGGGCACCGGCCGCTGGACGGTCCAGATCGCCCTCGACCTCGGTGTCCCGGTCTCCGGCATCGCCGAGGCGGTCTTCGCCCGCTCGCTCTCCGGGCACGCGGCGCTGCGCGAGGCCTCGCGCGGGCTGGCCGGGCCGACGGCGGCGCCGCTGGGCGAGGCGGAGGCGGCGGCCTTCGCGGACCGGGTGGAGCAGGCGCTGTACGCGTCGAAGATCGTGTCGTACACGCAGGGCTTCCACGAGATCGCGGCGGGCAGCGAGGAGTACGACTGGAAGATCGACCTCGGCGCGGTCTCCTCGATCTGGCGCGGCGGTTGCATCATCCGCGCGGCCTTCCTCGACCGCATCCGGGCCGCGTACGACGCCCGCGCGGACCTGCCGAGCCTGCTGTCCGACGAGACGTTCGCGCAGGAGATCGCGGCGGCGCAGGACGACTGGCGGGAGGTCGTGATCGCGGCGACCCGCCAGGGTGTTCCGACGCCGGGCTTCTCCGCGGCGCTCGCCTACTACGACGCGCTGCGTGCCGAGCGGCTGCCCGCGGCGCTCACGCAGGGGCAGCGGGACTTCTTCGGGGCGCACACCTACCGGCGGGTGGACCAGGACGGTTCCTTCCACACCCTCTGGGGCGGTGACCGCTCGGAGGTCTCGGGCTGACCCCGCCCCGCTGTGCCGAGCCCGCCTGCCGGATTCCGGTCAGGCGGGCTGCCACAGTTCGATCCGGTTGCCCTCGGGATCGGTGACCCAGCCGAACCGGCCGACGCCGTCCATCTCCTGGGTCTCCCCGGCGACGTCCGCGCCCTTGGCGCGCAACTGCGCGAGCATCGCGTCGAGGTCGCGGACCCGGAAGTTGAGCATGGTCTGCTGGGTGCGGGACCCGAAGTAGTCGGTCCCGGACTCGAAGGCCGCGAACACCGTCGGCCCTGCTTCCTGCTGCCACAGGCCGTGCTCGTCGGCGTTCAGGCCCAGACAGTCGCGGTACCACGCGCTCAGGGCCACCGGATCGCCGGCCCGCATGAAGTGTCCGCCGATTCCCAGCACACGTTCCATGCGGCCATCCTGCCAGCACGGCGACCGGGGCGCCGGTCTCAGGAGAGAGGCGGCCCCGGCTCCGGGTTCGGTACCGGCTCGGGCCCAGGTGGGATCGGGGACGGACCGGGCTCCGGGGTGGGGCCCGGCTTCGGCGGGGTGGGAGCGGGGTTCGGCGGTGGTGTGGGCAGGGGGGCCGGGGGCTCGGGCGGCGGGCCCGGTGTCGGTCCCGGAGGTACGGGGTCGGGGTACGGGTTCGTCATCGTGTCCTCCAGCCAGTGGGTATGTCGGCTCTGGACTACTCCCCCGCCTACCCGGCAGTGGCGCCGCCACTCACCCGGGTGGGCTCACCCGGCAGCTCCTCGTCGAACCGGTACCGGAGTCCTGCCGGTACCGGTGTCCTGTCTAGAAGCGGCCGGGATGAGCCGTGAGCCACTCCATCGCCGCGCGCAGCAACTCGGGGTCGGCGGCCGGAGCCTCGTCGGGATGGCGTTCCGCCCACTTGACGACGTACGGGCACAGCGGGGCGACGACGATCCCCTCGCGGGCCGCGATGCCGTACAGCTCGCGGGCCAGTGAACCGGCGATGCCCTTTCCCTCGTGGGCCGGTTCCACGATCGTGTGCACCGGGACGAGGGCGCGCTCGGGGGATTCGAGGACGAAGTACTCGATGTGGCCTACGACTTCGCCGTCGCCGATCGCCTCCAGGCGGCCCGCCGCCCGGTCGTCGCGGATCTCGATCTCGCTCATGGGCATCCTCACTGGTGCGATGGTCAGGCCCCGACGGCCTGCGGGCTGCGCGTCTGATCCGAACCCGGCACTGGCTCGGACGGGTCGGCGCCCAGGCCCACGATCCGGTTGGCGGAGTCCACGTGCACGACCCGGGGCCGAAGCGCCCGCGCCTCGGCGTCGGACACCTGAGCGTAACTGATGATGATCACCAGGTCCCCGGGGTGCACGAGGTGGGCGGCGGCCCCGTTGATCCCGATGACACCCGTGCCTCGCTCACCCTCGATGACGTACGTCTCCAGGCGGGCGCCGTTGGTGATGTCGACGATGTGGACCAGCTCGCCGGGCAGCAGATCGGCGGCGTCCAGCAGGTCGGCGTCGATGGTGACGGAGCCGACGTAGTGCAGGTCGGCCTGGGTGACGGTGGCACGGTGGATCTTGGACTTGAACATGGTGCGCAGCATCGGACCCTCCAGGAACTCGGCTCCCTGCCCGCGGCCGCGGGTCAAGGGCGTTCCTCACAGTATCCGGCGCGGTTGCGGAGGCCCCTACGGGGGATAAATGTGGCCACAGAGGCTGGATCAGCACCTGGGAGGCGCCGTGACCACCGCTTCAGAGCCCCGGGTGTCCGGGCTGGAGATACGTTCCATCGACTATGTCCCCCTCGACGAGCGCCACGGCAAGCTGTGGCACCTGGGCCCGTTGTGGTTCATGTCGAACGCGCAGATCGCCACGCTCGCGGTCGGCCTGATCAGCATCACCGAGGGCGGCAACCTCATCTGGTCGCTCATCGCGATCGTCGCGGGCACCCTGCTCGGCACCTTCTTCATGGCCTTTCACTCGGCCCAGGGCCCGCAACTGGGACTGCCGCAGATGATCCAGTCGCGGCCCCAGTTCGGTTATGTGGGCGCCCTGTTGGTGTGGCTGTTCGCCTATGTGCAGTACGCGGGCTTCAACGTCTTCAACACGATCCTGGCCGGCGAGGCCCTGCACACCACGGTGCACGGCGGCACCAAGATGTGGGTGGCCGTGGTCACCGTGGTCGGCTTCGTGATCGCGCTGGTGGGCTACGACGTCATCCACAAGGCGGAGCAGTTCCTCACGTACACCTTCCTGGTCATCTTCGGGATCTTCACCGTGGGTGTGCTGGCGACGCTGCACTACCCGGCCGGCTCCTTCGACCTCGGCGGTTTCTCCTGGACGCCGTTCCTCGCCCAGTTCGGCGTGGTCGCCGGCTACCAGATCAGTTGGGCGATCTACGTCTCGGACTACTCGCGCTACCTCCCGCCGGACGTGACCGTCCGCAAGACCTTCTACTGGACCTACTTCGGCTCGGCGCTCGGCGGGGTCTGGCTGATGACGCTGGGCGCGCTGCTCGCCGCCTGGGCGGGCAAGGACTTCGACACGATCCGCTCGATCAACGCGGCGGGCGACAAGGTGTTCAGCGGCTTCGGCGCGATCGTGCTCCTCTTCGCCACCCTGGGCCTGGTCTCGGTGACCGCGCTGAACATGTACGGCGGTTCGCTGACCCTGATCAGCGCGATCGACTCGTTCAAGAGGGTCCGACCGACCGTGGGCGTACGGGTGTTGACGATCGGGCTGACCGCTGCCCTGTCCCTGGTCGGCGCACTCGCCGCGACCTCCGACTTCCTCACCAACTTCAACAACTTCCTGCTGCTGGTGCTCTATCTGTTCATCCCGTGGACCGCGGTCAACCTGATGGACTACTACGTGGTGCGCCGCGGCCACTACGCGATCGCCGAGATCTTCAACCCGCGCGGGATCTACGGCCGTTGGGGCTGGCACGGCATCATCTCCTACCTGGTGGGCTTCGGCGTGATGGTGCCGTTCTTCTCCGTCGGCACGCTCTACGTCGGGCCCATCGCCCACGCCATGGACGGCGCCGACCTCTCCCTGTTCGTCGGACTGCCGGTCGCCGGGCTCCTGTACTGGTGGCTGAGCCGCTCGATCGACGTGGAGGCCGAGATCCGGGTGGCCGAGGCGGAGGCGGTGGGCCTGGAGAAGGCGGCACACGAGCACCGCGAGCCCTGACGCCGCCGGGCCGCCCTCCGGGCGACGACGGGAATGTGACGAGAGGCCCTAGCCGACCGCGTCCGGTACCGCCTGCTTCTCGAACTGCGTGCGGTACAGCTCGGCGTACCGCCCGCCGGCGGCGAGGAGTTCGTCGTGGGTGCCGCGTTCCACGATCCGGCCCGCCTCGACGACCAGGATCTGGTCGGCGGTGCGCACGGTGGACAGACGGTGGGCGATCACCACGGCCGTACGGTCCTGCAACGCCTCGGTGAGGGCCTCCTGGACGGCCGCCTCCGAGGTGTTGTCCAGGTGGGCGGTGGCCTCGTCGAGGATGACGACGCGCTGGCGGGCCAGCAACAGGCGGGCGATGGTGAGGCGTTGGCGCTCGCCGCCGGAGAGCCGGTAGCCGCGTTCGCCGACGACGGTGTCCAGGCCGTCGGGCAGGGACCGTACGAGATCGTCGAGGCGGGAGCGACGCAGCGCGTCCCACAACTCGTCCTCGCTCGCGCCGGGCCTGGCGAGCAGCAGGTTGGCGCGCACCGAGTCGTGGAAGAGGTGGCCGTCCTGGGTGACCATGCCGAGGGTGGCCCGCAGGGAGACCGCGGTGAGGTCGCGGACGTCGACGCCGCCGACGCGTACGGCGCCTTCGTCGACGTCGTAGAGCCGGGGCAGGAGTTGGGCGATGGTCGACTTGCCGGCACCTGAGGAGCCGACCAGGGCGACGGTCTCGCCGGGTTCGGCGCGGAAGGAGACGCCGTGCAGGACCTCGGTGCCGCCGCGGGTGTCGAGGGAGGCGACCTCTTCGAGAGAGGCGAGGGAGACCTTGTCGGCGGAGGGGTAGGCGAAGCGGACCTCGTCGAACTCGACCGCGACCGGGCCTTCGGGCACCTCGCGGGCGTCGGGTTTCTCCTCGATGAGGGGCTTGAGGTCGAGGACCTCGAAGACGCGCTCGAAGCTGACGAGGGCGCTCATCACCTCCACGCGGGCTCCGGCGAGGGCGGTGAGGGGGGCGTAGAGGCGGGTCAGGAGCAGCGCGAGCGAGACGACGGCACCGGGCTCCAGGGTGCCGTGCAGGGCGAACCAGCCGCCGAGGCCGTAGACGAGGGCGAGGGCCAGGGCGGAGACCAGGGTCAGGGAGGTGATGAACACCGACTGGGCGGTGGCCGTGCGGACGCCGATGTCCCGGACCCGGCCCGCCCGTTCGGCGAACTCCACGGACTCGTCGTCGGGGCGGCCGAAGAGTTTGACGAGGGTGGCGCCGGGGGCGGAGAAGCGTTCGGTCATACGGGTGCTCATCGCCGCGTTGAGGGTGGCCGCCTCGCGCTGCATGCGGGCCATCCGGCTTCCCATGCGGCGGGCCGGGATCACGAACACCGGCAGCAGGACGAGGGCGAGGAGGGTGATCTGCCAGGACAGGGTGAGCATGACGGCCAGGGTGAGCAGCAGGGTGACGAAGTTGCTGACCACTCCGGACAGCGTGTTGCTGAAGGCCCGCTGTGCGCCGATGACGTCGTTGTTGAGCCGGGAGACGAGGGCTCCCGTCCGGGTACGGGTGAAGAAGGCGACCGGCATCCGCTGCACATGATCGAACACGGCTGTCCGCAGATCGAGGATGAGCCCCTCGCCGAGCGCCGAGGAGAGCCGGCGGCCGAGGATGCCGAGCGCCGCCTCCGCGACCGCGATCAGGGCGATGAGCAGGGCGAGGCGTACGACGGTGCGGTCGTCGCCGCCCGAGACGATCGCGTCGACGACGTGCCCGGCGAGCACGGGGGTGGCGACGGCGAGCAGGGCGGTCACCACCCCGAGCAGGACGAACCGGGCGATCGGGCGGCGGTGCGGCCGCGCGAACGCGGCGATACGGCGCAGGGTGGCGCGGGCCAGCGGCCGGCGTTCCTGTTCGGCGGTCATGACACTGTGCAGTTGCATCCAGGCCGTGCTCTCCATGCTCATGGGGAGAAGGTAGGACCTCAAGCGGCGTTGAGGTCAATGTCCGCGGAACATCCCTGAGCAAGACCGCACGTAGGACCGCATGCAAGACCGCATGTAAGGCCGCTGGTAAGGAACTGTCCCCACGTCGGCAACCCGCAGTTGTCGTGGCGTGGAGAACCTCCAGGGATGTGAGACACATCCGCGTGCGGCAGATCCTGTGCCTGCTTCCGTTGCTCCTGGTCGGCGTCGTCGCCGTCCAGCACTGGTCCGTGCTCGTCGAGGGCTTCGGCCATCTACGGTCTGCGGAGTGGCCCTGGCTGCTCGCGGCGGCCGGTGCCACCTGTCTGACCTGGGTCGCCGCGGCCTTCACCCGGCAGGGTGCCGTGGTCGAACGGCTGCCCGCGCGGCGGCTGTTGGCGACGCAGTTCGCCGCGGGCGCGGCGAACCACCTGCTGCCCACGGGGCTCGGCGCGGGGGCGGTGAACCTGCGGTTCCTTACGGTGTGCGGGATACCGCTGGCCCGTTCGTCGGCCGCGCTGGCGCTGTTCCTGCTCGCGGAGTCGATAGCCCGGCTGACGCTGCTCACCGGGCTGCTGATCGCCTTCCCGGACGCCCTGCGGCTGGGAACTCTCCTTCCGGCGGGGGCACTTGGCCCGCTGCTCCTGATCCTCGGCGCCCTGCTGTGCGCGGCGGTCCTGGTCCTTGTCCTGGTACGCCGGCTGCGGACGGCCGCCCTGTCGTTCCTCCGTACGGCGTTGGGCGAGGCCCGCTCCGTGCACACGCGGCCGGTCCGGGCGCTCGCGCTGTGGGGCGGTTCGCTGGCGTT
Source organism: Streptomyces sp. NPDC005492 (assembly GCF_040605995.1). Lineage (NCBI taxonomy): Bacteria > Bacillati > Actinomycetota > Actinomycetes > Kitasatosporales > Streptomycetaceae > Streptomyces > Streptomyces sp. NPDC005492. The sequence goes on from NZ_JBEXDX010000017.1 coordinate 128,751, forward strand.
CCCCGCGCTCCAGGCGGCCGGACTGGTGGCGGTGGGCGAGGCGTTGAACCTGCCGGTGCCGCCCGCGCAGATGGCGCTCGCCTACCTGGCGGCGACGGTCGCGGTCGCGCTGGTGCCCACGCCGGGCGGGATCGGCTCGGTGGAGGCCGCGCTGATCGTGGCGCTGGTCGCCGCGGGCGGCCCGGTGGCGGTGGCGACGGCGGTGGTGCTGGCCTACCGGATCATCACCGTCTGGATCCCCATCATTCCGGGGGCGTTGACCCTCGGCGCACTGGTTCGGCTGAGAGTCATCTGAGCCGTGGATCCACTCGAACATCTCTGTGATGTCGCGCCAGCCCTGGCCGGGGCATCGGCCAGGGTGAGTTCGGTGTCGACTGTCCGGACATGGGACCCGGCTGTGCGAACTCCGGCGTGCGCAGGGCCCGGACCAGGTACGGACCACCGGCTCGGATACGGCAGGATGAGCGGTCGCACGTCAAGCAATGCCCGCAATTCAAGCAGGTGACCGATGAATCGCACACCGACCCTGGACGACTTCATGCTCGCCGGAATCGCCCTGGCCTCCGGCCTGTTGGCGGCATTCCTGCTGCGCGTCCTGCTGCGCTGGCTCGGCAAGCACGCCGACCGTACCCGTTGGAGCGGCGACGACGTGCTCGTGGACGCGCTGCGGACCGTGGTGCCGTGGTCGGCGATCGCCGGCGGAGCGGCGATCGCGGGGGCGGTGCTGCCGCTGACGCGCACGGTTCAGCACCAGGTGGACCAGACCCTCCAGGTGCTGGTCATCCTCGCCGTGACGGTGACGGCGGCCCGAGTGATCGCCGGCCTGGTCCGGGCGGTCACCAACTCCCGCTCCGGTGTTGCCGGTTCGGCCACGATCTTCGTCAACATCACCCGGATACTGGTCCTGGCCATCGGCTTCCTGGTGATGCTCCAGACCCTGGGCATCTCCATAGCGCCGCTGCTCACCGCCCTGGGCGTCGGCGGTCTCGCGGTCGCGCTCGCGCTCCAGGACACCCTCGCCAACCTCTTCGCGGGCATCCACATCCTCGCGTCCAAGACCGTGCAGCCCGGCGACTACATCCGGCTGAGCAGCGGCGAGGAGGGCTATGTCGAGGACATCAACTGGCGTCAGACGACGGTCAGGGCGCTCTCCAACAACCTCGTGGTCATACCGAACGGCCAGCTCGCCAAGACGAACATGACCAACTTCATGCGTCCCGAGCAGCAGTTGACGATCCTGGTGCAGGTGGGCGTCGGCTACGACAGCGACCTGGAGCAGGTCGAGCGGGTGACCATGGAGGTCATCGCCGAGGTCATGACCGACATCAGCGGCGCGGTCCCGGAGCACGAACCGGCGATCCGCTTCCACACCTTCGGTGACTCGCGGATCGGCTTCACGGTGATCCTGGGGGTGGGCGAGTTCAGCGACCAGTTCCGTATCAAGCACGAGTTCATCAAGCGCCTGCACAGGCGGTACCGGGAGGAGGGCATCCGCATCCCGGCGCCGGCCCGCACGGTCGCGCTGCACCAGGGCGCGGTGGTGATACCTCAGCAGCGGGACGGGGCCGACGAGCCGGGCGAAGTACGCTCCACCCGGCTCGACTGACCCTCCCAAGACCCAGGCCAGGTCAAAGGCCTTACAGCGTCGCCGAGTTGTCGCGGTGGGGCCGACCGGTCCGGCTGTGCGGGACGGTGAGGGACGGGTTCACCGGCGTCACCGTCCAGTCCGGATGACCGGGCATGCGGGGCGTCGCCGTACCGTAGAGCCAGTCCCGCAGGAAGCCGGACAGGTCCTGGCGGGCGACCGTCGACGCGACGGCGATGTAGTCCTCCGTCGTCGCCGAGGAGTCGCGGTACCGGGCGAGGAAGGCGCGCTCGACGGCGTGGAAGCTGTCCTCGCCGATGAGTTGGCGCAGCGCGTACAGGACGAGAACGCCGCCCAGGTAGCGCTGGTCGTCGAAGAGGTCGGCCGCGTTCGGGGCGGCGACCGGTCCGGAGTCGTGGCGCCACTGGTCGCCGCGGGCGTAGGTGTCCTTCATCCGGGCTTCCATCGTGGTCATGCCGAGGGAGTCGGGCCAGCCGCGCTCATAGCGGTAGAGCAGCCCGTAGAAGTCGGCGTGGCCCTCGTTGAGCCAGAGGTCGGCCCAGGTGGCGGGGCTGACGCAGTTGCCGAACCACGAGTGCACCAGCTCGTGCATCATGTGCGAGCCGATCCTGCTCTCCTCCTGGAGCAGGAAGTTCGGCTTGTACAGCGTGAGGGTCTGGGTCTCAAGTCCCGTGAAGTCGAAGGCGTCCGGGTCGTCGGAGTTGCAGGGCAGCAGTCCGTACGTCTCGAAGGGGAAAGCCCCGAGCCGCCGCTCCAGCCAGTCGATCTGTCCCGGGGTGAGCGCGAGCGCCGGTTCCAGGGCGGCGGCGCGCGCGGTGGGCACGACGTCCCGCAACGGCAGCCCGTGCGGGCCGCTCCGGTGTCTGACCACGTAGTCGCCGACCGTGATCTGCACCAGCTCGGTCGCCATGGGCGAACGGGAGCGGTACGTGTACGCGGTCCGGCCGCCGGACAGGTTCTCCGTGCACACGAGCCGTCCGTTGGCGACTCCGAGGAGTCCGTCCGGGACGGTGATGCGGAAGGTGAAGTCGGCCTTGTCGGACGGGTGGTCGTTGCAGGGGAACACGGTGTGCGCCGAGTCGGGCTGGCCGCACACGGCGAAGCCGTCGGGTGTGACGACCCAGCCGGTGTGCGCGAGGGCACGCCTGGGGTCGGCGGAGTACTCCACTCGGACAGTGACCCGGGCCCTCGCCGGGAGCGGCCTGGCGGGTGTGATCCGCAGCTTCTCGTCGGCCTGCTCGAATCCGGCGCTTCGGCCCTGGACGCGGACGGCCCGGATGTCGAGGGCGAGGGCGTCGAGGGAGAACCGGGTCAGGGCTTCGGTCGTACGCAGTTCTGCCGTGACCGTGCCGTCGACGAGGCCGGTCGTCGCGTCGTAGGCGAGGTCGAGGTGGTAGGAGAGGACGCGGTAGCCGTCGTTGCCGAGGCCCGGGTACACCGGGTCGCCGAGGGTCTCCGCGCCCTCGCCGCCGCTCCCCCGTCCGGCCGCGAGGGCCGGGGAACCCGCGGTCAGCGCCGTGGCCGTACCGATCAGGGCAGCCACGGGGGCCGTCACTCTGGTGCGATATCTCATGATCCTCTTTCGCTCGGGCGGCCGGTTGGTCGGCTCCGGCCGTCTGTCGGTGAAGGTGATCCGCCTCTTACTGACCGCCGGCCCGGACGATCGGTTGCCCTTGATCGACGCACGGGTGTTCGGGCGGTGGGGGCGGACCGCTGTCGAGTGGGACCGGATCACGAGATATCTTGATGTCGAGCAATGTTGCAGACGTGGAGCGGAGCACCCGGTGACTGACTCGACCATCATCTATACGCACACTGACGAGGCCCCGGCCCTGGCGACGTATTCCTTCCTGCCGGTGGTCCAGGCGTACGCCTCGCAGGCGGGTGTCGCCGTGACCACGCGGGACATCTCGCTGGCCGGGCGCATCATCGCCGTGTTCCCGGAATACCTCACCGAGGACCAGCGGATCCCGGACGCCCTGCACGAGCTGGGCGAACTGGCGAAGACGCCCGAGGCCAACATCATCAAGCTGCCGAACATCTCGGCGTCCATCCCGCAGCTCAAGGCCGCCGTCGCCGAGCTGCAGGCGCAGGGCTACGCGCTGCCGAACTACCCGGACGACCCGAAGACCGACGAGGAGCGGGACATCCAGTCCCGCTACGACAAGGTCAAGGGCTCCGCGGTGAACCCGGTCCTGCGCGAGGGCAACTCCGACCGGCGCGCCCCCGCCTCGGTCAAGAACTACGCGAAGACCCACCCGCACCGCATGGGCGCCTGGTCGGCGGAGTCCAAGACGAACGTGGCGACGATGGGCGTCGACGACTTCCGCTCCACCGAGAAGTCCGTGACGATCACCGAGGCCGGTGCGCTGCGGATCGAGCTGGTCGGCGACGACGGCTCCACCACGGTGCTGCGCGAGTCGGTACCGGTCCTCGCGGACGAGGTCGTCGACGCCTCCGTGCTGCACGTGGCGCCGCTGCGCGAGTTCCTCACCGCGCAGATCGCCCGCGCCAAGGCTGAGGACATCCTGTTCTCCGTGCACCTCAAGGCCACGATGATGAAGGTCTCCGACCCGATCATCTTCGGCCACGTGGTGCGCGCCTTCTTCCCGAAGACGTTCGCGCGCTACGGCGAGACGTTCGCCGCCGCAGGGCTCTCCCCGAACGACGGTCTCGGCGGCATCTACAAGGGACTGGAGTCGCTGCCCGAGGGTGCCGAGATCAAGGCCTCCTTCGACGCGGAGATCGCCGAGGGCCCCGCGCTCGCGATGGTCGACTCCGACAAGGGCATCACCAACCTGCACGTGCCGTCCGACGTCATCGTCGACGCCTCGATGCCGGCCATGATCCGCACCTCCGGCCACATGTGGGGCCCGGACGGCCAGGAGGCCGACACCCTCGCGGTGCTGCCGGACTCCTCGTACTCCGGCGTCTACCAGGCCGTGCTCGACGACTGCCGTGCCAACGGCGCCTACGACCCGTCGACGATGGGCTCCGTCCCGAACGTCGGTCTCATGGCGCAGAAGGCCGAGGAGTACGGCAGCCACGACAAGACGTTCGAGATCCCGACCACCGGCACGGTCCGCCTCGTCGACCAGGCCGGCAACGCCGTGATCGAGCAGACCGTCTCGGCCGGCGACATCTTCCGCGCCTGCCAGACCAAGGACGCGCCGATCAGGGACTGGGTGAAGCTCGCCGTCACCCGGGCCCGCGCCACCGGCAGCCCCGCGGTGTTCTGGCTCGACGAGACCCGCGCGCACGACGCCCAGCTCATCAAGAAGGTCGAGGCGTACCTGCCGGAGCACGACACCGAGGGCCTGGACATCCGTGTCCTCGCGCCGGTCGAGGCGACCAAGCTGTCGGTGGAGCGCATCCGTCGCGGCGAGGACACCATCTCGGTGACCGGCAATGTGCTGCGTGACTACCTGACCGACCTCTTCCCCATCCTGGAGCTGGGCACCAGCGCCAAGATGCTGTCGGTCGTCCCGCTGATGGCGGGCGGCGGCCTCTTCGAGACGGGTGCCGGCGGCTCCGCGCCGAAGCACGTCCAGCAGCTCGTCAAGGAGAACTACCTGCGCTGGGACTCGCTCGGTGAGTTCTTCGCGCTGGTCCCCTCCCTGGAGCAGTACGCGACGTTCACCGGCAACGCCCGCGCCAAGGTCCTCGCCGACACCCTCGACCGCGCCACGGCGACCTTCCTCAACGAGGACAAGTCCCCGACCCGTCGCGTCGGCGGCATCGACAACCGCGGCAGCCACTTCTACCTGTCCCTGTACTGGGCGCAGGAGTTGGCCGCGCAGACCGACGACGCGGACCTCGCGAAGGCCTTCGCCGCGCTCGCCGAGACCCTCGCGGGCGCCGAGCAGAAGATCGTCGAGGAGCTCCTCGCGGTCCAGGGCAGCCCGGCCGACATCGGCGGCTACTACCAGCCCGACCCGGCCAAGGCCGCCAAGGTCATGCGCCCGTCGACGACGTGGAACGAGGCGCTGGCGTCCCTGAGCTGACGCGGGCTCCGCGAGTCACTCCGCCCCGGCCGGGATCCCTCCGGCCGGGGCGGCCGTGTTCCCGGCCGGGCTCGACGGCGGCAGGTCACCAGTCCCGTACGGCGATCAGCTTCTCCACGTCCGCGTCCGCGAACCCGTACGCGTTCGCCACGAACCAGAAGTCCTCGGCTATCTCCTCGCGCGCCACGGTCTCGATCTCGCTGCCCGCCGCCTCGAAGTCGTCCTGGAGGGCGTTGAACTCCTCGGTGGAGACCTCCGTGAGGGCGTACAGCGCGGCCAGGTCGGCGGGCCGCTCCGTCTCGATGCGCCCGCACAGCCGCAGCAGGACCGCCTTGCCGAGGTCCACGACGCGGTCGGGGTAGTAGTCGGACCGGTACAGCCCGCGCAGGAACGCGTGCTCGGTGATCTTCTCGTTGCTGACGGGCATGCTGGTACTCCCCCGGGCCGTGATCGTCGTAGCCGATACCTTGATCCTGCACCACGCCACTGACAACGCCCCCGGGAGCCGCCGTGTCCCCCACCGCGCCGTCCTTCGAACTGCTGCCCGGCGCCGCCGACTCGCCCGTGATCCTCCATGTGCCGCACGCCGCGCGGGAGATACCGGCCGACGTACGCGCGGACATCCTGCTGGACGGCCCGGCGCTGGAGCGCGAGCTGGACCACATCACCGACAGCCACACGGCCCGGATCGCCGCCGAGGCGGCACGCGCGTGTGCCCTCTCCCCCTGGCGGTTCGTGAACCGGCTGTCGCGGCTGGTCGTCGATCCGGAGCGGTTCCCGGACGAGCGGGAGGAGATGCTCGCCGTGGGCATGGGCGCGGTCTACACCCGCACCACACACCGCGCCGAGCTACGGGCCGCCGATCACGACCCCGAGCCGCTGCTCGACCGCTACTTCCGCCCGTACGCCCGGGCGATGACGCAGGCGGTCGCCGACCGGCTGGCCGCGACCGGCCGGGCCGTCGTCATCGACGTGCACTCCTACCCGACCGCCCCGCTCCCCTACGAACTCCACGGCACCGGCCCCCGCCCGCCCGTCTGTCTGGGCACCGACGCCTTCCACACCCCTCCCACCCTGCTGGCGGCGGCGCACCAGGCGTTCGCGGGATGCGGGGAGGTCGGCGTCGGCAGCCCCTTCAGCGGTACGTACGTCCCGCTGGAGTTCTACGGCAAGGAGCCGGCCGTCAGCGCGCTGATGGTGGAGTTGCGCCGGGACGCATACATGGCGGAGCCCGGCGGCGCGGCCACCGGCACCGACGTCGCCCGGATCGCCGCGGCGCTGGCGGCGCTCGTGGCAGCCGTGACGGACTGACCTCCGGCTGGAGCACTCCCGCAGGACAGGCGGCCGGGGGCGTACGAGGGTGGACAGCATGACCGAGGAGACCACCACGCTGACCGGCCAGGCCCCGCCCCCCGTCCGGGACTGGCCCCCGCTCGACCTGACCGGCACGGAGTTCGACCCGGTCCTCGCGGAGCTGATGCGCGAGGGCCCGCTGACCCGGATCCGGCTGCCGCACGGCGAGGGCTGGGCATGGCTGGCCACCCGCTACGACGACGTGAAGATGATCACCAACGATCCGCGGTTCGGCCGCGCGGAGGTGACGAACCGTCACATCACGCGCATGGCCCCGCACTTCAAGCCACGCCCGGGATCCCTGGCCTTCGCCGACCAGCCCGACCACAACCGGCTGCGCAAGCCGGTCGCCGGCGCCTTCACGGTCGGCGCGATGAAGCGGCTGCGACCGCGAGCACAGGCACTGCTCGACACGCTCGTCGACGGGCTGGTCGCCGCCGGGCCCCCGGCAGACCTGATCGAGCGGGTCCTCGAACCGTTCCCGCTCGCGGTGGTCAGCGAGGTCATGGGCGTACCCGAGGAGGACCGGGAGCGGGTGCACTCCTGGACGCGGCAGATCATCTCCACGTCCGGCGGGGCCGAGGCGGCCGACCGTGCCAAGAACGCGATGTACGCGTGGATCACCGACACGATCCGCGCCCGCGCCGAGAGCGACGGCAGCGATGTGTACTCGCTGCTGGGCACCGCCGTGGCCCGGGGCGAGATCAGCGAGGAGGAGGCATCCGGCCTCGCGGGCCCCCTCCAGATCGGCGGTGAGGCGGTCACCCACAACTGCGGCCAGATGCTGTACCTGATGCTCACCCGGCCCGAACTGCTGGAACGGCTGCGCGCCCAACCCGAGTCACGGGAGGCCGCGTTGGACGAACTCCTGCGGTACATCCCGCACCGCTCCTCGGTGGGACTGGCCCGGATCGCCCTGGAGGACGTCGAGTTGCACGGCCAACGCATCAGCGCGGGCGATCCGGTCTACGTCTCCTATCTCGCCGCCAACCGCGACCCGGCCGTCTTCCCGGACCCGGCCCGCATCGACGTCGACCGCGACCCCAACTCCCACCTGGCCTTCGGCAACGGCGTCCACTACTGCACCGGCGCCGTACTGGCCCGCCTCCAGACCGAACTCCTCGTCGACACCCTGCTGGACCGACTGCCCGGACTCCAACTCGCCGTCCCCGCCGAGGAGATCGTCTGGCGCCGCAAGACCATGATCCGGGGACCGCAGACCCTGCCGGTCACCTGGTAGACCTCACGCCCGCAGCCACTCCGTGACGACCACCTCTCCCCCGGCCCGCAGCCGTAGCGCGAACGGGCCGGTCGGGGGGACGTCGCTCGTGAAGCGGCCGAGGCCGTCGGCCATGAGGGCGGTGGGCCGCAGGGCCTGCGGGCCGGTCAGGACCTCGATGCCGGCCGGCTGGGGCGGCATCACCTGACCGATCAGGCCCTCGCTCGTCACCTCCACGTCGACGGTCAGGTCGCCCGCAGTGAAGGTCAGCATGCGGGGCATGTCCATGACCCCTCTGACCGGGATCGCGTCGACCAGCGAGTCGAAGGTCAGCTCCGCGAGCCGGGCGTCGAGGTCGTACAAGGCGTAGGCGTCCAGGGCGAGTTGGCGCAGTTCGACGGGGACCGGGTCCAGGATGGCGGCGGCCTGCCGCAACTCCTCCTCCAGGAGTCCGTCGTCGAACTCACCACCGAACTCGTCGTCCGGCTCCTCGTCGTCGAAGGGCTCCTGGCCGAACGCGTCGAACGCGTCGGGACCGTCGTCGTACATGCCGCTCACACCGCCCCCCGGGCGTCCAGTCGGGCCCGCAGCCGGCGCAGACAGCGCTGGCGCATGGGTCCGATGCTGCCGACGGCGATGCCCAGGCCGGCGGACACATCCTGATAGCTGGGCGGCGGCGAGGCCATCAGGACCCGCAGCAACTGCCTGCACCTCTCGCCCAGTTCCTCGAACTCCTGCCACACCCGGCGGATGCGCTCGGCGTCGGCGGCGGCCTCCTCCGACTCGATCAGCGACTGTTCGGGCGTGCGCTCCTCGCTGATCCGGTCGAGGACCTGCGGATCGTCCGTGGGCATGAGCCGCTTGAGACCCTTGATCACCTTCAGACACTCGTTGCGCGCGGTGCTCGCCAGCCAGGAGCCGGTCTTCTCCGGTTCCCGGATCCGCCGCAGATGCTGGGCGAAGCGGAACCACACGGTCTGGTAGACCTCGTGGGCGTCGGCGTCGGAGAGCCGGTGGGCGCGCACCACCGACCAGACCAGGGGGCTCAACCCTTCCACGATCGCCTTCCAGGCCGCCGCGTCGCCGTCGACGGCGGACTGGACGAGCGTGCCGACTTGTGCACGATCCACGGTCCCACCCCTTGTGTACGGCATGTCATCGTACGCCGTGGAGGGGACGGTTCCGGCCCTCATGCCGGAGGGGTGAGCGGCGCGACGGGCACCGGGCGCCAGGTGGACGGGCGCAGCGCCGGTACATGCGCCCCGCGCACTTCGGCGTACTCGGTGTTGGCGGTGAGGAGTTGCCTGCGGGCGGCGCGGGCGTCGGTCTCCTTGTTGGCCGTCATGAAGGCGGCGACCATGCCGACGGCGACGGGCGTCGCGAACGAGGTGCCGCTCCACTGGGCGAGCCCCGCGAAGGACACCTGGTCCGGCGTGCCCGGTTCCGTCTCCCCCGCCTGGCTCAACACACCGGCGTGCCGCGGCGATTGGCAGGTGCAGGCGTAGGTGAAGCCGAAGCGGCAGGCGTCGTACGTGGTGTGCTGGTAGGTGTACGGCGTGGGTGCAACGAAGCCGGTGAGGGGGCCGACGAGGCGCTCGCCGGGGGCGTAGGCCTTGACCCAGGCGCCGTGGTTGCTGAAGCAGGCGCCGAACTCGCCGTCGCTGCGCAGCGCTCCGACGGACAGGACGACGTCCTCGTAGTCGGGCAGATCGGCGTAGGCGGCGGGCCAGAAGGGCGTGGCGCTGGCGTTGTTGCCGGCCGCGGCCACCAACAGGGTGCGCTGTCCCCGGAGTTCCCGCATGAAGCCCTCGATCCCGAGGAGTCCGTCGGTGCGGCCGTTGGAGGTGCCGGCGGAGAGGCTGATGACGTCGGGCCAGCCGTTCTGGTCGACGGCCGCGAACAGGGCCTCGCCGAACTCCGATTCGAGGATGGCGCCGGCGTCGTTGAGGGTGTTGCGGACGGTCACCTCGGTGTTGGGCGAGACGGCCGCGACGAGCCCGGCGATGAACGTGCCGTGGCCGACGTACTGCTGGAGCACTCCGGCGCTGTCGGTCTCGCTGATCTGGGGGTCGCCCTGGACGTGGGCCAGCAGCGGGTACGACTGGTAGTCGTGCATGAGGCCGGTGTCGATGACGAGGACGCCCACGGCGGTGTCGGCGTCGTAACCGGCTTCCTCGGGTGCCGGGTTGGCGCCCTCGGTGAGCGGGACGGGCACCGGCTCGTCGCCGGGGCAGGCGTTCACCGCGATCGACACCACGTGGTTGCGGCTGACGAGCCGGCGTCCGGCGCGTCCTTCCGGTTCGCGCAGGGAGCGCAGCGCGTTCGCCACGGCGTGGTCGCCGCGCCGGTCGCCCTGGCCCGGGTCGCCGACCTGGATGCGGGTGATGCCGGACCGGTTGGTCTCGGGGCCCGCGCGGCGCACCGAGTCCGCCGTGAGGCCGGCGGTCTCGGTGAAGTGCGTGCGTACGGTGTCCTCGACGAGACGGGCCTCCTCTCCGTCGCGGGCGAGAACGACGCCCTTCTCGTAGAAGAACTCGGCGGAGTCGTCCGGCCCCATCGCGAGAGGGGTGTCGGGCATCGAGCGCTGGATCTGGTCGAACTGCTCGTGGAATCGCTGTGGTGCCATGGCGGGTCCTCCCCCTGAGGCGGCGTTCGTCAGTCAGAGCCGCGGGACCGCTCCTTGATACAGCGCCACCCCTGTGTGGTGTGCACCGGGGACCACTACCATCCGAGGAGTGACAGCGGGAAGCGACTCGGTTCTCGAACTTCTGCCGATGGTGTTCGCGGCTCCGGGCGAGGCGCTGGCCGGTGCGCGGGAGGTGCTCGACACCGATCCGACGCCGTTCCGGGCCTCCGTGGCCCATCACGCGATCGGCATGTGGCAGCGGGACTTCGGCGATCTGCGGCTCGCCCTGCACCATCTGCGGCGGGCCCGCGACTTCGCGGCGCGCGCGGATTCGGCGGACCGGGAGGCGGACGTCCTCGGCACGCTCGGGGTGGCTCTCGTGCACGCGGGCCGTACCCGGCAGGGCCTGGAGGCCTTCGAGCGGGGCATCGCCCGCGGCACCGGTCAGACCCGGGCGCGGGTCCTGTACCGGCGGGCCTACGTCTGGTGGGTGCTGGGCCATCACCGGGAGGCGCTGGAGGACGTACGGCGGGCGATTCCCGTGCTGCGGCAGGTGGACGACGTGATCTGGACGGCGCGGGCGCTCACCCTGCGGGCGACCGTGCATCTGGCGCTCGGGGCGGTGGACCGGGCGGACGCGGACTTCACGGCAGCCGAGGTGCTCTGGGAGACCACCGGCCAGGAGCACGACAAGGCCGACGCCGTCGAGAGCCGGGGCCTGGCCAGGTTCCGCTCGGGCGACATCCCGGTCGCGCTCCAACTCCTCGACGAGGCCGAGGAGATGTACGCCAAGCTCACCACCCCGACATTCATGCTCACGATCCGCCGCTGCGAGGTCCTGCTGAGCGCGGGCCTGGCCGCGGAGGCGCTGGCCCAGGCGGACACGGCGGTCGCGCTGCTCGACGGCATCGGCGGGCAGTCCACCCGCAAGGCGGAGCTGCTGCTCGTCGCCGCCCGGGCGGCGCGGCTCGCGGACGATCCGCGGACGGCGATCGCACGCGCGGCGCTGGCGGTACGGCTGTTCGCCGCGCAGCGGCGCACCTGGTGGGAGACGCATGCCCGACTGGTGCTGATCGAGGCCCGGTTGACGGCGGGGCGGGCTTCTGGGCGGCTGGTGGCGGAGGCCGCCGCGGTGGCCGACCGGCTGGCCGGCTTCGGCTCACCGTCCGCGCCGGAGGCCTCGCTCCTCGCGGGCCGGATCGCGCTCGCGCTGGGCTGGACGGCGGACGCGGAACGGCACTTGGCGGTGGCCGCCCGCAGCAGACGCGGCGGTCCGCCGCTGGCCCGGATGACCGGCTGGGCGGCACAGGCGCTGCGCGCGCGGGCCGCGGGTTCCGGTCGCGGAGTCCTGGAGGCCTGCCGGCGCGGGCTCGACGTCCTCGACGATCACCGTACGACCCTGGGCGCCTCGGAGTTGCGGGCGCGAGCGACCGCTCAGGGCGCCGAACTCGCGGCGCTCGCCCAGCGCGCGAGCCTCGACTCGGGCGGCCCTCGGCGGCTGCTCGTGTGGAGCGAGCGCTGGCGGGCGACCGCGCTGTCCACCCCGCCCACCCGGCCGCCCGCCGACCCGGTCCTGCTCAGCAACTTGACAGCCTTCCGCGAGATCGCCGCCCGCGCGGAGGAGGCCCGGATGGAGGGCCGCCCGGTACCGGCCCTGGAACGCGAACAGCGGCGTCTGGAACGGGAGATACGCTCCCGCACCCTCCATATGCGCGGCGACGCCCCCGGCGAGGGCGATCGCTTCGACCCCTCCCGCCTCCTGGCCCGCCTCGGCGAGGGGCGACTGGTGGAACTCGCCGTCGTCGACGGCCGCGTACACGCCCTGTTGTGCGGCCAGGGCCGGGTCCGCCGCTTCAAAGCGGGCCTGCTCGCGGAGGCGATGGCCGAGGCGGAACACGTCCAGGCGGGGCTACGGCGCCTGGCCCATCCCGGCGCGGACGCGAGGCTCCCGCTGGTGGAGGCGGCGGGCCGACGCCTGGAGGAACTCCTCCTCGGAGAGGCGGCCCAACACCTGGGCTGTGGGCCGGTGGTGGTGGTCCCCCCGGGCCGACTCCACCGCGTCCCCTGGGCGTTGCTGCCCTCGCTGCGGGACCGCGTGCTCAGCGTCTCGCCGTCGGCGGGCAGTTGGCTGCGCGCCCTGGACACCCAGCCACCCCCCGGTGGCCGCCATGTCCTGGTACGCGGGCCCGGCCTCGCGACCGGTGGCGCCGAGGTCCCGGACCTTGCCGACCAGTACGGAAGGCCCACGGTCCTGGAACACGGCGATGCCGACGTCCCCCGGGTGCTGGCCGAGTTGGACGGCGCGACCCTGGCCCACATCGCCGCCCACGGCACGTTCCGCGCGGACAGCCCGCTGTTCTCGTCCCTACGCATGGCCGACGGCCCGCTGATCGTCCATGACTTCGAGCGCCTCGCCCGCAGCCCGTACCGCATCATCCTGTCCAGTTGCGACACGGCACGGTTCGCCTCGGTCGGCGCGGACGAACTCCTCGGCCTGGTAACCGCGTTGCTCCCACTGGGCACGGCGGGCGTGGTCGCGAGCAGCGCCCCCGTCAACGACGCCGCCGTGGTCCCCCTGATGCTCGCCCTCCACAAGGGCCTCAGTACAGGCCTGTCCCTGGCGGAGGCCCTGCGCGACGCCCGGGCGGCGCTGCCGGGGGACGCGGTGCATCAGGCGACGGGGTGGGCGTTCACGGCGTTCGGGGCGGCTTGACCGGGCGGGGCCACGGGACCGCTGGCAGAGGGCGGGTGCCGGGGCGACGGGCAGGCCGGGTAACGCGGCGATCAGCGCGGCGGCCGGCCCCTGCCGGGGCAACGCGAGGGGGAACCCTCCGGGCTCGGTGCGGTCCACCCGGCACCGCTCAGCCCGCTGTCCCGGAACCGTACCGACGCGCCGCGCACCGCCGCCCGGCCCCCGGCCCGCCCCTTCACTCCTCACGCCGACTGCGCCGCCGGCAGTTCCACCAGCCACGGCAGTGCGGCGCGGTCGCTCGCGCCGAGGCGGCTGTAGGCGCTGTAGAGGTGGTTGCCGACGGTGCGGACGGAGAGGGTGAGGCGCTCGGCGATCTGCCGGTTGCTGAGGCCCGCGGCGGCGAGGGTGACGATCTGCCGCTGGCGGGCGGTGAGTTCACCGAGGACCAGACCGGACAGCGCCGGGGTCCGGGCCCCCTGGCAGCGACGGGCGAGTGCGACGGCGCGGGTCCGGGACATACGGGCGGCGCGCGGGTCGCGATGCGCCCGTACGGCCTGGGCGTGCGCCTCGGCCGCGAAGAGCAGGAACCCGCGCTGCTCCAGCTCCCCCGCCACCCGGTCCAGCGCGGGTCCGTCGCCGTCGACGAGCGCCTCGGCGTGCCGGGCGAGGACGGCCGGTCCGTCGCCGGGCAGCCGGGCGAGCCGGCCGGCGACGCGTTCGGGAGCGCCGAGGCGTACGGCGTCGTAGAGGGCGTACGCGGCGGGCCTGCCGGCCTCCCAAGCGGAACCTCGTGGCTCCTCGCCCTCCCGCCATCGGGCGGCCGCGGTCTCCCGCGCCGTCTCCACATCGCCCCGTGCCGCCGCCAGCCAGCTTCCCGTGTCTGCCACGGCCTCGTCGGTGGCCGGTACCTCGCCCGACTGGGCGGCGGCCAGGGTGAGTTCGACCTCGCAGGCCGGGCTGCCCGAGGCCTCCCGGAGCCCTTCGCGCGCCCAGGCCGCCGCCTCGCGCAGCTCGCCCCGCAGCCGCGCGAACCGGGCGCGTACGGCGGCGTACCCGGCCGGTACCGGTGCGCCCTCCGCGACCAGCCACTCCCCCACCGGCGTCGGCAGCGGTCGTACGTCGGTGCGGTCGATGCGGTCGGTCAGCGCGGCCCGTTCGGCCGCGAGGGCCGGGGTGCACTGCTCGGGAGTGCGAGCCAGCCGTCGGGCCCTGAGCCGACCGGCGGCGGCCCGCAGGGCGGGGCCGTGGAGGGGGTGGGTGAGGCGGACGGCGCCCAGGTCGTCGATGTCGATCAGGGCTTCGGCTTCGAGGCGTTCGAGGACGTCGAGGTCGAAGTCGTCCGTGGACGGCGCCAACGGCTCGGCGAAGGCGAGGCGTTCGAGGCTCTCGCGCTCCAAGACGTCGGTGCGGCCGAGGACTTGCGCGGTGCGTTCGCGGACCGTCGCGGTGACCGGCACCGGGCCGCGCCACGCCCATTCGCCGGCGTCCGTGGCCCGGGTGAGCTGCCCGGCCTGGCGCACCGCGCGGAACAGGTCGCGCAGCAGGCGCAGGTCCCCCTGGCAGAGGCCGTACAGCCGGTTCACGGTGAGGGGTTCCAGCGGGCCGCCGACGCCGGCCGCGAGCAACTGGGCCGTCTCGTCCCGGGGCAGCGGCCCCAGCGCGAGACGTGGCAGCAGCTCGCCCGTCCACAGCCGGGGCACCGCGCCGGGCACGGGGTCGCCGTCGGCCACCACGACCACCAGGCGGGTACGGCCGTGGACGGCGAGTTGGTGGACGACGGCGGCCGAGTGGTCGTCGAGGAGATGGGCGTCGTCCACCAGGAGCCGTACGCCGGACAGGAGTTGGACCGCGCGGTGCAGGGAGACGCTCTCGGGCAGCAGGTGGGCGAACGCGGCGAAGGGCAGATGGCGGGTCTCGGGTGTCCCGGTGACCCTGGCGCAGTCGCCGCCCCGGACGGCCTCGGTGACCAGCCGGGTCTTGCCCCGGCCGGCCGGACCTGTGACCACGATGCCGTGCCGGCCGGTCGTCAAGGACCCTCGGATCAGTTCGAGTTCGTCCTCCCGGCCGGTGAATGGCCAGGGCAGCTCCAGGGTCTTCGCGTCCTGTTCGAAAGTCATCACGCAGATATGAGTCCGGCTACTCACCCCTGATACAGGGTGACTTGAGTAGCCCTCGACTCAGGCGCCCGGGAACGGTCACCGGCAGTCTGGTCGCACGCAACACTCAAGGTCCGGCTCGTCAAGGGCCGCCGCTGCTTCGTCCGTGTGCGCCTGTACTCCACCTGAGGGTCGGGGGACACCGCGGTGATGTGCTGGTCACAGCATGTGTACAGCCGCATGCGGGCGGACGACCACAGTCCGGCGCCGGGGGAAGCGGCCGGGGAAACGTCGCCTTCGGGGGAGGGAGACGTCTTCCCGGCCACGCCGCTGTGTCCGCTAGTGGGATACCAGATCGCGGGTGAAGACGACGCGGGGTCGGCCAGGGCCGTCGTAGTCCTCCACGACGCGCGCGTCGAAACCGAGCGTGCGGTGGAAGGCGATCGAGCCCTCGTTGGTGACCGAGGTGATCGCCTTGAGGCGGACCGCGCCCTGCCGTCCGGCGGCCTTGATGAACGCCGTGTACAGGCTCCGGCCGAGACCGGTGCCGCGCGCGTCGTCCCTGGTCGCCACAAGGTGTACGTATCCGGTGTGATCCGGCGTGACGAACCCGAAGAGGTATCCGCGGATGCCGTCGTCGGCGCGGGCGACCAGACAGGTGGACCCGAACTCCTGCACCAGCGCGGTGAGATGGAGCGCACGCAGGTCACGCTCTCCCCAGTAGCGGGCGTG
This sequence comes from Streptomyces sp. NPDC005492, assembly GCF_040605995.1. Classification (NCBI taxonomy): domain Bacteria; kingdom Bacillati; phylum Actinomycetota; class Actinomycetes; order Kitasatosporales; family Streptomycetaceae; genus Streptomyces; species Streptomyces sp. NPDC005492. The sequence continues at coordinate 145,079 of NZ_JBEXDX010000017.1, forward strand.
GTCCTCCAGAACCCGGTGGAGGTCGAAGACGTCGGCGGACTCGATACGGACGGCCATGGCGTCGATCATGGCAGAGAGCCGCCGACCGCGAAGAGGAGATGGGACATGATCACGGGATATGTGCTCGGTGAAAGTCTGCGCCCCGGTGCTGTGTTCGCGCCACATGGGCTGCGCATCCGCAAGGTGGAGCGGACCGATGTGTCGGCGAGCGCGGCGGCCGGGCAGCCCGGCGTCTGGACGCTCGTGGAGTGGGAGGCCGACGACGACGGCGCCGCCGACGCGGTCGCCGAGGCGCTCGCCGCCGCTCTGGAGCCCACCCTCGGCTGGTACGCCGATTTCACCGTCGGCGACGAGCGCGTGGTCGTCTTCGCCGGGAAGGTGTTCCGGTATCGGCGCGGTGATGAAGCCGGCCGCGCCGAAGCGGTCGCGTACGGGCGGTCGGTGGGGACTCCGGAGCATCAGCTCGACTGGGCGGAGTGAACCCGCCTCCGTACGCTCACGACGCCGCGCGTTCGTCGCGGGCGTCGTCGGGGTGGGTGAGGCCGAGGTGGTGGCGGAGGGTGGTGCCCTCGTACTCGGTGCGGAAGACGCCCTGTTCCTGGAGGAGGGGGACCACCTTGTCGGCGAAGGGGTCCAGGCCGCTCGGGGTGATGTGCGGGACGAGGATGAAGCCGTCGCTGGCATCGGCCTGCACGAAGTCGTTGATGGTGCGGGCGACCGTGGCCGGGGAGCCGATGAAGGCCTGCCGGTTGCCGGTGTTGATGACGAGGTCTCGGATGGACCACTTGTTGGCGGCGGCCAGCTCACGCCACTCGCGGGCGGTGGCCAACGGGTCGCGGTACATGCGTACTTGGGCGCGGCCCTTGGAGATGTGGTTGTCGCTGACGTCCGGGTCGATGTCGGGCAGCGGGCCGTCCGGGTCGTAGGAGGACAGGTCGCGGTTCCAGACGAATTCGAGGTGCTTGAGGGCGGTGGCGCCGCTGACCTGCTGGCGGCGCACCTCCTTGGCCAGGTCCTCGGCCTCGGCGTCGGTGTCGCCGAGCACAAAGGTCGCGGCCGGGAGGATCAGCAACTGGTCCGAGCGGCGGCCGTACTTGGCGAGGCGGGACTTGACGTCGGTGTAGAAGGCCTGGCCCTGGTCGAGGGTGCTGTACCGGCTGAAGATGGCGTCGGCGCTGGAGGCGGCGAACTCACGGCCCTCGTCGGAGTCGCCCGCCTGGAAGATCACCGGGCGGCCCTGCGGTGAGCGCGGGACGTTGAACTGGCCGTGGATGTCGAAGTGTTGGCCCTGGTGGACGAAGGCTCCGGCCTTGGCGTCCCGCAGGAAGGTGCCGGTGTCCTGATCGGCGGCGATCTCGTCGCCCTGCCACGAGTCGAAGAGTTCGCCCGCGGTGGCGAGGAACTCCTTGGCCCGGGAGTAGCGCTCGTCCTGCGGCAGGAAGCCGCCGCGGCGGAAGTTCTCGCCGGTGAACGCGTCCCAGGAGGTGACCACGTTCCATGCCGCGCGGCCGCCGGAGAGGTGGTCGAGGCTGGCGAACTGGCGGGCCACCTCGTAGGGCTCGTTGAAGGTGGAGTTGATGGTGCCGGTCAGTCCGAGGTGGTCGGTGACGGCGGCGAGCGCGGCGAGGACCGTGAAGGTGTCGGGGCGGCCGACGACGTCCAAGTCGTAGATTTTTCCGCCCTGTTCGCGCAGGCGCAGACCCTCGGCCAGGAACAGGAAGTCGAACTTGGCGCGTTCGGCGGTGCGGGCGAAGTGCGCGAAGGAGCTGAACTCGATGTGACTGCCGGCCGCGGGGTCGCTCCACACGGTGGTGTTGTTGACGCCGGGGAAGTGGGCGGCCAGGTGGATCTGCTTCAGGGGCTTGCTCATGTCGTGCGGTCCCTCCGGCTCAGGCGTTGGCGGCGGCGTAGCGGTTGGCGGGGCGGGCGAGTCCCAGCAGCCCGCGCAGGGTGTCGGCCTCGTAGGTGGTGCGGAAGGCGCCCCGGCGCTGGAGTTCGGGGACCAGGCCCCGGGTGATCGCCGGGAGGTCGTGGCCGGCGACGGCGGGCCGCAGCCGGAAGCCGGTCAGGCCTGCCGACTGCAACTCCTGGAGCAGGTCGGCGAGTTGGGCGGGCGTACCGGCGAAGATGCGGGCGTCGCTGGTGTACGGCTCCCCCGCGAGGGCGTCGAGGCGTGCACGGCGGGCGGTCGCGGCGGCCGGGTCGTCGTCGAGGAAGACCACGAGGTCGCCGAAGATGTGCAGCGGCTCGTCGGCGCGGTCCGCCGCCTCCTGTTCGGCGCGGATCTCCGCGACGATCGCCCGTGCCTCGTCGGCGTCGTGCGGGGTGACGTAGCCGATGTCGGTGGCGCGGGCCACCAGCCGGTATGGGATGGTCTGGTGGGCCAGGGAGCTGACGACCGGCTGGCCCTGCGGCGGGCGGGGAGTGATGGAGGGGCCCTTGACGCTGAAGTGCCGCCCCTCGAAGTCGATGTAGTGCAGCTTGTCGCGGTCGACGAAGCGGCCGGTGGCGACATCCCGGATCTCGGCGTCGTCCTCCCAACTGTCCCAGAGGCGGCGCACGACCTCGATGTAGTCGGCGGCCTCGTCGAAGTGCTCGGCGAGACGTTCCTGTCCGGCCGGGGTGCGGAGTGTCTCCAGGCTGGTCGGCGGGAAGGTGCGCCGTCCGAAGTGGTCGGCCTCGTGCGGGCGGGCGCTGATCTGCACCCGCAGCCCGGCACGGCCGGTGCTGACGTAGTCGAGGGTGGCGATCGCCTTGGATATGTGGAACGGCTCCGTGTGCGTGGTCACCACTGTCGGGACCAGGCCTATGTGGCGGGTGAGCGGTGCGATCCGGGCCGCGATCAGCACGGCGTCGAGGCGGCCGCGGACCTGGTCGGTGCGGCCGTCCAACTCGCCGTAGTGAGAGGACTGCAGGCCGAGACCGTCCTCGAAGGTCACGAAGTCGAGGAGGCCGCGCTCGGCTTCGGCGACCAGGTCGGCCCAGTACCCGGCGGTGAACAGATCCCGGGGCCGGGCCACCGGCTCGCGCCAGGAGGCCGGGTGCCAGCCGGTGCCGTCGAGGGCGACGGCGAGATGCAACGGGGACAAGGGAGAAGGGGAGGTCGATGACACGGATGGGTGCCTTCCTGGAGGTCCGTACGAGATCGCCGGCCCGTGGACACGGGCGCACGGCGGCTGGGCAACGGCGTCAGGGGCGACAGAGCGCGCCGGCCACCCGCAGCAGATCTATGTGCTGCCGCGTGGTGAGACACACGTGGTGAATGGACGCGCCACACATGTGCTCCACCTCCACGGAATCCGGCTTCTTAGGGGACAACGGCACGACTACGCCGTTTCTTCCGGACTGGCGACGGCACTCGGCCCGGTGAACCGGACGAGCGAGAAGACCGTACGGGCGCGCAGACTGAAGCCGATCGACTCGTACAGCCGGATCGCGTTCGCGTTGGTGGCCGCCGCGTGCAGGAAGGGGTGCTCTCCGCGTTCCCTGATGCCGGCGGCGACCGCCCGGACCAGTCGGGTGGCCAGGCCCCGGCCGCGGTGGTTCGGGTCGGTGCACACGGCGCTGATCTCGGTCCAGCCCGGCGGGTGGAGGCGTTCGCCGGCCAGGGCGATGAGCCTGCCGTCATGGCGGATGCCGAGGTAGGTGCCCAGTTCGACGGTGCGCGGCAGGTAGGGGCCGGGTTCGGTACGGGCGACCAGGTCGAGGATCTCGGGTACGTCGTCAGGGCCGAGGCGTACGGCCTCGGGGTCGGGCTCGGCCCGCAGCCCGGTGTCCACGAGTTGGACGCCCTCGCCGGAGCGGACGATCCCCCAGCCGTCCGGGACCTCGCTCACTCCGCGCAGCGCGGCGGTGCCGCCGGGGCCAACAAGCGTGGCCAGGTCCGCCCAGGCGCGCGGGTCGTCGTTGTCGGTGACGGCGTGGAAGCCGGCCACGTCGACGGGGTAGCGGGCGGCACGGCCGACGCGCTCCGCGAAGTGGGCGTGCGGGCCGGTGAGCGCGGCCCAGGCCGGGTTGTCCAGGACGTGGGACGTGGTGGTGTCGATGGTGTCGATACTGGCGGTGGAAGACATCGGGTGACGGCTCCGGTACTGGTCGCACGGGGCGGGGACCCCGCCGGGCGGGGCGGGGTCCCCTTGCGGAGGTGGGTCAGGAGTCGCTGAGGGGCAGTCCGGGCGGGTTGACCTCGGACGTGGCGACGGCCTCGTTGGAGAGGTTCCAGGCGGCCAGCCACTTGGCGTACTGCCCGTTCTTGATCAGGTAGTTGATGGCGTCCGCGAGGGGCTTGGCAAGGCCGCTGTTCTTCTTCGCGGTGGCCGCGATCAGGCCCTGGAGGGAGGATCCGGCACCGGAGTACGTGCCCGCGTTGCGGACCGCCTTGGCCGTGCCCTTGGTCTGGGAGACCTGGTAGGCGACGGAGGGATTCGGCGCGAGGTAGGCGTCGATCTTTCCGGCGGCCAGCGCGAGGTAGGTGCTGTTGTTGTCCTGGAAGTACTTGACGGTGAGCGGCTTCTTGCCCTCGGCGGCCAGTTTCTTCTTCCACTCCAGGAGGATCCGCTCCTGGTTGGTACCCGCGCCCACGGCGACGGTCTTGCCGGCGAGGTTCTCGTAATTCCCGTCGAAGTTCCAGGTGTTGGTCGACTTCACCGCGAAGCCGAGGTTGTCCTCGCGGTAGGAGGCGAACTCGTACTTCGCCTTGCGCTCCTCGGTGTCGGTGACGTTGGAGAAGGCGACCTGCACCTTGCCGCTGTCGAGGCCGATGAAGAGGTTCTCCCAGGTGGAGTTGCTCAACTCGGGCTTGAGACCGAGGACCGCGGCGACCAGGCGGCTGATGTCGGCCTCGGAACCGGTGAGGGTCTTCTGGTCCGAGCCGACGTAGCCGAGCGGCGGGGAACCCGCGGGCAGGAAGCCGACGCCGATCTCCAGCTTGCCGCTCTTGGCGATCGCCTTGGGCAACTCGGCGCTGATCGCCTTCACTTCGCCGACCTTGAGCGTCGTCTCCTTGGCGGCGCCGTTGGAGAGCGCGCCCACGGTGACCGTGCCGGAGGCGGCGTTGCTCGTCGTGGTGGCCGCGTCGCTGTCGCCGCCGCAGGCCGCGAGCCCGCCGGCGAGGGAGGCGAGGACGGTTGTGGCGGTGAGTCCGCGGGTGACTCTGCCGCGCAGGCTGGGAGAAGGCATGGCTGTTCCTAGGCTCGGTGTTCGGGGCTGTCTGAAAGGGAGTTGAGGGGCGGGGCTCAGAGGACCTTGCTGAGGAAGTCCCTGGTCCGCTCGTGCTGTGGATTGTCGAGAACCTCGTGCGGCGGGCCCTGTTCGACGATCTTTCCGCCGTCGATGAAGACGACCCGGTCGGCGACCTCGCGGGCGAAGCCGATCTCGTGGGTGACGATGACAAGGGTGGTGCCGCTGGTCGCCAAGTCCTTGATGACGGAGAGGACTTCACCGACCAGTTCGGGGTCGAGGGCGGAGGTCGGCTCGTCGAAGAGGATGACGCCGGGGCGCAGGGCGAGGGCGCGTGCGATGGCCACGCGCTGCTGCTGTCCGCCGGAGAGCTGCCTCGGGTAGGCGGTGGTCTTCTCGGCGAGTCCGACGCGGCCGAGCAACTCCCTTGCCAGTTCCTGGGCTTCGGGCTTGCCGAGCCGGCCGGTGGCGACGGGTGCGGCGGCGACGTTGTCGAGGACGGTCAGATGCGGGAAGAGGTTGAAGTTCTGGAAGACGAACCCGATCCGGCCGCGCTGCGCGAGGATGGCCCGCTCGCTCAACTCCTTGAGCGTGCCGCCCTGTTGCTTCACCCCGATCAGCTCACCGTTGACGCTGACGTAGCCGATCTCGGGTTTCTCCAGGTGGTTGATGACCCGCAGCAGGGTGGACTTTCCGGAGCCGGACGGGCCGAGGATCACGGTGACCTCGCCGGGCCGTACGGTCAGGTCGACGCCGTCCAACACCCGGTGGGAGCCGTACCACTTGTGGACGTCGTGCACCTCCACGGCGGCGGGTGTGATGTCCGTCAGCGGTTCGATCGTGTGCGTGGTCATACGGCGGCCTCCCTGCGGATGCGGGCCCGCAGATCAGCGGCACCGGTGCGGAGTTTCTGGAGCGGGGTGGGCGGCAGGGCGCGGGTGGCGCCCCGGGCGTAGTGCCGCTCGACGTAGAACTGGATGACGGAGACGACGCTGGTCAGGATCAGGTACCAGACGGTGACGACCAGGAGCAGCGGCACGATGTCGCCGGGGTAGGTGGAGCCCATCGTCTGCGCGGAGCCGAAGAGGTCGAGCAGGGAGACGTAGAAGACCAGGGAGGTGCTCTTGATCAGGCCGATCAACTGGTTGACGTAGTTCGGGGTGATGGAGCGCAGTGCCTGCGGGAAGACGATCCTGCGGAACTGGTAGCCCTTCGGCAGGCCGAGGGCGGCGGCCGCCTCGTGCTGGCCCTGGTCGACGGAGAGGATGCCGCCGCGGACCACTTCGGCCGCGTAGGCCGCTTCGTTGAGGCTGAGGCCGATGACCGCGACGGCCATGTCGGTGGCCAGCTTCGACTCGTCGAAGGAGAAGAAGGCGGGGCCGAAGGGGACGCCGACGCTGAGGGTCTGGTACAGGGCGCTGAAGTTGTAGAGAAAGATCAGCACCACGATGAGCGGGATCGAGCGCAGGGCCCACACATAGGTCCAGCTCGTGGCGCGCAGCACCGGGCTCTTCGAGAGCCGGGCCAGGGCGAGCAGGATGCCGCCGAGGAGGCCCAACACCGCGCTGAGTGCGGCCACTTCGAGGGTGATGACGAGTCCGTCGAGGATCGTCGGGCGCAGGAACCAGTAGCCGAAGCGGCTCCACTGGTAGAAGGGGTTGGTCGCCAGGCCGTGGACGAACTGGGCGACCACGACCAGCACGACCAGGGTGACGATCCACCGGCCGGGTCGGCGCAGCGGCTGAACTCGCTGTGCGGTGAGGGGTTTTGACGGTTCGTCGGCAGTCGGTGCCACGGCGAGGGACACGACGGCGCCAGGGGGTTCACTCATGGTGGGCTCCGGCAGGTTCGCGGACCCCGGTCCGTGGCGGTGAAGCGCGCGGCGGCGAACGGCGCGCGCTGGTGCACGGGACCGGGGGCGGGGAGGGGTCGAGCACACCGGCAGCGGCGGGTGTGCGTCAGAGGTGCGTGGGCCGACTGATCGTCAGGCCCGACAGCGGGCACGGCCCGCTGCGGTACACAGTGCGCTGCTGACCCGGAGCAGATCGACGGCTCGGTCGGCGACCAGTGGGGTCGCGTACGGCGGTACGCAGCCCACGGAGCGGCGTGCTGCCGTCCGGAGAACTGCGTACATGTCCGTCACCCATCGCTGGTGGGCCCCTGCGGGCCTCGCGTTTCGCAAGTTAAGGCAACTGACCGAACGAATGTCAATGCCCGTCCGACAGACGGACGGCGCGGACCTCGCTCACCTGCGGCAAGCCCCGGTTTCGTCGGCAGCGTGGGCCGCCCAGTCCAGGATCTGGACAGCCGCGCCGGCGGCCTCAAGGCCCTGGCAGCGGGCGTGGTGGCGGCGGGCGATGCCGTCGAGGTCGAGGTGGGCGCCGAAGGCCGGGTGGGCGGCCAGTCGGCGGGCGTAGGCCCACAGGTGGGGGTGGTCGGCGACGCGCTGCACGGCGGCGGCGTCCAGGTGGTTGCGGTGCACGGTGTCGAGTTGCACCAGTGACACCCACAACTCGACGTCGGCGGCGGTGAGTTCGTCGCGGAGCATGTGCTCGCGGCCCTCCAGCCAGCGGTCGAGCGAGCCCAGTGTCTCCAGCAGCCGGCCGAGCGCCTCGTCGCGCTCCTCCTGGTCGACCCCGGCCGCGCCGGCCCGCTGCGCCGCGTCCTCGATGCCTTGCGCGCAGAGCCGTTCGACGGCCTCGATCTCCGACTCGGCGCCGCACGGGTAGAGCTGGGGTCCGCCCTCGCCGAAGTGCCGGGCGAGGTCGCGCATGATGTCGGGGGCGTGGGTGCTGACGATCCGGCCGGACCAGTCGTCGCTGAGCACCGGCGCGGCGGCCGGTCCCGAGTAGCGGTGGGCGCTCGCCTCGTAGAGCGGGCGCAGCGCCAAGTGGCCGCCGCCGGGACAGTCGGGCACGGCGGACAGGAACTCGGCCGGACAGCTCTCGTCGAGGCCGAGCAGGCTGTGGGTGACGGCGATGCGCAGGCCGTCGGCGCAGGCGGTGGAGAGATGGAGGCGGTAGCGGCGTGGCACGGCGTAGTGCCCGCTGCGCGCGTCGCGCCCGATCCGGCCCCGGAACGCGGGTGTGGGCCGGGGCGAGGGGACGGCGGCGAGAGGTGTGACGGACATGGGACTCCCCGGGTACGGGCGCGTGGACGTACGCGCGGCGGAAGCGTCGTCGAGCGGTGGAAAGGGCTCAGCGCGGAAGACTGATCGCGCTGCACACCCGCAGCAGGTCGATGTGACGGCGGGAGGTCAGAAGAGGCGAACGGTCCACGCGGCTGCTGGTGACCGGCTCAAAGCGCCCCATGCTTCCCTACCTGTTCACTAGGATTCCCTACTGGAGTGTCGATCCACCGTCGTCCGGGGTCAAGAGGGCGTCCACGGGTCGGGCACCGGTGCCCGACCCGTGGACATGCCGGGCCCGCTACTTCGCGTACATCAGGGTGCCGAAGCCGAGCTGGTCGAAGCCGCCGCTGTCGGTGCCGTAGTCACCTCCCCCGCCCTCGGGCGTGACGAGGTCGTAGTACATGGCCGAGATGTACTTGTCGTCGAGGTTGATCCGCCGGTTGTAGTGGAAGTGGAGCATCGCCCACACGGGGCGGACCTGGCCGCGCGAGGCGGTGGAGATCACCGTCTGGGACGACTGGGCGCAGCTCTGCCCGGTGCCCCAGGTGTAGGTGGTGAAGGGCACGTCACTGCCGGTGTTGTACTTGGCGACGTACTGGGCGGCCTTCATGAAGCGACGGCTGTCGTACGAGTACAGGTCGTCGCCCTGGTTCCAGGCCATCTCGCAGATCGCGCCCATCTGGCCCATGCCCATCATGGTGTGGCCCTGGTCGCGGCCGGACTCCTGCCACTGGCCGAGCGCGTAGCCGTCGGAGTCGGTGTACAGGTACGGCACCGCGTGCGCGATGGAGCCGTTGCCCGCGCCCGACTTGAAGTAGGTGACGGCTTGGTCGTACTTGGCCTTGTCCTCGTTGAGGATCCCGATGGCCAGGATCGAGGCCATGTTGCACAGGTCCCAGTTGGCCCAGTAGTTGGTGATGCAGGCCGTGTTGTGGTTGAGCAGGAAGTCGTTGTTGAGCGGATAGAAGACGCTCGCGAGCATCTCCTGGGCGGCGGCCAGGTCGAAGCCGCTGTAGTCGCGCATCAGCTCGCACGCGTTGGCGAACTCCCAGCCGTAGATGCCGGAGGCGAGGAAGCGGTCCGCGTTGCCGGTGACCGTAGTCAGCGTCCTCGACCAGGCGTTGAGGATGTTGGCGGCGCACACGGCGTTCGCCTCGGTGCCGCCCACCTTCCAGCGCAGGGCGTTCTGGTAGGCGGCGGCGATGTCGTTGTAGAGCGTGGCGTAGTTCTCTCCGGTACCGCCGCGGATGATCGTCGCGGTCGCCCGGTTGGTCCAGGTGGACTGGGAGTGGGAGTTGGCGGTCAGCCGGTTCCAGCCGGACAGCCAGGGGTCGGTTCCCGCCGCGACCCTGACCTTGGCGCGGTTGATGTCACCGGCGTTGTGCAGCATGCCGGGGTGGGTGAAGGTGGCCGGGGCCGCGTCAGCGGTGGTGGCCACCGTGGCGCCGCCGAGGGCGACGGCGGCGGTGAGCCCGCCCGCGGTCTTCAGAAGACCGCGGCGGCTCAACTCGGTTTTGCGGAGGTGCTCGTGGGGGGAAGTGCGGCTCATCGCTGTGCATCTCCAATCCGTGGAGGATCAGGTGGGCGTGATGCTCACCTCGTCGAACTCCGTGGTGCAGCGGACTTGTTGGCTGCGCGAGCAGACCACCAGGCCGACGTAATAGGGGGCGTCACCGAAGCCGGGGATCTCTCCGTCGGCGAGGGGGGTCCAGGTGACACCGTCATCGGTGGACAGGGCCGCGCTGAACGCGGTCCCGGCGCGCTTCAGCCGCAGCAGGGCGGGGAGGGTGACGGCAGCGCCGCCGGTGAAGGCGGAGGCACCCGCCACGGTCTTGCGGAGCATCAGTTGAGCGCTGCTCCCGCCGGTGACGACGGCGCCCGCCGCCTGGTCGAACGGCGACAGCGACTTGGCCATGAGCAGCCCGACCCGGTCGGTCGTCACTCCACCGCGGGAGACGATCCGGGCGACGACCTCGCAGTCGCCGCTGACCGGCCGCCGTACGAACTGCCCTGTCATTCCTTGGCCGTTGGCGTTCAGGTCGACGCCCGCGCCGCGCACCGTGAAGGTGCCGCCGTCGTACGACGTGCTGCCCGGCGTGATGATCGCCACCACGCCCAGCGTCCCGAAGGCACGGTCGTCGAGCACGGTGTCGCCGAGGTCGCCGTACGTCCACGGCGTGGGCGGGGCGGTGCCGACGGTGAGGGCGACGGTGCCGGTGGTGGTGCCGGAGGCGTTGGCCGCGGTCGTCGCGACCGTGAACTCACCTGTCTCCGTGGGGGTTCCGGACACCAGCCCGGTGCTCCGGTCGAGGCGAAGCCCGGCGGGCAGGCCGTCCGCGGTGAACCGTACGGGTTCGTGCGAGGCCCGCAGCAGATGGCGGAACTCGGCACCTTGGTTGGTGAACGCAGTGGTGGCGGAGGTGAGTTGGGGCTGTGCCGGAGTCGGCATCACCGCCTGGGCGGGCGCCGAACGCGGGCCGCGGCCACCGGCGTTGGTCTTCGCGACGCGGTAGTGGTACGTCGTTCCCGGCGTCCCCGTCGCGTCCGCGTACCGGATACGGGTGCCGAAGCCGACCGGGCCGACGTCGGTGGCGAGGGTCTTGAACGGTCCGTCGGCGCGGGGTGCGCGCAGCACGGTGTAGCGGGCGCACAGGTCCGGGTCGGTCCAGGCCAGCTCGACGGCGTCCGCGCCGGTGTCAGCCCGTAGGTCGGTGGGGGTACGGGTCGGGCGGGGCACCTGCCAGACCACTCCGGACGGGGAGGTCACGGTGACGTTGTCGAAGGCGCCGGTGCCGGTCTCGGCGTAGTCCTCGTCGACGCCGAGGCAGGAGGTGAGAGTGAGGCCCACGTACGCGGTGCGTCCCAACTCGACGTCCGTGGAGCCGACTTCGGTCCAGTGGACGGCGTCCGGCGAGATGGCGCCGGTGCAGCGCGCACCCTTCCGGGTCACGCGCACCCAGTAGGGCTCCCGCAGCCGGTAGCCGTCGCCCGCGCCCTCGACGTAGGGCGCCTCCAGCGGTGTCGCCGACTCGGGCAGGGCGCCGAGGTCGGAGATCGGGAAGGCCGCGTTCACCGTGATCGCCTGCTGCTGGGAGGGCGGCACGGGTGTGCTGCCGGTCGCGGAGACATCGGCTCCGGTGGACGGGCGTACCGTCCACACCCCGCTCCAGGTGTGCAGCGGCAGCCCCTGGATCAGCATCGAGGCGTGGGCCGCGTCCGCGTCGAGGGAGGCGCGGACGGTTACGCCGATCTTGGAGTACTGCGAGCTGAGCGGCCACACGATCCGGGCGGTGACCGTGCCGTCGCCGCGCAGCGGGAGGTGGACGAGGCGGTGGGTGTCGGCGGTGCCGCTCGCCTCCAGGACGAAGCGCTCGCCGTCGAACGCGGCGGAACCGGGGATCTTCACCGCCCCCACGTCCTGGCTCGACCAGGACCCGGGGAGCCCGGCGGAGGCCGCCGCCCACGCCGAACTGCCGCTCTTCCCCAGGGTGTTGGAGGCCTCAACCGTGTAGTAGTACGTCCGCCCGGCGTGCACGTGCCGGTCCGTGTACGTCGGCTGCCCCACCCCGGACGCGATCTTCTCGTAGCGGCCGTCCACGTCCGTCGCCCGCAGGACCGTGTAGGAGTCGGCCCAGGTCGACGGCAGCCAGGTCACCGTGACCGAACGGTCGTCGCCGACCGCCGTGACACCGGCCGGCGGTGTCGGCACGGTCTGCGAGGTCGCTGTCGCGCCGGCGTAGGCGAAGGTGCCCCAGCTCGGCAGGTCGTCGTTGCTGCCCTCGACGACCCGGGTGCCGCCGGTGCCGTGGAAGACCGCGCTCTTCGTGTACGGGGTGTCGAGTCCGCGCACGCCGGCGTAGTGCGCGTACGCCATCTCGTAGATCGGCGGCAGAGGGCCGCGCGAGATGGCCGACACGGTGAGCTTGATGTACTTGCCGGTGCGGTCGAGGTCCGGCACGAAGGGAACGTCGCCGCCGAGGTTGTAGCGGGCGGCGTACTCGACGTTGGCGAGGATGCGGTTGTCGTCGAAGCCCCAGAGGTCGACGCCCTGGTTCCAGGCGACCTGCGCCGCGTCCGCGAGCAGGCCGACCGCGAGCTGTTCGTGGCCCTGGTCCCGGCCGCTCTCCTGGCCCTGGCCGGCGGCGGTGACGATGCGGTGGAGGACGCTGCCGTTGCCCGCGCCGGCCGCGGCGAAGCGCAGCGCGTCGTGGAAGAGGGTGGGTTCCTCGCAGAACACCCCTATGGCCAGCAGGGATTGAAGGGACGTCAGATCCCAGTTGCCGTTGGCGTAGAGCGCGTAGCAGGACAGCGCCGGGTACCAGACGCGGAGGAAGGACTCCTCGCAGCGCGCGATGTCGGCGGCGCTCCAGCCGTCGTAGCCGGTGTGGCGGAGCAGTTCGGCGGCGTTGACGAACTTGAAGGCCTGGAGCCCCGCGCCGAGCGGTCCGTCGGCTCCGGTGATGCCGGTGAGCGAGGCGGACCAGGCGTTGAGGATGTCGCGGGCCTTGTCGGCGTGCGCGGTGTCTCCGGTGACCGCCCAGAGGAGGGCGTTCTGGTAGGCGGCGGCCGAGTCGGCGACGGCCTGGTTCTGGTAGTTGGCGGGGCCGCGGCCCCAGGTGGTGATCTGGCCGGTGTTCTGCACGGCGTACGACGACGAGGAGCGGGCGTGGGCCGCGAGCGCCAAGTAGCCGTCGTAGACCGGGGATTGCTTCGCGGTGACGGCCGCCTTCATGCGGGCGAGGTCGTCGGCGGTGTGCAGGAGGCCGGGGTGGGTGAAGGTCGTCCCGGTGTCGTCCTGGGCCGCCGCCGCCCGGCCGGGCACGAGCAGTCCGCTCGCGCCCGACGCCAGCAGCAGGGCCGCGGTGCCGCCGAGGAAGCCCCGGCGGCTCGGTGCGGGGATGCTCATGACGCGGCGGCCGCCTCGGCCTCGGCGGTGGTGAGGAACTTCAGGTTGGTGACGTGCTCGTTGTAGAACCACTGGATCTCGTCGGTGGTGTAGAACCAGCTCGGCTTCTTCATCGAGTCCGCGACGACGACCCCGTTGATCACCAGGTTCTCGAACGTGACGTTGTCGATGGCGTGTTCGGCGTCGTAGCCGAGGAAGAGCGACGGGTTGGCGTGGGTGCCGGCGTAGCTGAGGTTCTTGACGTACACGTCCTGGATGCCGCGGCCGACCGAGGTGTTGTACTTCGTGTTGAACATGACCTTCATGTAAATGACCTGGCCCCAGCGGAAGTCCTCGATCCGGACGTCCTCGATGCGGACGTTCTTGATCAGGTTGGAGTCACCGGGGTTGAGGGCGATGCAGCCCTGGTAGTTCATCTGGGGTTCGCGGTGGTCCAGGACGTCGATGTTCTTGATGACGAGGTTCTCGATCGTCTCGGGCGCGTCGGTGTTGCCGTGCGTGCCTACGTTGATCGGGTGCGCGACATCGGCCCACAGGGTGCAGTTCTGGACGGTGATGTCGCGAGTGTCGCCGTAGTAGTCCCAGCGGTGGCAGTAGATGGCGATGCAGTCGTCGGAGTTGCGCATGAAGCAGCCGTCGAAGGTGATCCCGGTCGATGAGAAGACGTCGAAACCGTCGCCGTTGCCCTTCGAACTGAACGCGCGCGCCTTGGTGATGCGGACGTTCTCGCTCTCACCGAACGTGCCCGCGTAGCCGGCCGGGTTGAGGATGATGACGTTGTCGACCCGGATGTTCTTGCTGCCCTCGCAGAGGATGGCGCCGTTGGGGTTGTTGTAGAGCACTCCGTGGCCGGTGAGGCGGGACCGCTCGACGTTCTTGAAGAAGACCTGCGCGGTCAGGACGGCGCCGCCCGCGAGGTACACGGTCTTGCCACTGGGCACGGTGAGGACGCCGCCGGTGACGGTGTGGACGCCGGGGCCGAAGTAGATGACGTCCGGGTCGTCGGCGGACGGGGCGTGGTGCTCGACATGGTTGGTGATCAGGTGCAGGGCGTCGAAGATCTCGTCGTTGATCTGGACGACGACGTCCTTCGGCTCGTCCAGGGTGAACCGCAGGGTGTCGCCGAGGAGTTCGGGCGTGATGCCCAGCGCGTCCGGTCTCACCCGGGCCTTGGTGGTGCCGCCCTTGAGGTAGGTGACCTCGATCTCGGCCGAGCCGTCGAAGTCGAAGTACGCCATCGAGGAGTTGTAGACCTTGCCCCCACCGGTGGTCGCGTTGATCTCCTCGAACTGCGGCCGGTAGATGTCGAGGGTCTGCCAGTCGCCGTGCGGGGCGGTGCGGACCCGCACCTGGAAGCTGGTGTTGGTCGGCATGCTCGCGGGACGCGGGTAAGTCACCAGTCTGGGGCGGGACTTGGCGCCGTCCGCGTGGGCCGCCGTGGCGGTCAGCCCGGAGAGACCGGCGGCGAGCGCGGTGGCACCGGCCGCCTGGAGGGCTGAGCGCCGGGACAGGGGCGTGTTCATGTACGACTCCTTGCAGAAGGGCGGAAGGGCAGAGGAAACCTGGACAGGTCGGCCGGTGCGGCTACTTGAGGCCGGTCGTTGACATGCCGGCGACGAAACCGCGCTGTGCGACGAGGAAGACCAGCAGGATCGGGACGACGTACATCACGGAGCCGGCCGCCAGGAGGTTGTTCACCGGCATCCCGCCCTCCGTCACATAGGAGGTCATGATGGCGACGGAGAGCGTGGTGCGGTCGCTGGACAGGAGCAGCATGGGAGCGATGAAGTCTCCCCAGGACCAGGTGAAGGCGATCACGAAGCTCGCGGCCAGGACCGGCCAGGACTGCGGCAGGAAGATCCGCCAGAAGATTGCGGCGTAGCCGCAGCCGTCGACGATGGCGGCCTCCTCCAGCTCCCGGGGCAGCCCGGCGAAGAACTGCCGGAAGAGGAAGACCAGATACGGGGCGGCGGCCAGGCCCCACAGGACCCAGGGCCAGTAGGTGTCGACCATGCCGAGCTTCGCGAAGATGAGGTACGTGGGGAAGAGCGTGATCATCTGGGGCAGCATCATCGAGCCGAGCAGCACCCCGAACAGGGTCTTCCTGCCCGGAGCGGACAGGCGGGCGAACCCGAAGCCGACCCAGGCGGAACTCAGGGTGACGAGGGTGGCGTAGATCAGGGCGATGATCAGGGAGTTGCGGGCGTAGCCGAGAAAGTCGATCTGGTAGAAGGCATCGGCGAAGTTGTGCCACTGGATCTTGTCCGGCAGCCAGTGCACCGGGGAGGCCGCGAGCTCGGGTGTGGTCTTCAGACCGGTGATGACCAGCCAGCCGAAGGGTCCCAGCATCAGGCCGGTGATCACGACGAGCACGGTGTAGAGGATGAGACGGGTGGTGCGCACCCGCACCCTGGCCCCGGAATCGCGGGCCTTGCGCCCCGTGGGCGTCTTGGGTGCCTTGGAGGTCACGGTGGTGGCGGTCACTTCTTCGCCTCCGGGTCGACGTTGTAGAACACCACACCGGAGGTGAACCTGAAGATCAGGCCGGTCACGATGAGGATGAGGACGAAGAGCACCCACAGGAGCGCGGAGCCGTAGCCGTAGCGGCCGAGTGCGAAGTACTCCGCGAACACGTGCATCATGTACATGTAGTTGGACTGCGGTATCGAGGTGACGCCCTTGGGGCTGGCGTCCGCGGCGAGCAGCATGGGCATGATCGTCTGGACCGAGGCGATCATTCCGGTCACGGCCTGGAAGAGCAGGACCGGCGAGAGCAGCGGCACGGTGATGCTGCGGAAGGTCCGCCAGGCGCTCGCGCCGTCGATCCGTGCCGCCTCGTGGAGTTCGCGGGGCACGTCCTGAAGCCCGGCCAGCGAGATGATCATGATGTTTCCGGCCGCCCACAGCACCGCCATCAGGATCACGTAGCGGGCGTACGGGTCGTCCAGCCAGGCGACGGCGTCGATGCCGACCAGATGGAGGACGCCGTTGGTGGCGCCGGAGTCCCGGTTGAAGAGCTGCTTGAAGACGAGCCCCGCGCCCACCGGCGGCACCACCGCCGGCAGATAGAGCAGGGTGCGCCACAGGCCGCGCGCCTTGAGCGGGCGGTTGACCAGGACCGCGAGCGCCATCCCCGCGACGATCGACAGCGGAACCGAGGTCACGGCGAACAGGCCGGCACGTCCCAGCGAGTGCCAGGTCGTCGGGTCGGAGAGCAGCTCCTGGTAGTTGCCCAGCCCGACGTAGCGCCAGTTGGGCGAGATCCCGTCGAACGTGGTGAAGCTCAGCCACAGCGCGTACGCCATCGGGCCGATGGTCAGCAGCAGGAAGCCGACGATCCAGGGTGAGGCGAACATGTAGAACGCCCGGTGCCGGCGCGCGGTCATGGAGGTCCGGGGCAGACCGCCTGCGCGTACGGCGCCGGTGCCCGGGACGGACCGGGGCCGCCCGGCGACTTCGGGGATCTGGCCGACTCTCATCCCACCTGCTCCTTACCGCGCTTCATCTGCTCGTTGATGGACGAGTTGAGGCGTCCCGCGAGGGTGTCGACGGAGATCTGGCCGTGCTCCGCGGCCGGAATGATCTGGTTGATGAGGGCGACCATGGCGTCGGTCTTGATGTAGGGGGTGAAGGGGGTCACCGAGAAGTGCTCCAGCTCGGCCTTCTGCACCGACAGGGCACGCTTCTGGTAGTCCTCCTTGTGCGGCATCAGCGGCTGGAGCGACTTCAGGCTCGGTATCCCCCAGCCGCTCTCCGCGTGGACCTTGGCCGGCCCCTCGCCGAAGAACCACTCGAAGACCCGCCAGGCGGCGTCCTTGTTGCGCGCCTTCTTCGGCATCCACAGGCCCGTGGCGGCCTGGCAGGAGCTGAGCCGCGGGCAGCCCTCGAAGACCGGGGCGGGTGCGAGGCGGGACACCTCCGCCACCTTCGGCACCGTATCGATCATGCCGCCCAGCCAATAGCCGTTGCCGGACATGGCCATCCGGTTCGCGACATAGGTGGGCCCGTCCCACGCATCGGGGTTGGGCTGGATGAGGCTGGGCCCGACCTTGGTCTTCGCGTAGTCCACGTACCAGGTCAGGGCCCTGCGGGCCTCGGGGCTGGTGAAATCCACCCGGCTGAAGTCCTCGTTGAAGAGGCTGCCTCCGGCGGCGGCCGTCAGGTTCGTGAACAGCATGCCGAGGTCCAGGGCGCCGTTGTAACTGCCGCCGTAGACGGTGGTCTGGCCGTTCTTCCGCTGGACCAGACGCTTGGCGTTGTCCAGCCACTCCTCGTATGTGATCGGCTCGGTCTCGGCGGGATGGTCGACGCCCGCCTTGTCGAAGAGCGAGGTGTTGTACCAGAACATCGCGTCCTGGGAGAAGTCCTTCGCCATGCCGTAACGGGGGCCCTTGCCCTGGGTGGTGCCGTCGTACCGCCACAGGTCGTTGGCGGGGTCCAGGTCTTCGACCTTGAGGACGGAGGACCTGGCGAAGTACGGGTCCAGGTCCTCCGCCACTCCCCGGGCGGCGAGGTACGGCGCGTCGACGGCGCCGACACCGCGCACCAGGTCCGGCGGGTTGCCGTTGGTGAGCATCGCGATCAGCCGGGTGATGTCGTCCCTCACCACGATGATCTCGATACCGAGCTCCTTCTGAGCCTGCTTGACCAGGTCCGTGGAGAAGTCGTCGAGATTGACCATCATCGTGATGCTCTCGCCGCCACCGCCGCTCGCGGCGCCGGCCACCTGCAGGGCGCAGCCGCTCAGCGCCGCCGCGCCGGTCGCGACACCGGTCGCCGCGGCGGCGAGAAATCGTCGGCGGCACAGGGGGGCACCAGCACGTGGGTGCATGACCGCACCACCTCCAATAGAAACCGGTTGTCACGCGTTGGGGCAGAGCTTCTTCCGGCTCGGAAACGGCGTCAAGACCTTGGGCGAACTTTCGAAAAGACTGGGTAACCTCGACGAGACAGGCGTGGAACACCGTTTGCTAGAAACCGGTTGTCGGCCACACGTGGCTCAAGTCCCGTGATCCGGGCCGGTGTTCGCACCGTCAACGCAGGTCGGCGGCCTGCTCCGCGCTGTCGTCGAGGAAGCCGCCCGACTGGTGCTGCCACAGCTTCGCGTAGGCGCCCTCGGCCGCCAACAGCTCCTGGTGCGTGCCCTGTTCGACGATCCGGCCGCGGTCGAGGACGACCAGCTTGTCCATGCCGGCGACGGTGCTCAGCCGGTGAGCGACGACGAGTGCCGTGCGCCCCTCCATGAGCCGCCACAGCGCCTCCTGGACGAGGAGCTCGCTCTCGGAGTCGAGGGCGCTGGTGGCCTCGTCGAGCAGCAGGATCGGCGCGTCGCGCAGGATGGCCCGGGCCAGCGCGACCCGTTGGCGCTGCCCGCCGGACAGCTTGATCCCGCGCTCCCCCACCATCGTCTCGAAGCCGTCCGGGAGGGCGTCGGCGAACTCGGTGACGTGCGCCGCCTCGGCCGCCCGCCGGACCTCGGCGTCGGTGGCGTCGGGCCGGGCGAACGTGAGGTTCTCCCGCAGGGTGCGGTGGAACATCGCGGGGTCCTGCGGGACGTAGGCGATCAGACTGCGCAGATCGGCCTGGCGCAGTCTGCTGATGTCCTGTCCCCCGATCAGGATGCGGCCGGCGTCGATGTCCGTCATCCGCAGCAGCAGCCGGCTGAGCGTGGTCTTGCCGCCGCCGGACCGGCCGACGAGGCCGATCTTGGTGCCGCTGGGCACGGTGAGGTCGAGCCCGTCGAAGAGGGTGTCCGCGCCCGCGTGGGCGAAGGTCACCTTCTCGAAGCGGACGTCCGCGCCCCGCGACCGCAGCGGTTCCGGGGAGGGCGGGTCGACCACGGTGGGCGGGGCCAGCAGCAGTTCGGTGAACTGCGCGGCCTCGGTCATCGAGCTCTCCAGCCGACGGTAGATCTGGTTGAACTCGAACATGATCCGGGTGGCGTTGCTGTAGTACGTGAAGGCGACAACCACCGACTCCACGCCGTGTGTTCCGCCGCCGAGCGCGACGGCGAGCAGCAGCCCCAGCGCGTTGGTGAACACGGACAGTGGCGCGACCAGGGTGTCGATGCGCAGGTTGCCGTAGTCCCAGGAGCGGAGGGTGAGCCGCCGCGACCGGGCGACGCGGGAGCGGTGTTCGGCGGCCTCGCGTTCCTCGGCGGCGAACGCGCGGACCGTGTCCATGTTCATCAGGCTGTCGGCGACATGACCGGACACCCGGGCGATGGCCTCCTCGCGCTCGTCCACGAGTGCCTGCCGGCGCCGGATGAGCGGCGCGACGACCAGGGCGGTGAGCGCGATCATCGCCAACAGGCCCACGACCAGCAGCGGTTCGTAGCGCCACAGCACGACGGAGCCGAACAGCAGCGGCACCAGGCTGCCGACGACCTGGAAGGTCATCGTGTCGACGAACTCCTCGAAGCGCGAGGCGAAGCTCAGCACCCGCTTGGTCAGGGAACCGGCGAAGTTGTCGTGGAAGAACGCGGCGTCCTTGGCGAAGAGTTCGTCCATGCCGATCACATACAGGTGCTCGATGCCGAGCGCGTCCAGCCGGTTCAGGCAGTGCAGTCCGAGCCGCCACAGCAGTTCGGCGAGCAGCAGGACACCGGCGAACCCGAGGACGTACGGCAGCGTCGCGCGGACCCCGATGCCCGTGTCACCGGCGATCCGTGCGACGAGCTTGGCCACGATCAGCGGCGCGATGTAGTTGATGCCGATGTTGCCCAGCGCCGGCAGCAGTGTGGCGGGCGCGGTCCACCGGCGCAGTCGGGTCAACTCCCGTCCGTAGTAGCGCAGAGCGAGCAGCACCGAGCCCCGGCGCGGCCCGGTGTCGCGCGATTCAGGCGATCCCATCCCCACCCCGTGAAGTCGTCCGGCAGCCCGCAGAAGGGCAGGCCAGGAGTGGGCAGTGTCCCGCGCCGGCACCCGCGCGGTCCAAGCGTTTTTCCCTCAACAGCGGTGATGCGGACGGGATTTGTGGGGCCCTACGGTGACAGCATGGCGACCGATCCAGATCTGAGCGAGCCGATGCGGCTTCCCGACATGCCGTTGCACGACCCGTTCGTCGTGGCCGACGAGGGGACCCGCACCTACCACCTCTACACCTCCAACGACCCTTCGGTGTCGGGCGTGGAGGGCGTCGGCACGATGGTCTACCGCAGCCACGACCTGCGCGAGTGGACGCGTCCGGTGGTGGTGTTCCTGGCAGCTCAGCAGCCCGACCTCTGGGCGACGGAGGGCGGTTGGGCGCCGGAGGTGCACGCCTGGAACGGCAGGTACCACCTCTTCACCACACTGCACGACGAGAACAGCCCGCTGCAGGTGCCGCCGGCCGGCCGCTGGGGCACGCCGTTCCAGCTCGCGAACCATCTGCGCGGCACGATCACGGCCGTGTCCGAATCCCTGCTGGGCCCCTTCACGGCGGTCGACCCCACGCGCCCCACCACACCCCGCCACCTCATGTGCCTGGACGGCACGTTGTACGTGGACCCGGCCGGGCAGCCGTGGATGGTGTACGCGCACGAGTGGCTGCAGACCGTCGACGGGACGATGGAAGCGGTCCGGCTGGCTACCGACCTGACCGGGACGGTCGGCGATCCTGTCCTCCTCTTCAAGGCGTCGGACGCGTCGTGGATCACCGAGGAGATCCCGGCCGGCGTACCGCACCAGCTCCCGCCCTACGTCACGGACGGCCCGCAGGTGTACCGCACCCCCGGCGGCTCCCTGCTGATGCTGTGGTCGACGTACGAGAAGAACAGGACCGGCCGGGAAGGCACCATGGGCGGCGGTTATGTGCAGACGTACGCCGTCTCGGAGTCCGGGGAGATCACCGGGCCGTGGCGCCAACTCCCGCCGCTGGTACGGGAGGACAGCGGCCACGGCATGCTGTTCCGCACGTTCGAGAGCCGGTTGATGATGATCCTGCACCGCCCGTTCGAGAACGCGCGCGGCAAGCTGTACGAAGTGGAGCTGTTGGGCGACGAGTTGCGGGTGGTGCGGCAGCGCACGGATCTCGATGGCGGCGGCTGACCCGGGCTTCAGGCACCGAAGACCTGGAACTCCGAGACCTGCCCGGCCGGCCAGCCGGTGTTGGCGGTGAAGATGAGGCGGACGTACCGGGCGTTGACGGTTGCGGGGAGCGTGAGGGTCGCGGTGTTGCCGGTCGCCGGGTCGAAGGTGTGGCCCGCCGGGGCGAGTTGCTGGGTGAAGGTGCTGCCGTCCGTGCCGGTCTGGACGGAGATGGTCTGGGTGCGAGTGGCCCAGGCCGTCGCCGGGGGAAGGTGAAGGACGATCCGTTTGACGGCGGTCGTGGTGGCACCCAGATCGACCTGGATCCATTGCGGGAAGGCGTTGTTGGCGGACTCCCAGTAGGTGGTGGTGTCGCCGTCGGTCGCGTTGCCCGAGGCGTAGGTCTGGGTGTGGCTGCTCTCCGAAGTGGGCCGGTGGAGCGCGAGGTTGGTGGTGCTGGACGGCGGGTCGGTGGTGACGGTGGCCTGGTTGGAGGGCTGGGACACGTTGCCCGCCGCGTCGACGGCGACGACGTCGAAGGTGTACGCGGTGGACGCGCCAAGTCCGGTGACGGTGAACGAGGTTGAGCCGGTGGTGCCCACCTGGGTGCTGGTCGAACCGGAGACCCGCAGGACGCGGTAGCCGGTCACGCCGGCGTTGTCGGTCGACGGGTTCCAGGTCAGCGAGACGGAGTCGCTGGTGTGCCCGGTGACGGTCAGAGCACTCGGCGCGGTCGGCGGTGTGGTGTCGCCGCCGCTCGGAACCACCGGCTGAGTGGGGCGAGTTGGAGTCAGCGCGAGCTGGCCCTTGAGCATGCGGCCGCCGTCGCCGGTCAGCCGGAGGTAGTAGTCGGCGGAGCAGGGGGTGCCGTCCTCGTCGAGGGCGAGGAACCCTGAGTCGGTGGGCACCCAGTCCTGGGTCTCGGCGGTCTTGGCGATCTGGTTGCCCTCGTTGAACTCGTCGAACATCGAGATGTAGATGCCCTGCACCCCGGCCCGCACCACGTTGTAGAACTGCCGCCACATGAAGTCGCCGTGGGCGCGCTGCCGGCCGGAGACGTCGCCGGGCAGGACGCAGGGCTGGTAGTCGATGCCGTTGGCGTTGCAGTCGGCCTGATCGGGGACGGTGTAGGTGGCGTAGGCGTTGTCGGCCTCGGTAACGTTGCCGATGGCGCCGACCAT
The DNA here is from genome assembly GCF_040605995.1 of Streptomyces sp. NPDC005492. Taxonomy (NCBI): domain Bacteria; kingdom Bacillati; phylum Actinomycetota; class Actinomycetes; order Kitasatosporales; family Streptomycetaceae; genus Streptomyces; species Streptomyces sp. NPDC005492. The sequence goes on from NZ_JBEXDX010000017.1 coordinate 167,480, forward strand.
CCACGGCGAGATCATGTCGAAGGCGTGGTAGACGCCGAGGAAGCCGGGTTGCGAGCCCCCGGTGCCCGTCCGCCATTCGCGTGGGACGCCGCCGATGACGTAACACCCCTGTCCCTTGAACCAGTTGACGACGTCGAGGCAGGCGTCGGGGGTGAAGGGGTGGTTGGGGTCGTTGAAGCCGAAGCCCCAGATGCAGACGACCGGCTTGCCGTTCTGCTTCGCGTAGGCCGAACTCGCCGTGTGCGCCGACATCTTGGCCGTCCAGTCCGTCTTGATCTCGGACTGCATGTTCGTCCAGTTGGAGACGTCGTACATGATGTAGAACTTCCGCCCGTACGACTCGGCGGCCGCGCGCACCTTGGTCGCCATGGCGTCGCGGGTGGGGCCCTCGCCGCCGGTGGGGTTGAAGCGTTGCAGGGCGGCGGTGTCGATGTTGTTCTGCTGCATCCACAGGAAGTGGGTGTTCACCGTCTGCTGGTCGTACGACGAGAACAGCGCGGCGGGGCGGCCGTTGCCGAGGGCCGCGTACGAGGTCTGGTAGGTGCTCGTGAACTCACGTACGTCGGGCCAGCATTTGATGTTCGTGTTGGTCGGGGACGGCGAGCGGCCCCAGTCCTGGCTCCAGTGCCACCAGCCGTTGATGGGGGCGCCGTCGCCGACGCAGGCGAACCAACCCTGGTAGCCGACGCTGATCTTGCCGACCACGTCCCCCGGCCCGCTCGCCGCCGACGCGGTCGGGGCGAGTGCGGTCTCGGCCGTCCCCGCGGTTCCCACCGCCGTGGCCGCGATCGCTGCCCTCAAGAAGACTCTTCGTGTGACACCCATCTCGACTCCTCTCGGTGGTCGGTGCCGCCGGGCGCGAGCGCGTCCGCGCCCGGCGGCACCATGACGTCAGGTCAGGTGTTCCAGACCTGGAACTCGGAGATCTGCCCGGCCGGCCAGCCGTTGTTGGCCGTGATGTTCACCCGGAGGTATCGCTGGGTGGTCGCGGTGAACGTGATGGTCACCGTGTTGTTGGTGGTGGGGTCGAAGGTGTAGGTGGCCGACGACTTGAGGGTGTTGAAGGCCGCGCCGTCGGTGCTGCCCGACAGGGACAGCGTCTGGTTGCGGGCGCCCCAACCTGCGGGGAGTTGGAGGACGACGCGGCTCGTGCTCTGCGCGGAACCGAGGTCGACCTGGACCCACTGCGGGAAGGCGTTGTTGGCGCTCTCCCAGTAGGTGCCCTGGTTGGCGTCCGTCACGTTCGACGACGAGTACACGTCGGTGTGGCTGGACTCCGTGGTGGCGGCGCCGGCCGCCAGGTTCCTGCTCGCCGTGCCGGCGCCGGTGCCGGTCAGTGCGACCGTGGTCGTGCCGTTCGACGCGTTGCTGGCGATGCTGAGATCGCCGGTGCGGGTGCCGGACGCGGTGGGCCGGAACGTGACGTTCACCGTGCAGGAGGCGTTCGCCGCGATCGTCGTCCCGCAGGTGTTGGTCTGCGCGAAGTCGCCGGTGACGGTGATGCCGGAGAGAGTCGCGGCGGCCGTGCCGGTGTTGGTGATCGTGACCGGCTGCGCGCTGCTGCTGGTGTTGAGCGCCTGGGTGGGATACGTCAGTGACGTCGGGCCGGCCGACAGGGTCGCCGGTGAGGAGCCGCCGCCGCTGGGGAAGACTTCGAAGTCCGACAACTGGGCTGCGTTCCAGCCGGTGTTGGCGGTGATGTTCACCCGTACGTATCTCGTCGTGGCACTGCTGAAGGTGATGGTCGCCGTGTTGTTGTTGGCGCTCGGGTCGAAGGTGTACCCGGCCGAGGCCTTGATCGTGGAGAAGCTGGAGCCGTCCGTGGATCCCTGCACCGACAGGGTCTGCGTGCGGGTCGACCAGGCAGCCGCCGGCGGGAGTTTGAGGACGACCTTGCCGACGCCGTAGTTCTGGCCGAGGTCGACCTGGGCCCACTGCGGGAACGAACCGAGCGTGCCCTCCCAGTAGGTCGACGCGTCCGGGTCGGTGAGGTTCGAGGCGACGTATGGGCTGCTGCTCGAACTCGCCGTCGCCGGCCGCCCGGCGGCGATGTTGGTGGTGCTGTCGATGCCGCTGCCGGTGAGGGCGACGACGGTCGGGCTGTTGTTGGCGTTGCTGGTGACGGTCAGGTTGCCGGTGCGCGCGCCACCCGTGGTGGGCTTGAAGCCGACGGTCACCGTGCAGGAGGCGCCGACCGCGAGGGTGGAGCAGTTGTTGGTCTGGCTGAAGTCACCGGTCGCCGCGACAGCCGAGACGGTCGCCGACGCGGTGCCCGAGTTCGTCACCTTGACCGTCTGCGCGGTGGCCGACGAGCCGACCACCGTGCCCTCGAAGGACAGGCTCGCCGGGTCGGTGTTCAGCACCGGGCCCGGCGCGGTGCCGGTACCGGAGAGGCTGACCGTGTTGGTGGTCCCGCCCGCGTTGACGGTCAGGGATCCGCTACGGCCGCCGGTCGCGGTCGGCGCGAACTTGACGCTGACGGTGCACGAGCCGTTCGCCGCGATCGACGAACCGCAGGTGTTGGTCTGGGAGTAGTCGCCGCTGGTGGAGATCGACGAGACGGACGCGGCGGTGTTGGTCGGGTTGGAAACCGTCACGGTCTGTGCGGCGCTGGTCGAACCGGTCGCCACCGAACCGAAGTTGAGCGCGCCGGGGGTGGCCGTCACGCCTTCCGCCGGGTACGGCGGATACACCGGGGCGGGCCAACCGCCGCAGTACGGCGTGCCGTTGATGCCGGAGTTGCCGCCGCCGTCGGTGACGACGAAGTTGCCGCCCGAGCAGTTGTAGACCGGGGAGGAGTAACCGACGCCGGTGGCCGTGACATTGGTGAACTTGGCGGCGCCCCCGGTCTGTTCCTGAAGGGCGAAGGTTCCGGTGCCGGCGATGGTCACGTTGTTGAGGTTGACCCCGCTGATGGTGCCCTCGACCCACTGGACGGCTTCGTAGGGGCTCTGCTGGATCAGGGCGTTGGTCACGTTGATGGGGCCGGTGATCGCGCCCTGGCTGCCGTCGAACCACAACGCGCCTACGCCGAACTGCCAGTTGGGGTCGAGGCTGCCGGCCCGGACCATGGTGTTGCCGGAGATGGTGGTGGTGCCGACCGGTGTCGAGGTGAAGCGCTGCCCGACGTGGATGCCGCCGCCCTGGGCGAGGCCGGTGTCCACCACGCGGTTGCCGCTGACGGTGTTGTCGTGGCCGCCGTAGATCGCGATGGCGTTGGCGAGGATCTGCAGGGACACGGTGTTGTCGGAGATCGTGTCGTTGGCGTCGGCTCCGATGGCGGAGTCCGCCCAGGTGGCGATGCCGTCGTCGCCGGTGTTGCGGATGTCGCTGTTGGTCACCTTCGAGTTGGTGACGCCGCCGTGGAAGTTGATGCCGTCGGCGGTGGTGTCACGGATGCGCATGCCGGTGAACGTCAGTCCGTCCATCGGCCCGTCCATCCAGGCGCCGACCTTCATGTGGTCGATCCACACACTGGAGACGGTGGAGTTGCTCATCGCGCCACCGATGCCGTTGACCTGGGCACTGTCGTCGCGCTCCTGCACATTGCCGAAGATGGCGAAGTTCTGCAGGTGCACATTGGTGCTGGCCGAGGGCGCCGAGTTGCCGTAGAAGCCTGGGGCCGTGCCGGTGACGGTCGAGTACCACATGCCGGCGCCGGCGATCGTGACGTTGTTGACGCTGATGTGGCCGGGGATGTTGTACGTGCCCGGCGGGATCCACACCGTGCCGCCCGAACCGGCCGCGCTGATCGCGGAGTTGAACGCGCTGGTCGCGTCGGCCGCACCGGTCGGGTCGGCGCCCTTGCTGGTCACCGACACCGACCCGGAGGGCGCGGTGAGGGCGGCGCCGACCTGCTCGAAGTCGGCGAAGTCGATCGTGTACGAGGAGGCGGTGTCCCCCGAGTCGACCTGGAGCTTGAAGGTCGTGCCCGCCGGATAGGTGGTGGAGAACAGGCGGTGGGCCTCGTCGTAGAAGTGGTGCGGGTTGCTGCCCGGGGTGTTGGTGAAGGGGTAGCTGCCGTAGTACCAGCTGTAGGCGTTGGTCAGGGTGAAGTCGGGCTGCTTGACGCCGTTGATGTACAGGGACAGCCCGGCGGTGTAGACCGAGCCGCCCGAGGTGTCGGGGATGCTGTAGCGGAAGTTGATCGAGTTGGTCGCCACCGGCGTGGTGAAGGTGACGTACTCGCCGGTGCCCTGAAGCGTCGTCGCCTTGCGGTACGACGCCTCGTCGGCCAACTGGCCCTGGGTGTAACTCGGGCCGATGGACGTGCCGTTGGTGGCGGAGTTCTCCGCCTGCACCTCGACGTAGGGCAGGCTCGCGCCGCTGCCGCCCGTGGCGGTGGACGCCGCCTCGGCGGGTGAGACGGCCAGGGCGACGACGCCGACGGCGGCGAGCATCGCGGTGCTGACCGCGCAGACGAGGGTCCGTCTCAGATCTCGGATGGAATGGAACACGTGCCACTCCTTTGATAACGAAATGCCGGAACTGTTCCGCTGGCACCGCCGAGGAGGGAGGGGAAGCAGGGGATGGCGACGATGCAGGGGGGACCGTAATATCCTTGGCATGATCACGCAATAACTAGACAGAACTTTGCAACAAACAAAAATGACGGCTGCAAGATCTCGGGTGCCGCGCGCATATGACGATGCCGCCGGACGGAGCGTCCGGCGGCGTCGTGGGGCGGGTTGGGGTCAGGCGGTCAGGAAGGCGAGGTGGTTGATGTTCCAGCCGCCGTTGTCCTGATGGAGTGTCAGGGTCTGCCGGCCGGCGGGCAGGGTCACATGGGTGGTGACGGTGGACCAGGTCTGCCAGTCGCCGGTGGCGGCCAGGTCGACGGCTCCGGTGAGGTCGGTGCCCGCCGCGTCCGACAGGTGCAGCGCGTCGGTCACCGCGGACGGGGCCGCGACGCGGAGGTCGAGGGTGTAGGTGCCGGCCGTGGCGACGTCCACGGTGTAGCGGAACCACTGTCCGCCGCCGGTCCAGCCCAGGTTGTAACCGCCGCCGGCGTCCGAGGTGTTGTCCAGGTCGACGCCGTCCGCGCGGTAGGAGTTGGCGTTGCCGTTGACGGAGGTGACGTTGTACGCGATCCCTTGGCCGCCGGTGTCGTAGTCCTCCGCCTGGACCGTGCCGGGCACGGCGGCCGGGGTGCCGCCGTAGGGGCCTTCGGGAGCGGGCGGTGGCCAGTGGTTGTCGCTCAACGTCGCGATGAAACCGGTGGAGTTGTTGACGAAGGCCGAGGTGCCGGCGTCGAGGCCGGTGACCGTGTTGTCGGTGATCGTCGCGGAGCCGGTGGGCGCGGGGTAGAAGGGCGGCGAGATCGCGATGCCGTTGCGGCCCGGGCTGTTGACGGTGTTGTCCCGGAGCAGGGTGTTGGTCGAGGTGGAGAAGCCGATCCCGTCGTAGAGGGAGTCGGTGACGGTGTTGCCGGTGACCGTGACCTTGTCGACGGTCCCGGTGTTCTGCCCGTCCCCGCCGTTGCCTATGTGCAGGGCGGGTTGGCCCTGGCTGTAGGCGTTGCCGCCGGAGCGGAGGACGGTGTTGCCGGTGACGGTCGCGGACAACAGGTCGCTGCCGTTGACGCCGAAGCGCCCGGCGCCCAGACCGATGTAACGGGCGGTGTCGCTGATGTAGTTGTTCCTGACCACATGACCGCTGCCGCCGTAGATCCCGACACCTTTGCCGCCCCACGGCGCGACTGAGGTGTTGTCGCTGACGGTGACATCGGTCATCGGCTTGTAGAAGGTCTGGGAACCGTCGCTGTTGGTGTTGTAGTTCACCGAGTTGATGGCGATCGCGTCGTCGCCGGTGCCGCGCACGAAGTTGTTGGTGACCGTCAGGTCGTTGCCGGTGTCCGCGCCCAGCGACACGTTGTTGACGTTGATGCCGTCCGCCCAGATCGACGTCAGCCTGCTGTTCCGTACCGTCCCGCCGGTGCCGGAGGCCCAGAAGCCGGACATGGTGTGCTGGGTCCAGATGCCGTCGGCCAGCCAGTCGGTGCCGGTGGTGTCCATCGCGCCGCCGTCCCCGCCGACGGTGCTGCGGCTGACGGCGTTGGCGTCGATGTGGAAGTCACGCACCGTGCACGACGTCAGGTCGAACAGGGCTGCCAGCGGTGTGCTGTTGGGGACCGGGACGTCACGGTAGATCGTGCTGTATCACAGGCCGGCGCCCGCGATGGTGATGCCGTGTGCGCTCAGTCCCTCGGTGCCCTTCACATAGAAGGTGCCCTGCGGGATCCACAGGGTCTTGCCCTGCGACTGAGCCTGGTCGATGCAGGTCTGGATGGCGGCCCGGCTGTCCACTGACCGGCTGTCGGCCGCGCCGTTGGTCGGGGTGTTGTCCGCCACCGCACCGCAGCTCGTGATCGAGATCGAGTTAGCCGGCTGTGCCCTCGGCGCCGGCGGGTTCTCCACGTCGAGGGAGTCCACGTCGTAGAAGGACGCGCTGTTGTCGGCGTCCTTGCGCAGCGAGAACGTGGCGCCCGCCGGGATCGGGGACCCGGCGACGAAGGTGTGCGACTCGTCCCAGAAGACCCTCGGGTCGCCGTCGGCCGGGTTCTGGTTGTCACTCGTGTTGTAGTTGCCGTTGCCCTCGTACACCCAGCTCTGCTTCGAGTTGAGGTGCAGTGCCTGCCGGAACACGCCGTCGACGTAGAGGTTCAGTGTGCCGGTGACACCGCCGCCGGTCGCCGAATCCGGGATGCTCGCGCGGACGTTGAGGAAGGAGATCGGCCGGCCGGTGGTGTTGGTCCACTGCACCGACTGGCCGGTGCCGTCCAGGTGGACATAGGAATGGCCCGAAGCCTCCAGGGCGGCGCTTGAGTACTGCGTCGTCGGCGCCGAGGTCAGCGACCGAACAGCCGCGCCTTCGGCGGGAGTTCCCGCCTCGGCCTCGTAGATCCTGAACGGCGTCGTCGCACCCACGGCCGCGGGCCGTGCGGCGGCGGCCGTTGTGGCGGCCGCCGGTGGAAGGGACACACATATCGCGCCGACCGCGGCCACGACAGCCACCGTCAGTCGCGGGGGTCTGGAGATCGTCAGCATCTGCTGCTCCATCACGGGGTGGGGGGAAACCGGCGCCCCGACCGTACAGAGCCCGCATGCGGCCCGCTAGATTCCGACGAAGTAAAGAATGAAATACGCAGCCCGCTGCAAGATTCTCACGAAGCCGCGCAATTGCAAGATGGCTCGAACATCACCGTGCTGCCGTCAGGCGAGCCAACGGGCAGCGGCCTCATAGGTGGTGGCCGGGCTGCTGTTGAACGCGATGGCCGCATCCGGTGCGTGCCGCCGAACCAGGTTGATCACTCGCTCAAGGAGTTCGACTTGATCGTCCGAGTGGCGCAGACCACCGCCGATGGTGACGCACTCCCAGGGATGGGCGCGCAACGCGTCCCCGACGACCTCGTCCACGTCGTCGCTTCCGTCGAGGCCGAACAGACAGCTCTCCACGCCCACGCCGTGTTCGGCGAACTTGGCCAGTCCCGCCTCGATCGCCTCGACCACCGGCTCGGGATCCCACGGCCCGGGCACCCGACGTGGATCGAGCCCGATGACGAGGACACGGGGTGAAGCGGTGATGCCCATGTATCGACGATACGGCGGGGCGCGAGGAGTCGGCGGCGCGGCGTGGGAGGGGCGGTCAGGGTTTGAACCTGCGACCCCCTTGACCCCCAGGAGTGAGCGTCGAGGGTATTTTCTCGACATAACAGACTTAACCAGGACGCACGACGTGCAGAGAAGGCTCCCTCGTGCACCATCGCCCACGTCGTGTGGTCCCCAACTGGTCCCCACTTCTCGGCGACGGCCACGGTTCACCCGCCGGGGACACCACTCGCGGTCGTAGCTCGGCCGCCAGGCGCTCCGCGCCTGGCCGATGGAGCACCGAGGCGGAGGGGGTTCGCCGTCGGATAGGTCGTTTGAAGCCACCGGTGCTTCGGGGTCGGCCAGGCTCTGGTAACACCGGCTGGCCTGTGACACCTAGGGCTGACATGGCCGGTCATTCCGAGGCGACGTGGTGCTGGTCCCGGTCGGTGCGAGCCCGGTCGCGGTCCTTCCCGGCGTCGGTGTCCAACCGGCGGCGTTCCCCAGACAGTTGGCCGTCCGGGTCCAGCACGCGGGCGCGAGTCTTCCGGCCGGGACCGAAGTGACCGTCACCTACGACCCTCGGCTCTACTCCCCGCTGCCCACCGCGGTGGCCACCGTCGACGACCGCCGACTGCGCACGACCAGCACGATCACCACCGACCGCAAGACGACGCTCGCGACCTGCACGGTCACCCTCGCCGAAGCCGTCGCCGCGGGCATTGATCCGGTGGTCGTCGTGGGAACCGCCTACCCCGTGCTCTATCCGCGCGATCTCGTTGTCGGGCCCGCGGACGCGACCGCCGCCCTGAGCCGGAAGAACGCAAAGGCGAGCGGTCGGCGGAGCCTTCAGCCGCACCGGCCGAGCACGTTCGGCGGCGTCGCCACACCATGGGGCCTTGAGGTCAGCGGTGTCTGGGGCCGCCGCGAGCGGGGGAACGGAAAGCGGTGGTACTACTATCCGGTTCAGGTCACGGTGCAGAGCGTCGGACCGGGCCCCGTCCCCGCAACCGCGTCCTTCTCCGTGGCGTTGGACCCCCAGATCGTGAGCGACGTCAAAATCGCCGACGCCCGGCTCAATCACACAGCGCACGACGCCGGTGTACGACTCCTCTCGCGCACCCGGACCACGTCGCTGTTCGACACCAAGTGGAGCACAACGGTGAAGCTCAAGTCAGGTGACCGGCTCGATCTGAGCCTGGAGGTGACGACACGGAAGCCGGCGGGCGATCTGCCGACCATCAAGCACCCCTTGGTGGGGCTGATCGACACGGGCAACCACGTCACCCAACGGCAGACCGGCCGGAACTCGATGTCACGGACCGATGCAGTGTGGCAATAGTCAGTGGATACGTGTGGATCCTGCCGGCGGTGACCATCGTCGGCTGGATCGTGTCGTGGTGGGGAACACGGCGGATCCGGTGGTGCCTGCTGTCCGCCGCCACCGTCATCTCGCTGTCCTGCCCCCTCATCGGATACCACGAGAAGGGACCGCAGATCAGCCCCGGAACCGTCGGCTGCTCACCGGCCCTGGAGTGCATGGACTGGCGTGGGATCTACTGGCTGGAGGCCGGACTGATCGGCTTCGCGTGCTGCCTGGTGCTGCTGATCGTGACCACCGTGGCCGAAATAGCGCTCTGGTTCGATCGTCGGGGGGCGGCCGCCGCCGAATCACCCGGCTGACGTGATGACCGAGCATCACCTGGGCAACCGAGGGGCTCACCTCTGCCGGTGAGCGAACGCGACCCTCGACTGTCGCCACCGAGACAGAGCAGGTGCCTTCTAAGCGCCTGCTCTATTCCTCGGCGCGCTCTGGTCGTTGAACGCGACCACGGCGGTGGGCAGTTCGCCCGCGTCAAGGAGGTGGCCGGCGGCGCGCTCGCCGGCCGCCTCGGTGTTGTTGCCCCGCTCCACCCTGATGTGCGCGTCCAGACCGTGGTGCCGCATGGCCGTGTAAACACCGCTGGTCCGGATTTTGCGCCCTGTTCCTCGCGTCCAGCGCTCCCCGGAAACCCAGAGCTTCTGCCCCGTCAAGGGCAGGCCGGTCCCGGAAAGTGGATCCAGCGGCACCACCGCACTCCACCCCGGCCCTGCCCATCCGGTCAAATGCCCAGAACCGTACGGGCGGTGAGGAAGTAGATCACCAGTCCCGTGGCATCGACCAGGGTCGTCACCATCGGAGCCGACACCACCGCGGGGTCGATGTGGAGGCGTTTGGCCAACAGGGGCATGGCGCCACCGACCGTCGCCGCCCAGCCGCAGATGATCACCAGGGTGATGCCAACCACGACGGCGATCTGTGCGCCGACGAACAGCGTGCCCAGCACCATCCCGAGGGTGGCCAGCATCGTGCCCAGCACCACGCCCACCCTGCACTCGCGCCAGATGACCGCCGGCAGATCGGAGACGCGCACTTCGCCCACGGCCAGCGCCCGTACCGCGGCGGTGGCCGCCTGCGCTCCCGCATTGCCGCCGGTGCCGATCAACAGCGGGATGAACATGGCCAGTTGGGTGGCCTTCTCGAGCGTGGTCTCGAAAGCCTCTGTCACGGTCACGGTGAGGGTCGCGGCCAGCAGCAGAAGCAACAGCCACACGACCCGGTACCGCGCCAGTTGCCAGACGGACGCCGCCATGTAGTGCCCCATCCAGGGAGCTGCCCCGGACTGCAGCACGACATCCTCCGTGTCCGCCTCCTCGATGACCTCGACCGCGTCGTCGATGGTGAGCAACCCCACGAGCCGCTCCTCGCTGTCGACGACGGGCAGAGCCAGGGCGTTGGTCTCGCGCATCAGGCGCGCGGCGCCCTCGGCGGAATCGGCGGCGTACGCGCGGGCGGCGCCGGTGACGACGTGGTCCGTGACGTTGTCGTCCGGCGAGCTGAGCACCAGCTCACGCAGGGTGACCACGCCGGTCAGGCGACGTCCGGAGTCCACGACTGGCAGGGTGTAGACGGTCTCGGCGTCCGCACCCTTGGTCCGGACCCGTTGGAGTGCCTGCCTCACTGTCGACTGTCCGTCGAGGGCTACGACTTCGGGTGTCATGTAGCGGCCGACCGAGCCTTCCGGGTAGCCGAGCAGAGCCGCGGTCACCTGGCGCTCGTGCGTGCTGAGCCCCGCCAGGACCCGCCGGACCACCTTGGCGGGCGCCTCGCGCAGCATGCGCACTCTGTCGTCGGGGTCCAACTCCTCGACCAGTTCGCGGAACGCCACGTCCCGCAGCCCCATCAGAATGGCCTGTTGATCCACGGGTTCCAGTTCCTCGAACACCTCGATGGCCTGGTCCTTGCCCAGCAGCCGGAACGCGACGACCGCGTCCACGGTGTCCATCCGGGCCAGATCGTCGGCGATCACATGCGGAGGGCGTCGGCCCAGCAGGTGCTGTGCATCGCGCAGGTCGTGCCGTTCCAGGGCGTCCTGGAGCTCGGTGGGCAGCTCGTCGGGCAGCTGGACAGATGTCATGGCAAGGTCACCTCGGCGGGACGGAGGGAAGGGGCATGCTCTCCTGCTCGAAGGCGCACACCGGAGCCCGTCACCGCCCTGACGAGGTTCAGCCGTGAGCTGTCACGGCCCGCGTGGGCGAGGGGCAACGGTGCGCGGGGACTGACTCGGAGGTTCGCTCTGCACGGCGAACCACCTCCTTCTTCCGCTGACGAACGTCCTGGACCGACAGGCAGATCGTCCGTGCGGCATCCGGCGCACGCGAGCCGTACGGCTGATCTGAGGGGTTTCTTCCGTATCGGACGAGTCGCATGAAGGATGCGTGCAGACGATCAGCAAGGCGTCGGGCAGGAGAAGCACCCCCATGTACGGCGACGCCCCGGCGGGGTGCACGGACCCACCGGGGCGGCCTGCGGTTCGTCAGGCGTGCTGGACGAGGGCGAAGGTCACACCCGCCGGGTCCTTCAGTACGGCGACACGTCCGAGGCCAGGCGCACCGATGGGCCCGGACACGACAGCGCCGCCCAGCGCGACCGCCGCGGCGGAGGCCGCGTCCACATCCGCGACACCGAAGTACAGGGTCCAGCCGGCGCCCACGGATCCGCTCGTGATACCGCCGAACTCCGCGACTCCGCCGACGAAGGTCAGATGAGCCACGGCGCCTCCGGCCGGAGGTACGGCCGCGGTCCAGCCGAAGACCTGGGCGTAGAACGCCTTGGCACCGTCGACGTCCGGTGTGCTCAGTCCGAACCAGGACAGCGCGCCGGGCTCGCGCACCAGTCCGGAGCCGGGGTGCTTGTCCGGCTCCCAGGCGCCGAACACCGCGCCGTCCGGGGCCTCGTAGACAGCCGCGCTACCGGCGACCGACACCTTCGCGGGCGGACTCACCACACGGCCGCCGGCCTCCTCGACGGCCTTGGTCGTCGCGTTCAGGTCGTCCGACATGAAGTAGACGCTCCAGCCGGCCGAGTGCTCCTGACCTTCCCTGAGCTTGACCGCGCCCACGATCTTCTCTCCCCGCAGCGCGAAGTTCACGTATCCGCTGGGTAGTTCGAGGGCCTCCCAGCCCAGAAGGGTGCTGTAGAAGGTGCGGGCGGAGGCGACGTCGGGGGTGTCGAGATCCGCCCAGCAGGGTGCACCAGCAGGGTGACGAGTGATCTTCATCGGTTCTCCTCGGGTCACAACGATCGATCTTCACCCAGAGTGGCTGTGCCGCAAGCCAGGGCTCCAGTCAGCGCGGTCAACTCGCTTGTTCCTTCCATTCGTTGAGCCGTCCGCGTCGATTTCGTCCACCTCGCGACCGTCCAGTGCGTCCAGGACGGCTTGGGTGACCTCTTCGGGGGTGCGGCCGTCGGTGGGTACGACGGCCCGCGCGACCTCGGCATACAAGTGCCGCCT